>CAMBEJ010000031.1 GCA_945865375.1 Akkermansia muciniphila | reverse complement strand
AGCAGGAGCGGGGAATGGGAGTGGCTCGAGCATCAGGCAAAACAGGGTCGTTTTACTGAGTTCAGATCCTGTTATGGGGCTTCTTGACCTGCTCTGGCCCGCAATAGCGCTTCGAGATTTTTTCGAGCCAGCTCGTCATCCGGATTAAGCCGGATCGCGATGCGCAGGTGATTCTCAGCGTTCTTGAGACGTCCCTGTTTCATGTAGATAATCGCAAGGTTGCCGTGGGCCTGATAATCGTCCGGATCGAAGCGGACCACCGCCAGAAAAGCTTTCTCCGCTTCCTGCGGCCGATTTTGGCTGAGCCAGATGGATCCAATGTCATAATAGGCCTTGGCAAAGTCGGGCTGCGCACGAACCGCATCGCGGAAATGCTTCAACGCCTCGTTAAACTTTCCGAGCGCCATGCAAGCCCTACCGGCTTTGGCGTGAGCTACCGCGTTGGTTGAATCACTCGCCAGAATGTGCTCGTTATAATCAAGCCGAACCCTCGCGGATTCGAGATAGCAATCCTGCGCCAGCTTCTGCCGGTCCTCGGCATTGCGAGGCAGCACCTGCAACGAGCACGCCGCCATCTCGTCCGTGCTTTCCAGACCGAAAGTAACCCGCTTGGGCGGATGGCTGGGATTCCGCACATTGTCGCTGGAATTGTCGTAGGTGAAATCCATCTTCAGTGTGGTGCCTTTTGGCAGCAGAACGGGCGATTTGTACCCATAATCACCCTGCCAATTGAAATCCCATCGGGGGATGCGGAGCAGCCATTTTAGCGTCCCATCTGGCAGGGTCGCATAAACATTCAATGACTTGCCGAGATAGTGAGCGTGCGGCAGAATCCGAAGCAGCGTGACATCAACGGGGAGCAGGTAGCTTTGTTCGATTCGATAATCCTTCGCGCCCGGTGGAATATCGATTTTGAACTGTTCCAATCTGAGCCGGAAAGCGGTGTTCGTCCGGGGTTGGTCCGTGAAATAGAATCCTACCAGTGGCTGAACCCGCTCTGACTTTCCGCTGGGGTGAAGATGCATTTGCAGCACCATGTCTGTATTCTTTTCCAACACCCAAGCCAAGCCCGCAGGAGAGAAGGACGCTTGCTTGCCAGGCTGCCAGCCCAGCAGTTGCCCGCCAGGCATGTGCGCGCTCTCGGGAAGTTCCATGCCGTCGAAGCCGGGCGGCATCTCCTTTTCAGCTAACCGCCGGGAAAAGCGGGTCTCGTCGGTGTTCACAAAGGCGTGGTGCATCACCTTGGGGTTCCCCGGTCTGAACTCCACACCTTTCACGTAGCGCCTGATGTCCGTTGGAATGGGAATCACCACGTTCCTATAAACATCCCGGCCCTCCGCCTGAAGCGTGTAGGGTTCTGGAAGTTGCACAATCAGGTCAGGCCTTCCGAGCTGCCACTCCTCGACCCACTCAGGCATGGGGCGCAAATCCTTTGGGCTTCCTTCCAAACCACCCTCAACAGGCCAGCGCTGAAACAGTTCGATTTGTTGCGGAGTGAGGCTGCGGTCGCCGACAAACTCTCCATATCCCCGCTCCGGAAGCCAAGGAGGCATGGTGCGGCTGGCCGTGACCTCGGCGATCTGGCGTCCGTGCTTTTTGAGGTCTGCAAAGGTGAGCAGACTGAACGGGCCTGACTGCCCTGGGCGATGACAGGTTGCACAGTGCTTAAAGATGATCGGCGCCATATCTCTATTGAATGTCGGCACCGTCGAACCGGCGGCCGTGGCCGCGGCGGCAGCTTGGACAAACGCCGAAGCTCCCACCCACAGCCAAGCCTTGGTTAACCGATACAATCTCATTGAGAGATATAACAGCCAACCGCGCGAGTCGCTTCATTGGCGATGGGCTTGTTTGCCAGCGCCGCCTCCAACGCCTCCCTCAAGTCATGCTGGGTAGGCGCGACCCGTTCCTTGCCGAAATCGACGAAGCGATCGTCGATCCGGCCATGGTACAGCAGTCGGCCTTTCGCGGAAAAGACCGCCGCTTCGGGCGTGACGCTCACCCGCGCCCGGCGGACGAGAACGTGCTGTGGATCCCGCAAGGTGCGCAGGGTGTAACGATACTCCTTCGTGTGCTTCTCGATAGCTTCGGGGGAGTTATCCGCATCGGGGTAGATCAACCAGAACCTGACGCCGCTTGGTACAAACTGTTCCGCGAGCCGTTGGATCGCAGGGGCGTAACGGTTGGCGATCGGACACTCGATGCTCAAGAAAATCAGCACCGTCAGCTTGCCCGGATCACTCAAGGGATCAGCCGGTTTTCCAGCCAAATCGACGGCAGCTCGCGGCTGTTCCGTTTTCCTCGTCGTTTCTGTTTTGTGGATCTTCACCGCGCCAGCCGAAACACACTCCGGGACAGACGAAACTACAGCCACAAGCAGCCAGGCAACCAAAAGCTCAGCGGTTCTCATTTCAAAACCGGATTGTTCATGGTGCCTCCAGCTTCCTTTTTTTCGACCAAAATCAACGTGTTCGCCATCTGGCGTTCGTGGCCATAACACGGCCGGTTCATGATGCGTCCGTTGAACCAGAGTTCAGCCGAGCCGCCTCCATCAAGACCCACGGCCTCCTGGCATCCGAGCCGAACCATGTACTCCGCAAGCTCAGGCAATGTCATGCCTACGGACCAACCACGCTGCCGGCCATCAACCTCCACGAAAAGTATTTCCTTTTGATTCCAACCTATCGCTGAGCGAGGGTGGCGCTCCATCGATTTGTGAACATGGCCCGGCCTCGGCTGCCCTCCACGGACCAGGACCGGTCCGCCACCGATAGCGGTTTTGACCCCGCGCAGATCCGGTTTCGTGGTCGTGGAAATCTTGAGCATATCTCCGACCGCACCGCGAGGGGAAAGCAGACGCGAAAACGTGCCGACCGAAAGGACGAGGATGTCGGGTTTGAGCGGAGTATTCCCGCCGCCACGGATCTGCCGGATTCGAGCCTGATAATGCATGCCCGGCGACAACGGAAGCCAGGGGCCATCGGAGGCGCGCTCCAAAACGTATTCTGTGCCACCGGAGGTTCCCGTCGAAGCGCCCACTGCGGAGCTGTATAGAACAGCCATGCTGCCTTCGCGTTCCTCGTTCAACCCGAAAGGGGTCTGGGATCCGTCCGGCCATGTGACGGCAAACCCACCCGTCACCTCACCCATCCTAGGATTTCCTTGGGCATCGACCCAAAAACACGCTCTGTCGGCGGGGGCGCTCACAAGTTCGCCCGCGAGAATCTGCAACCCTCTCGGATCGCCGGCGTAGGGCTCGCCTTCGGTGCGATAAAAGTCCCCGTTGATCGCGGCCACCGGACGCCCCCACTCGGACGGAATCAATCGAAGCTGTTCCGTCAACCCACTCAATCCAATTTTGGAGCCTCGGCCCAGGGTCGTCATCAACTCAAGATCCTGCCTGGTTCGGTCGATAGTCAGCACGTGAATGGCCCAGGGCAGTTCTTGGACTCGGAAAAGCTCGTACGACACACCACGAAGGGCTGGGACGGGTCGTGAATCACTCGCGATCTGCGGGACTGGCGACATCGAAAAGATCAGGAACGAAACCACGATCGCCCCCAACGGAAGGGCGCCAATGAGCCAAGGGAGACGGCTAGACTTTTTCATGATTCCTGGTTATTTTCAGTGGAACATTTTAGAGGGTTAGGCCAATCCCCGAACTCTCCTGATGGCCCACTCAATCGACAACAATCCAAGGATCAAAGCAAGCCAGACCCATTTATCCCAAGCCGGCTTGCGCCGGTGCTCGATTCTCGGGGGAGGCACGTTTGAGAACATCGAGCTTGCCAAAGCCAAACCCTGGTCCGTCGAGGAGCCTGTGCTTCCCCCCGAATCTCGAGCCAGCGCGGCCATCAAATCCGGGCGCGCCCTCAACTCTGCCATCTCCACGTCAGCCTCTTCCGCGATGAGCAATTGTTCGTCCTCACCCAGCTTCACACCCTTTGAACGCGCCACGGCGGTGACTCTAAAATCGCCTGCCACGGCCGATTTAAGATCGGCGACATAAAAACGCGTTGACGTCTCATAGCGCGCCGCCACAGCGGTGTGGGTCCTGCCTCCCCCCGACAGAAGCAACGAAACCTCCGCGTTCGAAACATCCTTCGAGTCCGCGTCCCTCACCAGGACGCGAGCCGCCACAGACTCTCCTGGAAAACAATAGCTCTTGGCGAGTTCGAGTGTCACGGGATTATTGGTCCGACCCACTCTTCCACTCGCCAGCCAACGAATGGCGTTCACCCAGAATTGCCGATAATAACGGGAGTCGCAGTTGTCCTCGGAAAGCGCCATCCTAGGATTGATGGGTTCTCCCCAGGTCGTTTCGAAATCCTTGCCCCAGGAGCGCGTTGTGTCCGAGGTGAAGGCCATGCTCCGCCCTTTCCCAATTTCCTGGACTGCGAGAAGCAGTCCACGGCCAAAGGCATTTTGATAGCTGAGATCCTCCCCGAGGACGATGGCACCCGGTTTGGCTCGGTCCACCCTGTTGCAGCCATGGAGCAACGGAAATTTCACGCTCCAGATCAACGCCGTTTCTGCGCGGGTCGCCCCCAGGTTCATGATGGGATGCGCCAGCGCTGAAGGCGGCACGTGCATCCTCAAGCCCCTTGCTTGAGCGTCATTCCCGTCCCCCATGGCAACCGGAATGATCCGGTCCAGAATCGTCCGATGATAGCCACCCTTTCCAAAAGCCGAGTTGCCGCCTATCATCACAAACCCTCCCCCATACTCCTCCACAAAACGGGCGATGCTCACCAATTGTTCGGGCTTGAACGACTCCTTCTTGATGTCGCTGTGAATCACCACGTCATACTCCAACAGCCCCGCGAGTGTGCGAGGAAAACCCTGCGTGGGATGCTCGACTGGATAAATCTTCTCACCCGTGGTCGGGTCGGAATCGACGGTATTCAGAAACTGACCGTTCGCCCCAAACTGGCGGAACAAGGTTTTCACCTTCACATTGGGGTCCGACTCAAGAGCGTCCTTGAGATACTTCCACTCCGCTTTGGGGCTGCTCGATTGCTGCGGTGTCCCCTCCATGTAGATGACCCGAATCGTTGGATCCACCACCTCCACGCCGAACAATCGGCGGTTGTTAGTCGTCATCCATTCGTCAGGCTGAGGCGCGATCGTGGCTTCATAGATTTGGAAGCCCTTCCGCCGGGGTATGATCTCGACTTCCACTTTCTGCGAACCCCCGTTCAACGTCACCTCGTGAACCGCGATCACTTCCTTTTGCAACCGGATTTGGATCGCAACAGTTTTATCCTTGTAACCTGGAGAACGCACGAGGAGACCCAGACGCGTCGGCGCTTCGTTGGGCACGGCGCGTCTGACCTGCACATTCTCCAGAATCACGTCGCGCATCTCATTGGTGGTGCCTACCACGATGGTGTGGATCGGAATGCCCTTCCGCCGATAGAACCGCGCGACCCGATCCGGTGGTTGGCCGGCGTTTTCGATACCATCGGAGAGGAGGATGACCGCGCTCAACGGGTCTTCACCCGTCGCCGTAAGAAGACTTTCAAGAGCGCCCGAGAGAGCCGTTCCGGAACCGGTCGGACTTGCCGAATCCAGCACGGGCAGCGGAGTCAAAGAATGGTCGAAAGTGAACGAAGACACCAGCACCCCTTTGGGCACTGCGGAGGTGACATGTTTCTGAACCCACTCTTTCGCGGCGGCCATGCGTCCGTTTGGTACATCGCGGATGCTCATGCTTCGCGAAGCATCGAGCAGAACGGCCACGCGTGATTTCGGATGGTGCATGATCGTCTCAACCCACTGCGGGTCCATCAAGCAGATCACCACGGCCCCAATCGCCACAAACCGCAAGGCAACCAAGAGCCAGCGCAGCGGCAGGCCCGGTTTCCCCTTCGCCCTCCGATAGCTCCACCACAGCAGCGACAGGACCAAGGCAGCACCCGCGACAACCCACGGCCAGCGCGGCAGGTAGGTGAATTGAATCATCGCCCAGTGCTCCGGTGTCTATTCAGCGTACGAAAGCTTTTTCAAGTACTCCGAGATCACACCCTCGTATTCCTTTGGAAAGTCTTCGTTGGCCACATTCCCCAGCTCCGGCCGGTTTTCGAGGATCCGCTCCAGCAAGGCGATCGTCACCTTCAACGCCGCATCCCCCTGCGCGCCCTGGGTCCCCGCCTTTTGCGCGTCCCCACTCTGCGCCGACTCTGCGGCGGCCCGCAATTTCTCTGCGGCTTCGCTCATCTTTTTCGCCGCGCCCTGGCCCAAGCGAGAATCCTTTCCGGCGATGCGCGCCAGTTTTTCCGCCAAAGCCTTCGCCTCCTTGCTCAATTCCTTCTGTTTCTCAGCCAGCTTTTGAGCTTCCTTCGGATCGGTCTGTCCCTCTTTGCCCTCTTTGCCAGCTTTATCACCTTTGCCGCCCTTGCCACCCTTACCGTCCTTGGGATCGCGGGCGTTTTTATCGCTTTTGGCTTCTTTGCTCTCCTTGCCTTCCTGCTCAGCTTTTCCGTCTTTGCCGGGCTGCGGGGGCTTGGCTGCCTTTCCCGACCGATCAAGCTTCACTTCGCCCTCGCCCTTTCCACTTCCGCTTCCAGAGTGTTGCACGCCGAGGGTCAAACTGGCCTGTTGTTCGAGGTTTTTGGCCTCCTCCAAAGCCTCCGCGATTTCCTTGTTGTCGGGCTGCTCCTTCTGCTTCTTTTTGATTGCTTCCAACACCACCTTCATCAGCGGGGTCGTCGGCTTTTCTTCTTTCGGCGTTTCGGCAACCTTCGGCGCCGTCGGCAGGTCCTTCAGCTCCGGCAGCAGTTTCAATAAGTGATACAAACGCGCCAAAGCCTTCTCCTCGGGAGGCAACGCCTTATCGCGTCCCATGTTCTCGAGAAAGCCCTGCGCCTCCTTCATGTCGCGAAGAGCCGCCGTCATCTCCTCTACGGCTTCCGCAGGCGCTCCGACCTCGGACATTCCATCCAAATAAATTTTCCCAAAGTCCGCAGCGTCCTTTTGGCGTGCCGCCAAATCTTTGAACTTTCCTGCCACAGCCGTGGTCCCCAACGCTGCCGTGTCGGATATAATCTGCTTTTGCACGACCAGCAGATTCACCTTCGTCCCTGGTGTGGCGGGCTTTTTGCAGAGGGCTCCTTCCTCATTCGTGATCTCCACAAAATACACCTGCGACCTGCCGATGCCTGGCCCATCCAGGGTGTTGTTATCCCGGGCCTCGGCGTGATACACCACCAGCTCGTATTCCTTCAAACCCATGGATGAAAGCGGGAGGTCCACGGTCATCTCCGCGTTGGTTTCGTTTTGCCGGGACGATGCCACAAATTGTTCAGGACTCCCGAGCCGATGATAAACAAGTTTGATCTCCCCCACGCCAAAATCGTCCGAGGCTGAGATCTTAACAGGAATAGTGTTCGTCGCGTCGGCACGCCTATCCTGGCCGGGTTCGAGAATCTCGACTTTAGGAGCCTCGTCCGGAAGAGCCTTGATAGAGTAAGGGACCTCGTTGCCACCGATCCGTCCTTTCACATCAGCAAGCTCGATCCAGAATTCGGCGTCTTTGGCTATTTTCAAATCCGCACCCCATAAACCCCCCGGTGATTCCTTCAAATCAAGGGTCGGCAGGCCGTTGCTGAAACGCAGCCGCGCCTTCGAGAGTTTCACGGACGGTTTGATTTGAAAGGACACGATCGTGGCTCGCACTACGGAAATATCAGGTGTGGTCTGGACGCCCTTAGGGTGGAGAGTATAGGCGGGATATTCCAGGCCCAAACGCCATTCCCTCACCTCCGGAGGGGTATAGGGCTGGACGACGTAATCCGCCGACACGGCGTCGCTGCCACGCACACGGTACTTGATAAGCGACCGCACGTTCTTGACGGGATGCACATACTCGTTTTGATCGTTTCGACCAAGCTCCACAGTGTGCCACTTGGCGGAGCCCTCGTCCAACCACTGGAAGTGGGCAGCCTTGGGAGTGCGGCCGGAAAAAAGGCTCTTGATCTCGACGTCGCGGCCGATGGGAATTTCGATGTCTCCGGGCTTGACCTGGACTTGAGTATAGGAGGCGTTGGCCCATGGAGCCACGGCTCGTTTGAACGCCGTGAGCGATCCTGAAGCCAAGATCGCAAACAATAGAACGGCCATCGTGATGAGCCCGAGCCCCAATGCCGGTCGGACAATCTTCATGGCGTACGGAACTGGCATCCGTGCCAGGTTTTTAGCGGCTTTGGCCTGGAGGGCAGCCGCCAGCTCGGGCTCGTAGGCCTCCGAGGCTCTTCGTTCGCCGGTCAAATACTCCGCCGCAGTAGAGATCTCGCAGCCGAGCTCGGGCCGTTGTGCCTCGGCGTCCAGCGCGGCCTCCTTCAACTGTGTGGGGCGCTGCCACGTCCTCCACGACCGATGGACGCCCCAGAGGATGATCGCACACAGCCCGGCCATGGCCGAGATCCGCAGCCCTTTCGGAAGCAGAAAACGATAGTCCAACAGCGCCACCGTCAGAATGATCAGCAGTCCTACGGCGGCAGCGGTGACACCGACGGCGAGCCGACGGGACCTATCCTTTAACCTCGACGCTGCCAACAACCGTTCCTTCGCCATTTCAGGGGCCTCGTTCATACGATTTTCTTTCATTCAAGCCAACGTTCGATTGGCCACCAAGGGTTCGATCAACAGCAGGGCTAAAGCGCCGAACAACAGGTACCGCCAAGACTCCACGGCTTGCTTGGAATCCGCGAAGAGGCCCGCCACCTGAACAGGGTGGACCGGCTCGCTCGTGCGAGTCATCTGCCGCTCAAAATCCAGCGGCGCAAAGCCAGCCAGGTCTGATTCCTGCACCGGACAATTGACAGCGAATCGGCGAATCTCGCGCCCGGAACTTTCGTGCAAAGAATAAATCCCGGGCACCTCCAGAGGCACGTCACGAATCCGGCCTTCCGCATCCGAAGTCACCGCTGATTTCTTGCCGTCAAATCGCGACAATTTAAATTCCTTTTTGGCGGAAGCGTCCCCCAGTTCCATATCCGTCTCACTTCCGCTGACGAAGGAAGCCGCCAAAGCCTGCTCTTGACCCGCGCTGCGTCCGGCCAGGGAGTATCCCGCGGTGTGCAACCAAGGCACGAAGGTTTTGTGCTTTGGCCAGTCAGTCCAGGCGCTGTCAGAGGATGTATTCACGAGCAAAATCTTTCCACGGCCCACTTTCCGCTCCAGAATGAACGGCATCCCATCATCGAACGCCGCCAGGACAGAGCTCCCCGCGTGAGGTGTCAGAGTGAACCGGCGCGTGAACTCGGCAAGGCTCAAATTCCCGCTGTGAGGCTGCTGGAAAGCGCTGAACACCCATGCGGCTTTATCGTATTCGCCAAGATGCCAGGCTGGATCGTTCTCCGCAACCCCTTCGTGATTCCCCAGCCGAGCAGGCAGTAACTCGCGCCATTCGTTGTTGTAACGATTCGCACTCACCGATTCGCCCAGAAATAACATGACGCCACCGCCCGTTTGCAGATAAGAAACCAGGGCCGCTGCCTCCGCCGCAGACGGTTGCTTCAACCCAGGGATCACCACGAAGTCGAAACCAGACCGCCCTCCCATCGGCTGGAGGCTCGGCACCCATGAGTTCGCATCCGCCTTTTCGATCGCGAAACGCCTCAAGCCCGGCTCGGCGCTGCCAAACGATGGGTCGAGGGCGGTCACGATGAAAAAGCTTTCCTCCTGAAACACTTTCGAGGGCTTCCGGGTCTCGACGACAAGGACACGCAACGGCACCGGGACAAACACAGTCTGAAAACGAGTCTCATCGGCGGCGAACCCATCCTTCGAATGTATTCCAAACTCCACCGAGTGCCACCCGGGTGCCAGCGCTGGAACAGTTAACGAAAGATTTGTGGTGCCGCCCGGAGCCAGGCTCACAGAAGCCGAAGGAAATTCTTTGCCATCGATTTTCAACACCGTTTTGATCCCTGTTTGAGTGTCATCCGACCAGCTCGTGATCTGCGCATGGGGCCCGGACCGCGCGAGCGCCTCGACCTGCAACCCAGTCACCGCAATGTTTGGAACATAACGTTCGCCGAGATCCATGACATGGACGGAGACTTCTTGAGGCAAGGGGCAAACCGTGAGATTCTGACAGCTGGTTTTTTGCAGGTCGCTGAGGATATAAATCGACGAAACAAAGGCCGGATCGGACGTTGCCAGCAACTTGAGCGCCTGCCGCAGTCCTTCAGCGAGGTCGCCGGCCCCAAAGGTCGGACGAAGATCCCCGAGCGCCCGCGCGGCCACGGAAGGTGGCGCGAAGGCGGACGCCACTTCGGTCTGGGATGAACAACGGATCAACGCCGCACGATCGCCCGATTGCAAACCAGAGAGGACCTGCCCTCCCAGCGCCTTCGCGAGCGCCCACTGCGAGCCTGCGGACCCAATGGCCTGCATGGAGGCCGAAGCGTCGACGACCAGCACAATTTGTTGCGGCTTTCTCGCTGCCGGATCGGATTTTCCACCCCGGATGTAGGGGCGCGAAAACGCCAGAACGACCAACGCGAACAGGACCAACCGGGCCATCAACAGCAACAGGTTTCGCAGCTTGCGTTTGCGGCTGGATGGCTCATCCTTTTGAACGAAAAATCGAATGGTACTAAACCTCAGCCGCTGGCTCTTTTGGCGTAAAAGGAGGTGGATCAGGACGGGAATGCTCAACCCCGCCAACCCAAACAACAACGCCGCGTTCGCAAAGGTTGGGAACATCACTCAGAAGGCTGATCTTTTCTCCAGATAAGCCATGAGCGCGACATCCAGTCGCGCATCCGTTCTGAGTGGGACATAATCGATTTCCAACCGCAGGCACTCCTTGCGCACACGGTCGCAAAAGTCGCTCAATTGCCTGCGGTATTCCTCGCGAAAACCATCGGCATGAACAGCCACCTCCTCGCCCGTCTCACTGTCCTCCATGATGAATTGGCCTTGGTAGGGCAGATCCAGTTCCTCGGGCGCCAGAATGTGGAACACCAAAACCTCCTGCCCCTGGCCATACAACTGCCGCAATAAATCGGAACACGCCTCCTCTGAGGTGAAGAAATCGGAGAGAATCACCGTCAACCCGCGACGCGTGATCGTTTGAGCCAGTTGCAAGAGTGGCGCGTCCACCAAGGTCCGCCCGCCAGCCCGAGCCTCGGTCAGGAGTTGAAAAATCTCGTCCGCTTGGTGCCGCGCGGCCAGGGCGGGCACCGCCTGCTTGGACTCGGCTCCAAAAACGATCAGCCCAGGAGCGTCGTGCTGCCGAACCATCAGAAATGATAAAACGGCTGCCAGCACGCGGGCGTACCGGAACTTATTGGTATCTCCCGCTCCGAAATCCATGGAGGCGCTGGTGTCGAGAAAAATGAAACAACGGAGGTTCGTGTCATCCTCATATTGCTTGACATAAAACTCGTCTGTCCGCCCCCAGACCTTCCAGTCAATGTGCCTCAAATTATCTCCCTTGGCATAAGGTCGATAAGCCGAAAACTCCGAGCTGTAACCCAGGAAAGGGCTTCGGTGTAGGCCGTCGAAAAAGCCCTCCACAACCGCCTTGGCCACGAGGGACAAGTCGTCCACGGCAGCCAGTAAGGAGGAATGGATGGCAAAACTCGACGGCATCGTGATGGCTCCTCAACGCCCCCCAGGGACAACCTCCTTCAGCAGCCTGTCAATGAGGTCGTTTACGGTGACTTTTTGGGCGCGCGCATTAAAGTTTGTCAGGACGCGGTGCCGCAGAACCTGAGTGGCCACCGACCGAACCCCTTCATAATCCGCGCATAGCTTTCCGCTGACGGCCGCCCGCGCCTTGGCACCCAAGATCAGATATTGCGACGCCCTGGGACTGGCTCCCCAACGCACGTATTCTTTGATGAACGACGGTGCCTCGGAATCCTCGGGCCGGGTGTGAGACACCAACCGGACGGCGTATTTCAGCACCTCATCCGATGCCGGCATCGAGCGGACCAACTTTTGAATCTCGATGAGCTCGCTTCCGGTCAAAACCGGCTCCAGTTGCGGCACGTCGGTCCCCGTCGTGTTGCGCACCAACCTCTCCTCTTCGGCATGGGTGGGATATCCGCAATAAATGCTGAACATAAACCGGTCCGCCTGAGCCTCGGGCAGCACGTAGGTGCCTTCCATCTCAATCGGGTTCTGGGTCGCAAAAACGTGAAACGGTCTCGGCAATGCATGGGTTTTCGAACCGATGCTCACCTCATACTCCTGCATGGTCTGCAACATCGCCGCCTGCGTCTTCGGCGGAGTTCGGTTGATCTCGTCGGCAAGAACCAAGTTCGCAAAAATCGGCCCGGGCAGAAATTCCAGCCGCCGTTTTCCGGTCGCGGGATCCTCCTCGATGATCTCCGTTCCGGTGATATCGGATGGCATCAGATCGGGGGTGAACTGGACGCGGCTGAAGGAAAGATCGAGCGCGCGTCCCAAGGTTCGGACCAACAGCGTCTTGGCCAAGCCAGGAACACCCACGACGAGGCCGTGGCCGCCGCAGAAGATCGTGAGCAGCACATTGTCAATAACCTCACGCTGGCCGATGATGACCCGACCTAGCTGCTCCAACAGCGCGTCGCGCTGCCGCGCGAGTCTCTCGATCGCCTCAACATTGATGGGATCGCCCTTCGGTGCTTCTGCCAATTGGGTCGCAAAGGCCATGGTGTTCCTCGATGGATGTATGCATTAATCCCAGTATTAGTTGGGAACACGCGGATTTCCAATAAGTTTCGACACATCCTGTGAAAAAGAGTCCAAGCGCCCGAAGCACAATACGTGGGGTGGACCTCCATGTCTGCCGGTTCTTGGAGACTCTGACTCCCAGGCTCCCCTCCAATCCCCTACCCTAATCGTAATCCTAATCGTAATCGCAATCGTAATCCACCCCTCTATTTCAAGGGCAACACCCGAGGATTGCGATCACGAGTAAGATGACGATTGCGAAGCACGGAAGAATTGGAGTGGCGCAATGACATCACGATTTCAGCCGCTTTTGCAGAGGTCTGAGGCTGGACTCCACAAATTACCCACCCTGTCTGGATTTACTTCCGGAGCCGGTAGAACCTCGTTTTGTCGGTGGAGGGAAGGGTTAGGGATTGGAGGTTGCCAGTCGTTACCGGGGTCCCATTCCCTGGTGCCCAGGGGCCCGTTACGGAAGTCGCACTCTCCATTACGAAGCCCGTGGAGGGCGAGGGCCACGCGAGGATCAGGGTCGCCCCGCTGCGCGTCACAGCGAGCGTCGGGCCTGTCACGGGCAACTGTGAACCGCCCTTCGCGCCTACAGCGCGTAATCCTTCCACGCGCAGGCCCGTCGGGCCGCCCGAAGAGTCGCCGTTGGCCACCTTGAAGCTGATGTCGTTGACGCCGGGCTTGAACACGTTGCCAATCCGGAACGTCGCCAGCCCGCCGAATCCGGCCTGCTTTTGCCCTGTGCCAGTCCCGTTGATGAGAAGCTCCACCGAGTTGTCTGAAGCCCAACCGCCGGACAACACCACCGAGTCCGCATCGTAGCCGCTCAGGTCCAGCCTCAGCCGATAGACGTAATCCCCGCTTGCGGGACCGTTCAGAGGATTTTCCGTGCCCGGATCGATCCTCGGCCCGATCCATTTTGACAGCTCGCTGTTGGCAACCCACGGCCCCGCCACGATCGGCCACTTCGATCCGTCCTCGACGAATGCCTTCTGCGACGCGGCGGAATCAGCATTCTGAATCAGAACATAGTGGGTGTCCACCGCAGCATCCGCGAGCACCAAGCCTTTGTCATCAACACCGGTGTCAAAAGCGCCTGCAATCGGCTCGAGCACGGTCACGAAAACGGTCTTGCTCGTGACGCTGCCGCTGGCGTTTTTCACGTCCACGGAATACTCCCCACCCATCGCCGCCGTCACGCTGTCCAGGATCAGTGTGTTCGCCGTTTTTCCCGCAATGGAGGCTCCGCCCTTCCTCCATTGATAGCTCAGGGTGCCTGCGCCCACTGCGCCGACAAAGAGGCTGGCGCTCTCACCCACTTCGACGGTGACGGGAGCTGGCTGAAAGAGGACGAAAGGAGCGGATCCCAACTCTGGAACTACGACGACGTTGTCGAGGAGGAGCGTGTGATCGCCGGCGGAAGTTGTATGGGTGAATTTCAAAATTCCCTCGTTGCCCGCGGCGGTGAACGTGGACTGCCGGACGAGGTATGGATTTGCCGCGTCCACCGGAGCAAAGGTTTCGTTCCCCAACTCCGCATCGTCAAATGAAACGCTGTAGGAACTCTCCTCGGGGCCGCAACACCGGCGCCCGTTGACGAGGAATCCGACGATGTATTTCTTGCCGCTCGCCAGGCCTGTCAAAGTTTGGCTGGCGGACGCATTGTTGCCCTGCAGGAACAGAACGAGATCCTGATCGCCCGCGCGACCATTGTCGGTGAAAGGACCAGCGCCATCGATGTTGATACCGTGACCCCCGGTGATGTCCCAGCCCGCTTGAAACGCCGGCTGCACATAGCCGGGAAACGGATAGAGGCTGCCGCTCGCCTCGAAGCTGGGATTCTGGATCACGATCTGGCCTGGATCTCGCTGGGTGATTGTGATGCCATCCAGCAACAGCGTCGCGTCGCCGTGTGCCACCGTCGCAAACTTCAGCAACGCCGTGTCGGCCGCCGCCACGAACGCGATGTGATGGAAGTGATAGGGGGTGCTCTCGCCAACAGCCAGGATGCCGGGGAGATTGGCAACCTCTTTGTCAGCCACGCTCACGACCAGATCGATGCTGGAGCCAGCGGAGGCATTGCGTGCGTTGTAGTAGAATTGAAGCCAATAATTCTTCCCCGGAACAAGCCCTCGCAAAGTTTGTGACAGCGCCTTGGTGCCCTGGATGAAACCGACTTGCTTGCGATCCGGGACGATCCCGTTGTCGCTAAACGGGCCGGGCGGCGAATTGATGCCGGAACCGCCCGTCCAGCCCGAAATCTCACCATAGCCAACGCCCGCCGGCACCGGCGTGCTCTCGAAGCTGGGATTCTTCAGGAGCGCGCCCACGACGGTGGCGCTGAATTGGTTCCCCACCTTTAACACCCCGGCATCGACGATCTGAACCACCGCGCTGCCCCGGCCTATGCCTTGGACCAAGAACGACTTCGCGTTGGTGCCGCCCTTGCCGAAATGCACCACTGTTTGTGACACGAGCGCGCCGGACGCATCCACAAAACGAGCCACACCCGCCGCGCTGGTCTGGAGAACGATGTCGGCGGATTTGCTGACCAACAGTTCGCTCGGGACATCGATCGTCACCGTGATCTGCTCTCCCACGATCAATTCTGCGGACGCGGGGGCGACGGTCAGGGGAGGCAGTGGCTTGGACGTGTCGCCTGCGAGCTTCACGTCGTCCACGAGCAACACAGCACCCGCCTTGGTTTGCACAATGCTGATTTCCGCCGTGAGATCGGTTGCCGTGAAGGTCACCGTCTTTGTCTTAAATGGGTTGGCGGCTCCCACCGCGCTGACATCTTCTTCGAAGGCGACGGCGCCCCCGATCTTGATCTGGATATGGGGTTTGGAACCCGTTCTGGCGTTGTACGCAATCGTGAGCTGATACGGTTTGCCGGAGACAAGCGTAAGCGCCTTTTGCGTGATCGAACTCGCGTCCGAAAGGAAGGCTACGTGATCCTGGTCGGGGACGGTGCCGTTGTCGGTGCCGCTCACTCCAACCGTCCCGTTGAGGCTCCAGCCTCCCAGGGCTGCGACCGTCCCCGGATCAGCGACATCGCCACTCATTTCAAAACTGGGGTTGGCAAGCATCACGTTCCCCTCGTCCCGTTGCACGACCGTCACCGAGTCCATCACGACGGTGGCGTCGCCGCCGTCGCCAGTCGTGGCGAAGGCGAGCGTTCCTAAATCCGCGGTTGGGGTGAACTCCACGCTTCGAAACCGGTATTCCCTCGGGTTTAGCGCGGGCTTGATGTTGACGATGTTATCGAGCTGAGTGTCGTTGAATTTGGTGGCCAGGTTGATCGAGCCGCCACAGCAGTTACGCGCGTCGTAAAAAAACTGAACCCAGTAACGCTTTCCGGGTTTCAGTCCGGAAATCTCCTGCGATAGCGATTTATCAGATCCTTGGATGAAGGCCGCGCGGATTTGGTCCGGAATCGCCGTCCCAGCGTTGTGAAACGGACCCGCGTCTTCGTTGACACCGCTGCCGCCAGTCCACCCATCGATCCCGCTGTAGTGCGGAAAACTTTCGTTGTAATTGGATTCAAAGCTCGGATTTTCGAGAAATCCGGCATGGCTGGTGACGACACCAACGGCCACTGCAGCGGCCAGGATCAGGCACCCGAGAGGCCGTCGTGCAGGGAGGGTATTCATAAAGCTCTTGAGTTGCGATGGATTAAGCAGAGTGCTTGACGATGTTTCAAGCGAAAACTCTGAGGCAAAACACCGGGTTGAAGTGTGTGCAGGGGCATTTCGGGGATTCTTCTACGCATTCGCGAACATTCAAGTTCAAAAATTAGGACACAATCAATCATCCTGCGGCTCGCATCAATTCCAATGCCTTCTGGATGGAAGGAAAGGCTATTTCGCCCAAATCCACATCCGCTGGTTGGATCCATTCGAAGCCCTCGACGCCGTCCAAGGCTTGGGCTCGGTGAGGGTGTTTAGTTCGCGCGACAAAAAACAAGTCCAACACTGGATACACGACACCGCGATACGAGTATTGGTTGGGATGCGAAGTAAAATAACGCAGCTCATCCAACTCCAGGTCAACCTCTTCGCGAACCTCCCGCCGCACGGCGTCCTCGGCGGTTTCTCCGGCATCGATGAACCCTCCTGGAAGCGCCAGCTTTCCTTTGGCCGGCTCCTTGGATCGGCGAATGAACAACGCGGCTCCATCCTCGCGCAAAACAAAAGCGGCCGCCGCGATGGCCGGGTTGAAATAATACTGGAAATCACAGTTGTCACAATGAAATGGACCCGCGGAACGAGTCTCCGCAGCGCGGAACCCACAGCGAGGGCAGTGCTGAAAAAATGTAGCTGGATGCATGGTCTATTCGCACCGAACTTTGACTGAGATCACTCCGGTTTGAAACTGAAAAAAGCGCACTGCGCGAGGGAACCGGTGCATGCGGAAGTAGAATCTAATCGCGCGGTCGTTCCGGGAGAGCGAAGGCGACGATGCTGCCGCCGGCGGGGCGGCCTGATTTTCCTCCGCCGGCGGAGATCACGAGAAATTGGCGGCCGTTCACCATGTAAGTGCTTGGAGTGGCATTCCCCCCAAACGGCAGCTCAGCCTGCCAGAGGACGGCGCCGGTCTTCTTGTCAAACGCACGGATGGTTTCGTCCGCCGTGGCGGCGATAAAAACCAGGCCACCCTCCGTCACTACCGGTCCGCCATAGTTCTCCGTGCCTGTTGGCGGAATGCCGCGGGCTTTCAATTTCGCGTACTCGCCCAGCGGAACTTTCCATTTGATTTCGCCAGTATTGAGGTCCACGGCGTTCAACGTGCCCCAAGGCGGCTTGATGGCAGGGTAACCTTCCGCATCCAACCAGCGACGGAATCCGGAAAAAGCGTACGGCGGCGTGGTCTTCTCGGCCGCTGAGGCCACATTTTCAACTTCGCGACGTGAGGCCGAGGGTGGGGCCGCGCCGAGCACATAATCCAGGATGGCGTTGCGCTGGGCATCGGAGATTTGATCGAAGGCGGGCATCCGCCCGGCGCCCTGTTTGGTCATGAGCGACAGTTGCTCGCGAGGCTTTCGGCTTCCCACGTCAATGAGGGAGGGAAATCCACCGAGCGGGTTGCCGGCGCGATCCAGTCCGTGGCAAGGCGCGCAAAAAGCCATGTAATCCCGCTCGCCGCGCGGGACGGAACTGCCGTCGGCACGACGTGTCTCCACCATCTGCATGAGCCAGGGCATCTCGTTGACGTTGACATAGTAAATCCCGTCGGGATCAGCGGCTCCCCCACCCCATTCCATGCCGCCATCGAATCCGGGGAACATGACCGTCTCCTTGAGACTGGGCGAGGGAAACGGTCCGAAGTTGGGTGAGAGCCGGATTCGTTCCAGCGTGTTCGTGTAAGCTTGGGGCGAAATGTTTGAGACATCCGCTTCCCCGTACCCTTGCCGCATGAGCGCCGCAGGTTTGGTTGGAAAAGGTTGAGTCGGCCATGCCTGCTCGCCCCGAAGATTCGATTGCGGAACCGGTTTCTCCTCGATCGGCCAGAGGGGGGCACCGGTGACGCGATTAAACACGAACAACCGGCCATGTTTAGTACCTTGGGCCACAGCGTCGATTTTTTTGCCACCGTGGGTCACCGTCAAAAGAACCGGAGGACAAGGCAGGTCCTTGTCCAGCAGGTCGTGGTGTACGATCTGATAATGCCACAGGCGTTTCCCCGTCCAAGCATCGAGGGCGACAAGGCTGTTCGCGAAGAGATTCGCCCCGTGACGATTGCCGCCGTAGAAATCGGGTTCCGCCGTCTTGGTTGGGATGTAAACAATCCCCCGCTTTTCGTCCAGCGATTGGCCAGACCATGGCATGAGCCCGGTAGCGCTTTTGTAGGCGTCGGCGGGCCAGGTATCGTAACCCAATTCGCCTGGACGCGGAATCAGATGAAATATCCAGCGCCGCAGACCCGTCCTGACATCGAACGCGCGAACAGCGCCGGGACCGCCGATGCCCCCGATGATCAGCAGATCCTTATAAGTAACGCCCGGTGTGTTGAGGCCGACCCCAGGCGTCCCTTCCACATCCAAGCCGGCACCCAGGTGTATCGAACCATTCTCTCCGAAGCTCCGGACCGGTTGGCCGGATTTCAGATCGAGAGCGTAGAGATGGTTGCCAGCGCTGGTGAAAAGCCGGTGTTCACCGCCGGTGTCATTCTGCCAGAACACCAAGCCGCGCTGCCGACCGCCTCCGGATCCGGGCCTTTCGGATCGAGGGTCCCATTTCCAGAGCTCCCGACCCGTGGCGGCATCGAGCGCGATGACCTTGCGGGTGGGAGATGCGGTGTAAAGCACCCCGTCGATAATCAGATTGTTGGCCTGGTATTCGCCTTTGTCACCCGTGTCATAAGCCCATGCGACTTTCAGTTGAGCGACATTGCTCCGGTTGATCTGCTGGATCGGCGAGTAAAGATTTCGACTTTTATCGCCAAGATAAGCTGGCCAATCGACGTTGGCGGGTGGAGCGCCCGCGCTCGCGCCGAAAGTGGTCAACGGGAGCGCCAATCCGGCCAAAACCAATGCAAAAATGAGTAATCGCGAGGCAAATCTTTTGGTCCTCGCGAGGAGGGTGGTGGTGTGACCATGCGGTTGTGCGTCGACGGATGGAGGCGTGGGTGCTGGGTCAATTACGAGGCTACAGGGGTGGTTTCGCATGAACATCATTTTTTGAGCGGAGCAGGACGGCAGCGAGTGCTCCAGCCGGGAATCGCAGGAGCATGAGCGACAGCGAAAGTGAATGACAGAACATTTTCCGCGTTGAAGACGGGGAACCCCGCGACCGTGATTTGGTTGATTATCACTGAAAGAGAAGGAAAGCTAGGCCCATGCACAACGCGCCCCATCCCGGAGAGATCATTACTTCACCATGACTGACTCGCTCAGGGCTCATGGTTTCTTCGCTCGCGGCGGCGCGTGGGTCGTGGTGCAATCCATCCTGATGACGCCGGTCATCGTGCTTGGCGCGATATTTCACGGCGACTGGACGCGCCTGCCGGTGATTGTGACGGGCGCCGGGTTGTTTGTTGCGGGCGGTTACTTTGGCGTCACCGGAGTCATCGTGCTTGGGCGAAATCGCACGCCCTTTCCCCAGCCGCGCGAGGGCTCGGAGCTGGTGCAACACGGTCTCTATGGACACGTCCGGCATCCGCTCTATATCAGCGTCATGCTGGCGTCACTGGGGTGGTCGCTGATCTGGCAAAGCTGGCCGGCTCTCATCGCGGCGCTGGTTTTGATTCCGTTCTTCCACGCCAAAGCGCGCCGTGAAGAGCGCTGGCTGCGAGAACACTTTTCCGGCTATGCGGACTACGAACGCCGCGTTCCGCGTTTCATCCCGCGCTTCCGTCGCACGCCAAACCGGCATTAACAATCTACCAATTCACTTTGTAACTGACCCTTTCCTCACGGCTCAAACCCAACAGCGATGTAATATGAAGTGCGAAGAAATACTGGCACTGTTCGGTGTCTTGCTCGGTTTGATGTTTCACCTTGCCTCGGGCCGGAGCGGTTCGGCTGCCGTCAACGCCTCCACGCCACAAGTCCGCCGCATCCAGGAAAGTCAGTTTGAAGCGGAGGTCATTCAATCCTCCTTGCCTGTGGTGGTGGATTTCTACGCGTCCTGGTGTGGTCCATGCAAAGTCCTTCCTTCCCGGTCGACGGCCAAATGATATGAAACGATTCTTCAACTTTCTTCGCAGCAGCCGACGTCAGGAGGCTCTAATTTCATCTCGTGCGATCCTGACCGACAAGTTAGAGCCTCCTGACGTCGGCTGCTACAGTTTTTGGCCGATCGCGGTCCTCGCGGCGGCGCTGTGTTTCAGCGGTTGTGGCGCAAAGCCGGAACATTCAAAGGCCAATTCATCCATCCTCCCGACCGCGGCGGTTCGCATTCAGACCATTCAGCGCAAGCCGCAAACAATAACCGAAGAAGTCGTCGGCACGGTGCGGGCTAAACTTCATGCGACCCTGGAAGCGAAGTTGAGCGGGCGCATCGACAAGTTGCCGGTGGTGTTGGGGCAGCGAGTCAAAGCGGGCGAACTGGTCGCCCGGCTGGATGCCGCCGAGATCAACGCTCGTCTGGAGCAGGCGGAAGCTTCACTGGAGCAGGCGGAACGCGACTGGAAACGCAGCTCAACGCTCTTCGAGCAGCAGTCCGTCACGCGGGCGGAGCGGGATGGGGCTGAATCTCGACACCGTGTGGCCAAAGGCGCGGCCGCCGAAGCGAAAGCGATGATGAGCTATGCGGAAGTCGTCGCACCGTTTGAGGGCGTGGTGACGAAGAAATGGGCCGACGTGGGCGATTTCGCCGCCCCCGGCAAACCCTTAGTTTCCATCGAAGACCCATCAGCCTTGCAACTGGAAGCCGACGTGCCCCAAGCCATCGCTACCCATGTTCACCGCGATGCCCGTCTCGCCGCCCGCGTGGATGGCGTGCGCGGAGAGCTCAGCGGTACGGTCAGTGAAATCGCCCCCACCGCTGACTCGGTGAGCCGCACGATTCGGGTCAAGGTAGATCTATCAAAACAGCCCGGCTTGAGTTCGGGTCAGTTTGCGCGGCTGGTCGTCCCGGTCGGGGAAGGCAATTCTATGCGGGTGCCGCTAGCGGCAGTCGTCCAGCGCGGTCAATTAGAGATTGTCTTCACAGTCGCGAACCAACACGCGCAGTGGCGTCTCGTGAGGACCGGGAAACGCGTGGGTGAGGAAATGGAAATTCTTTCCGGCCTCCGTGCGGGCGACGCCGTGGTGGTGGAGGGAGCGGCACAGTTGACTGACGGACAACCCGTGGAGGCGAGGTGATGCCCGCAACCCAAACTCCGAAGGCCGGGCTGGGCATTGCCGGTCGTATTGCGCGGGCGTTTATTGATTCAAAACTCACGCCGCTCGTGGTCATCACCTCCGTGCTGCTTGGCGCTGCGGCCATTGTCATGCTGCCACGCGAGGAAGAGCCGCAAATCAAAGTGCCGATGATTGATGTGCTGGTGGCCATGCCGGGTTCTACTGCCAAGGAAGTCGAGGAGCGCGCGACCCGCCCAATGGAGAAGCTGCTTTGGGAAATTCCAGGCGTGGAATATATCTACTCGACCTCGCGCCCCGGCGAGAGCCTGGTCATCGTCCGCTTCAAGGTTGGCGAAGACGTGGAAAAAAGTCTGGTGAAGCTGAATCAGAAGTTGCAGTCGAACTTCGACCGCATTCCGCACGGTGTCTCATTGCCGCTCATCAAACCCAAATCCATTGATGACGTGCCGATTTTGGCACTGACGTTTCACAGCGCCAACTACGATCATCTCACCTTGCGGCGGCTCGTGGCACAGATTGACGACTCGGTAAAGCAAGTGCCACTGGTCGCCGAGACCACGATCATAGGCGGCGCGAAACGACAATTACGCGTGCTGCTTGATCCGCTCCGGCTGGCTTCCCGCAATCTCAGCGTGGCGGAAATTGCACCGATGCTCACTCAGGCCAACCGGCAGACCGTCGCCGGGGTAATGACCAGCAACAGCCGTGAAGTCATTATCGAGACGGTCGGTTTCCTGAGCAGCGCGCTGGACGTGGGCAACGTAGTGGTGGGTGTGTTCGAGAATAAGCCCGTTTACTTGCGCGAAGTCGCGGAAATCAAAGACGACGCGGCGGAGCCCACTCAATACGTGTTCTTCGGGGCTGGCATGGCGCATGCCGCGAACGCTGATGAACAACCTGCCGTCACGTTAAGCATCGCCAAGCGGCCGGGCGCAAACGCCATTTCCGTCGCGCGTCAGGTGTTGCAGAAGATTGAGTCGCTCAAAGGGCGCACCATTCCGAACGATGTGGAGATTTCCATCACGCGGAACTACGGCGCGACAGCGGCGGAGAAATCGAACGAACTCCTGCTGCACATGGGCATCGCCGTTGTGGGTGTGTCGTTGCTGATTTTGCTGACGCTCGGCTGGCGGGAGTCGGGCATTGTGGCCATCGCGATTCCGTCCACGCTAGCGCTGACACTGCTGGTCTTTTATCTCTACGGCTACACGCTCAACCGCATCACGCTCTTTGCCCTGATTTTCTCCATCGGCATTCTGGTGGATGACGCCATCGTCGTCGTCGAGAACATCGTGCGGCATTTCCACCTAGCACAAAACAAAGGCCGCAATGGGTCGGTCATCGCCGTGGAAGCGGTTAACGAAGTCGGCAATCCCACCATTCTCGCCACGTTCGCGGTTATCGCAGCGGTGCTGCCAATGGGTTTTGTGGGTGGACTCATGGGGCCTTACATGCGCCCGATCCCGGTCGGGTCCGGCGCGGCCATGTTTTTCTCATTGGCGATTGCCTTCATCGTGACTCCGTGGGCTTCGATTCGCATCCTGGGTTGGGGCAAGAAGTATTCCACGCTGACGGAGGTCTCAGCGAGCACCACCAAGGACAGCGATCCGCACTCCCGGTTTGAACACGAGGAGGATTTCTTCACGCGCATTTATCGCCGCGTCATGGGACCGATGATTGCGCAGCGAAAGTGGCGTTATCTTTTTCTCGCCAGCATCCTCGGCTTACTGCTCGGGGCCATGGCCTTGATGGGCATCGGCTGGGTGAAGGTCAAGATGCTGCCGTTCGACAACAAGAGTGAATTTCAAATCATCCTCAACATGCCCGAAGGTAGCGCGCTGGAGGACACCGCGCAGTGTGCCCGCGAAATCGCCTCCGCCGTCCGCGTCGAACCGGAGGTGACGGACTACCAGATTTACGCGGGCGTCTCGTCGCCGTTCAACTTCAACGGACTGGTGCGCCATTACTTCATGCGGCGGGGTGCGAACATCGCCGACGTGCAAATCAATCTGGTTTCAAAAGGGGAGCGAAAGGCCCAAAGCCACGATATCGCCAAGCGCATCCGTCCGCGCGTCACCGAAATTGCCATAAAATACGGCGCGCGTGTCGCCGTTGCCGAAGTGCCGCCCGGCCCGCCGGTATTGCAGACATTGGTCGCAGAGATTTATGGTCCGAACGAGGAGAGCCGTCTCGCGCTCGCGAACAAGGTTATCCAAGTTTTCAAGAGCACACCTGGAGTCGTGGATACGGATTGGTATATCGAAGCCGACCAACCGAAAGCGCGGTTCGTAATTGATAAGGAAAAGGCGGCCCTGAACGGCATCAGCGCGGCGACCATTTCCGAAACGCTGCGGATCGCCGTGGGCGGCGTGTCGGTGGATTTACTCCACGTCCCGCGCGACAAGGAGGAGGTGGACATTTTTCTGCAACTGCCGCGTGCCAGCCGCACGACGCCGGAGGAACTGCTCGCTCTGCGCGTTCGCTCCAGCGCCAATCCCGCCGCACCGCTCGTGCCCTTGCGTGAATTAATCAAGGTCGAGCAGACCGTGGTTGAAAAGAGCCTCTACCACAAAAATCTGATGCCCGTCACTTACGTCATCGGCGACGTGGCGGGTGTCATCGAAAGTCCGGTTTACGCGATCCTGAACATGAACAAAGCGTTAAAGGCGCTCGACACGCGCGAATTCGGAGGCACCGGCACGTCCCTCAAAATCTACAATGCCAGTCAGCCCTTCACCGATGACGCGCCTTCGATGAAATGGGATGGCGAGTGGCACATCACCCTTGAAGTATTCCGCGATCTTGGCACTGCTTTCGTCGCCGTGCTGGTGCTGATTTTCATCCTTATGGTTGGCTGGTTTCGTTCGTTCCTGACCCCGTTGATTGTCATGGTGGCGATTCCGTTTTCGCTGGTGGGCATACTCCCCGCGCACGGATTGATGGGCGCGTTTTTCACGGCGACTTCGATGATCGGTTTCATGGCTGGTGCCGGCATCGTGGTGCGCAATTCCATCATTCTCGTGGATTTCATCGAACAGCGAGTCGCGGAGGGCATGCCCCTATCGGAAGCGGTGGTTGATGCTGGCGCAGTGCGCTTCCGCCCGATGCTTTTGACCGCCTTGGCAGTCGTCGTCGGAGCCTCCGTTATTCTCGCCGACCCCATCTTCCAAGGCTTGGCTATTGCCTTGATGGCTGGAGAGATCGCGTCCTTGCTGATCAGCCGCATGGCTGTGCCGGTGCTGTATCACATGGCCTACAGCAGGCCAGGCCGTGCCAGCCAGGAACCATCATCCATGATGACAACCTCCCCAAGCCAAACGAAGTAGTCGGATGCGTTTCATGTGGCCTAGAGTGGAAAAGTGTTCTCCATCCGACCAATTAACGGACCGAAATCACCGAATTGTCTTAAGAACGCAATCCATTCCATTAAAAACGCGAAGAACCACATGCACCGGGCTATTCCCCTCGGCGTTGATCGATTCCGCAACCGTGTTGCCGGAGCCAAAAATAAGTCGAAAACGATTCTTGCGACTTTTTTCATGACTTTCGGATGTCTCCGCGACATTTTGGTGCGGAACAAAGTATGAATAAAGAGCAAACTCTGCTGGAATTACTGTCTTCGCACTCCGGTCAGGTGCCTGTCCGCCTGTTTATCATCAACCTCCTCTTGTGCGCGCTCATGGCTCACATACTCGGCCGCGCCTACGCGAAATTCGGCAATACTCTTTCAAACAGGGATCAGTTCGGACGGAATTTCCTCCCGCTCGCCATGACAACGATGCTCATCATCACGATCGTCAAGTCCTCGCTTGCTCTCTCCCTTGGACTCGTCGGAGCCCTGTCCATCATTCGTTTCCGGGCGGCGATCAAGGAGCCCGAGGAACTCAGCTATCTCTTCCTCGCCATCAGCATCGGGCTCGGGCTGGGCGCCGAGCAAACGCTGATCACCGCCATTGCCTTAGCAGCAGTTCTCGCCGTCATCCTCGTCCGGCATTTCCTCAAACCATCGGACGACCATCCAAACCTTTACCTCACCGTCACTGGCCCTTCTAAAACAGTTCGACTTCCCGCCATTTTGGAAATCCTCAAAGCGAACACTCGCGGTTCAGCCTTGAAACGCTTCGATGAAACCCCGGACCTGATCGAGGCTTGCTTCCAGACCCGCTTCGAGAACTCGCACCAGCTCCACACCTGTTCGCAGAAATTGAGGGATCTCGCGCCAGACATAAAAGTAAGCTTCCTGGAGCAAGGCGGGCTCGCCGCATAAGTCATCTCCGCAACTCTCTCACCATGTTGCTAGAGGAATTCCGTTACGAACGAAAGTTCGTCATCGAAGGGGCCACCCTGGCTCAGGTCGAATTGGTCGTGCATCTCAACAAAGGAATGTTTTTTGAGGAGTACGCCCCGAGAGCAATCAACAACATCTACTTCGACACCCCCGGCCTCGACCTTTACCATCAGAACGTCGATGGGCTTTCCACACGCACGAAGGTTCGAGTACGCTGGTACGGGCTCACAGCGGGTCCTATCACAAAAGCGACTCTCGAGCTAAAACGCAAGCATGGCCTGCTGGGTGCGAAGGACAACGTGGCGTTACCTGGCTTTGTTCTCGATGAACATTTCAACGCTGCTTCGGCAAAGAACCTGCTCAAAGCCAGCCCAAAAACTGCTCCGTTTCGTGATGAACTCGATTTCATGGAGCCCGTGTTGATCAATTACTACAAACGGAAGTATTTTCGGTCCGCCGATCGCGCCGTGCGGGTGACTCTTGATTTCGACCTGGGTTTTCTTAAGTTTCACCACCACTACAACAGCTTCCTGGCCCACACCAAGGCACCTCCGCTTATCGTTCTCGAAGTAAAGTACCCGGACGAATCCAACGCGGTCGCCGCTTCACTCTCAAGTCACATGCCGTTTCGAATGACCAAAATGTCAAAATACGTTTACGGCCTGGACACCCTCTTGAGCGTGCGGCCACCCTAAACACGACGAGACACATCAGACTTGTCCTTGGCAGTGCCCACCAGCTTCTCAAAGATCGGGGACGTCATCAGGGTCGTGATGACCGCCATGATGACGAGTGTCGCAAAAAGGCCCTCGGTAATGATCCCTCGCTGGAGCCCGATGTTGATAATGATCAACTCCATCAGCCCGCGGGCATTCATGAGCGTGCCAATGCCAAGCGCTTCGCGGTTCGAGATGCCAGCCCACCTGGCGGCCAAATAGCAGGCCACTCCCTTCCCGAGGATTGCGGCCACCAGCACGGCGGCACACATGCCCCATAGGAAGACCGAATTGAGCAGCCCGATTTTCGTATTCAGCCCGGAGTAGGTGAAAAATAGCGGGAGCAAGAGCGCCACGGCCAGCGGTTGAATTCGATCAATCAGATCGCGGGCGAAAACGCCCCGCGGGATGGCTGCACCCATGACGAAGGCGCCAAACACCGCGTGCAGGCCGATCAGATCCGTGAACCACGCCCCCAGCGACATGAGCGCGATGCCGACAACCAGGCCCGACTCCGAGAGTGCCCCATCCCGTTGCAGCCACTTCTGAAAGCGGCCCAGGCTGGGTCTGACGACGCCTAGCGTCACCGCCACGTAGCCAAGCCCGCCGCCCATGTTCAAAATGGCGTGGCTGCGATTATTATCAAAGCTCGCCAGGACCACGGCGAGCAGGCACCACGCAGTGGCATCGTCGATAGCCCCAGCGCCCAGCGCCACCGTCCCCATCGTCGTGCCCGCGAGCTTTTTGAAATGGATGATGCGCGCCAGCATGGGGAATGCCGTGATACACATCGAAGCGCCCAGAAAAAGCATGGCTTCAGCAAGGTTCGTCTTCTCCGGAAAAAGCTTCGTGTGGTGAAAGAAAACCCAACCCAATCCCGCGCCCAGAACGAATGGCGCCACCATGCCGGCTAAGGACACCGCAATCGAGCTCCGGAGATGTTTTCGCAGGATGTCCACGCGGAATTCCATGCCCACGACGAACATGTAGAGCGCCAACCCGAGCTGCGATGCCGGAAAAAGATAGCTCTGCGTGTCGCGAAGTGTCTGTGTTGCGTCCCAAGGAAAAAGCCACTGCTGCCATGCCGGTGCCAACAGGCCGAACAGCGACGGCCCGAGGAGGACGCCCGCGATCATTTCCGCGACCACTTGCGGCTGCCCAAAACGAGCCGCGATGGCTCCCACGACCCGGCAGAAAAGAAGGATGACGGCGATCTGAAGAAAAAAATGGATGGCCAATTGGACGTTGTTCATTAGAGAGGGGAGGCTCGAAGTCTAGCGAATCAGGTTTTCAGAATGACGCGACCATACCGGAATTCATACTGGCCGGAAGCTCAAAACACTGTGACTATTCGGTGAGTGCCCGCAGATGATGCGAATGCCCTCCAATCTGGACGCCGAAGTAGGAAAGGTTGTTCTCATCAAATAAAAAGCAATTATAAAATGAATGTGCCAATCGATTAGATCAATTCAATCAATCATTCGAATACTTTTTACTCGGAGTGGGTTTTGTTTTTCAACGACCTGAGGACAGTGTTTTCTGCGCGCCAATCTTTGGATGCATCACCGCGTGCGGATGTGGCCTACGGCCTTGCCGAATCCTCTCCGCCCCATAGCACTGTCAGCGCCTTGTGTCGCACCTCGAGATCCAGGGGCGGCTCGCCAAAATGATCTCCGTCGGCCTGCACCCCGGTGCCGACAGCGGACTCGAGGGTCATCTTGGTTGTTTTCACGCAGATCACGCTCGGGTGCCGCTCGTGCGTCCCACGCATGACGCGAAGAAATTGAGGAAGAATTTGCCAACGACCAAGAGAGCGCACGATCAGCAGCTCGAGTTGCCCATCGTCCATGACCGCACCGGGAGCTGGACGGAAACTGTGTCCCCCGGCAAATTCCGCGTTGCACGCGCACACGAGCAAACACTCCCCCGCATGGGCTCCCGAGTCGTGTGTCAAACGCATCGATTTCGCCGCGCACGAAATCCAAGCTCTCAAGAATCCAACCGGATAACTCAAGTGCCGTCCGAAGGTCCGCTTGACGGCGGGCGTCGTGGCTCGCAAGAGGTCTCCCACAAAACCGGCGGCCACGAACAGCAGCGCAAAAGAAACACAGGTTCGGCCCTCGATTTGAGAGCGAAACCGGATGGCGTCCACGCGATGGACCTGCCGTTGTGCGAGGATCGCGACTGCTTGCTCGGGCGAGAAAGCCCCTTGCAACCTGGCGAAGTCGTTCCCAGTCCCCAACGGCAGGACCCCGAGAACGGATGTGGGACGATCATGGTCCAGGATCCCGCTGGCGACCTCATTCACTGTCCCGTCGCCTCCCGCAGCCACAATCAAAAGGGGCTCCGTCTGGTTGGCCAGATCCCGCGCCATCCGCCGGGCGTCGCCTGGTTGGCGCGTCTCCAGAACCTCAAAAACGCACCCAGCCCGGGAAAGCAAACCGGCGTAGCAAGAGAACCGACGGGCACCGACGCCTCCCCCTGCGGCAGGGTTCAGAATGATCACTAATTTGCCAGGCCCCATCACGGCATCTCGGTCACGCCGCACAGATGGACTTCGAGCCCCAATTCAGCCAGGCACGCCGCCTTGATCCGGAGCGCGCGAAACGCCTGGCGCTTGCTCGGCGCGTAAACCACCTGGATATGATTCGACTTGTGCCTCGCCATCATTTGGTCGCGCGTGATGCCTTTCAGAACCGCGTGCATGATAGGCCACTGCGGGGTCGTCTCCCGCCATCGGCGTTCGGTCTCAGCCTCCGGCAAGCGAACGACCTCGGCTACGCCCAAATCACAATGCAAAACTCCATCCATGACAAACACACGGCTCCACACGATAAATCCAGGTTTTGAAATGCCCTTGACCGTCCCGCCGCCAAGCCTGAAATACATGGCGGGCTGCCGCTCGCTCGTAGTGCCTTTGTACCCCCCAAGGAAATGCGCCGGGGGTGCCGCCCCAGAGATGAGGAACACCCACACATAATCATCGATGCCAGGGCCTTTGAAATGCCGTCCCCAGCGTAAGTCGTGCAGCGTGTTCTCCGGAGCAAACCCCAGGTAACGCCACAGCCGGTAAGTCACAAGACCATCCAGCCCCGCGCACTCATCCACCTCGTTAAAATGGGGCAGCGCCTCCCCCTCAAATAGGACCTTCGAACCCAAGTCATCGCTGACGGGGGGACGGTCCACATTGTTCAGGAGACCCTCCGCCAGATCGCTGGCGGGCGTGAGATCTTTGAGGCCTTGCTGATACTGGATCCCCACAGTGCCGCATCCAAACTCCTCCGCCATGCGCAACGTCGCGATGTACATCCTGCACTGCTCGAGGATCTGGTTCGTGGTCAGTTCTGTCTCTTCATCGGTTCCCACCAGAAATCGCATGCCCCGCTTCTTCAACCACTCATAGACCGCGCGCGCCTCCTCTTCGCTCACACGCGTCATCGCGGCAAACAACGCGGACTGGCTCAGACGCTCTTTGAAAACTCCGGTGGGATTCAACAGCTCATCAGGGATGATCGCATTGTGCATGCCCATGCATCCTTCGTCAAAAACTCCCATGATGGCCTTGTGCTGCCGAAAGACCCGCGCGAACTCACGCCCGATCAACTCCTCCTCAGCCGGAATCCGCAGCAAGCCGAAATCTCGGACGTGGCTTTGATCGTGGGGCACGGCTCCGGTCTGCAGCCATTGCCGGAGCCCGTCGCGGAAGAATCGATCCCTGAAATTCTCGCTCCAAAGACTGCTGTAGCGGATCCCCATTTTGGTCATGGAGCCATTCAGGTTCAGCAAGCCGACCAAGCCGGGCCAGGTTCCACTCCAGTTCGCCACGGTCAGAATCGGTCCGCGGTGCGTGTACAGTCCGGGCAACAAATGCTGACTGTACTGCCACACGCACTCAGCCACGATCAAAGGAGCGACCGGGTCGAGATCCCTAAAAACCGCAATCCCCATTTTCTGGGAGTCAATAAACCCATGCTTTTTCACGGAGTCGAAGCCATGAGCACGCACGACATCCCAACCCGCTTCTTTCAAAGCTTTGGCGAGGGTTACTTCCATTTTGTGTTGCTGCGGCCAACATTTTTGGTTCGCGGAAAGCCGCAGATCTCCATTTGCGACCAGGTAAACTTGTTTGGCTTTTAAAGGCTCAGGCATTGTCATGAAGAGGTAAGTATGGATCAGTTCCAGAAAAATCGCAAGCCCGCGTCCACTTCAGAACTCCTGACCTCAGTTCTTGAATCAGCCCTGGGCTTGGCCTGTCCCTTGCGATTCGACTGCAAGTTCAACATCAGCCCCGTCCGGTGCCGGAACATGCGGTGGCTGCCACTCGTGCGATCCAACCGAAACCCAAAACCTTCGGCCAACCGGCAGGTCGTGCAAGTAGCGTTGCCCAATGGCGCTTCGCGCCGGGTGAATCTGAAGTTGATCGCCGGACTGGACAAACCTGTGGCGCAAGCGAGAGCCTCCAGGAGCAAACGCAAACGCGGCGATTGAAGAGCGTTTGTGGATTCCAGGAACTTCTGTCAGCCTTCCTCCCAGCGGGACGAACGGGTGGGTATGGTTCATGGAAAGCCCCCAAGCCGGTTTCCTGACATCATCGTGACCATGAACTCGTAGCAGCCGACGTAAAGAGGCTCTGACATTCCAGACGGGAGAAGTGAGCCTCCTTACGTCGGCTGCTACAGGATGGTTCATGGAAAGGAAAAGCTGAATTCGATCAATGGAAAATCACTCTCCTCGATTCAACTCATCTGCGCCCCACGCGCTTCGGGTATTTCGTGGTTTGAACTGCCGGCTTTGGGCTTACCAACATTCCCCTCGACGACCTTTTCAATCTCGCCTAAATTCTTTGCAGAGTTCCGCTGTATCACCCATGCGCCGCACCGCATGCATTCACCCGGATCCGGCAGTTGGAAACGATTCGAAAAACGCAAACCACGGATGGACACTCGTGATGACATTAGAGCCCACAACTCGCAAACCGAGGCCGGCTTCTTTGTCATGGAACTGGGGCGGGACGCCGCAGCCACTCTCGAATAGACATGAAGTCGCGACATTTCTTTTTCCTAGGGTGGGTCTGGTGGTTGACCTGCCAATGCGTTTTCGTGACGCACGCCCAGGTTGTCATCAGCGAATTCATGGCGAGCAACGGCCGCACGCTGGCCGATGAAGATGGAGATTACCCCGACTGGCTGGAGATCTACAATGGAACTCCCGATAGCATCAGCCTGGACGGCTGGTATTTGACGGATAGTCCGAGCTTCACTCAGAAATGGAAGCTCCCATCGGTGAACGTGTCGGCCAAGGACTTCCTGCTCATCTTTGCCTCCGGCAAGAACCGCGCGGTGGCGGGTGCCCCACTCCACACCAGTTTCAACCTCAGCGCGTCCGGAGAGTATCTCGCACTGGTCAAACCCGACGGCGTCACGATCGCATCGGCCTTTTCACCGGAGTTTCCCGAGCAGCAAAAGGATATCTCCTACGGCATCGGCCAGAAGATTACCACCAACGTCTTTCTATCCTCAACCAGTGGGGCACGATTCCTGGTACCGACCGACGGCACCGTCGATGGCAATTGGATGCTCTCCTCGTTTTCGGACAGCGATTGGACGACCGCCACGTCGAGCATTGGTTATGAAACCTCCGTGCCAGGATTTTTGGTTCAAAACTTCAAGGCGAACGTTTTGGTGGATAGCTTGACGACCGCCCTCAATGTGGCCACCAACGCCTCACGCCAGACCCGCGTCAACGTCGAGAACAGCTCGGTGGTTAATTATTACGGAACTGGGGGCGACGGACACTACTCAAACAACCGCGCCTTCCCAGGAAGCGTGATGGGTCAGGATGTGGATGATTTTGTCGTCGAAGCGACCGCCACCGTAAAGATCCCCTTTGCCGGGTCATGGACATTCGGCGTCAATAGCGATGACGGTTTTGGACTGAAGATCGGTTCCAATGAGGTTTCTTTTCCGACACCTCGCGGTCCTCTGGACACCCTGGCCACATTCAATTTGTCAGTCGCCGGTGACTATCCGCTGCGGCTGGTATTTTACGAGCGCGGTGGCGGGGCCGGGCTCGAATTGTTCGCGGCTCAGGGAGCTTTGTTGAGCTGGAACTCGTCAGGCTTCCGTTTGGTCGGCGATACTTTGAATGGAGGCTTGGAAGTCAAATCCACCGCCGTGGGCGGCGGCGGGAGCGAGAGCTTGCGTCCGCTGATCGGGACGGACGTCCAAACCAGAATGAAAGGCAGAAATTCCACAGTGTATCTGCGGATGCCCTTTGTGGTCAGCAACCCTCCCGTTCTCGAATCCCTGCGGTTGCAGGTCCACTACGACGGAGGATTTGTCGCGTTTCTCAATGGAACGGAGGTTGCCCGTCGGAACGCGCCCTCAGTGGCCGCATGGAACTCGGCCGCTGCGGCGCCGCGCCCTAATGCCCAAGTGTTGGCAATGGAGGAGATTAACCTCTACCAGAACCTGGCTCTGTTGCGCAGCGAGGGCAAAATCCTCGCTGTGCAGGGGCTGAACGAGAGCTCTGACGACACGGACTACCTCCTGTCCGTCGGGCTGGTCGAACTCCAGGTCGTGGGCCTGCCCGACCAGTATTTCAAGAGCCCCACACCTGGAAAGGTTAACGGAACAGGCAGCCTGGCTTTTGTGGCGGACACGAAGTTCAGCCATGCTCGCGGTTTTTATGACACTCCCTTCGCGGTGGCCATCAGTTGCGTGACCGTTGCGGCGAGCATTCGCTACACCACCAACGGAATTCCGCCGACCCTGACCACGGGGTTCGTCTATTCTGGACCGGTTCCAATCAGTGGAACGAGCGGACGCGTGCGACTGCGGATCGCCTCGGAACTAGGTCGCCAATATTTTCTACAACGAGCGGCGACGCTGTCGTCACCGGGTGGGTGGACGTTGCGGAGACGTCCGGAACTGGTAGAATTATCGTGATGGAAGATAACTCTGTCACGACGCAAACCCAGTTCTATCGAGTCGAGGTGCGGTGAGAAGTCGGCGAAGCACGACAGATTGGAAACCATGAATCAGCATCAGTTAAATTCGGTGTTAGGGTCGATGACGCTTGGGATTTTAGTCGCGGCGGGCGGTGCTTTGGCGGGGCGAGCGGAAGCGCCGGGCGCGGCGGCTCAAGCGTCCGCTGAGGCCGGTCCCGGGCATGCGAGTCACTGGGCTTTCCGGCCGGTCGTCAGACCTGCCGTGCCGCTCCAAAAGCTTCAAGGGGCTCCAGCGCATCCCGTGGATGCGTTCGTGCAGCGAAAACTGCTTCAGCGAGAGTTGACAGCCGCCCCGGACGCGGACGTTCGAACCTTGGTAAGACGAGCCACCATGGACCTCCTGGGGATTCCCCCCACAGCCGAGGAAATCGAAAGAGTTGCCCAAGACCGGACGCCTGGTGCTTTCGGACGCCTGGTGGACCGCCTGCTCGCCTCGCCGATGTACGGTGAGCGCTGGGGACGCTACTGGCTCGACATCGCCCGCTACGCCGACACAAAAGGATACGTCTTCGAGGAGGAGCGGCGTTATCCCTACTCCTACACCTATCGCGACTATGTCATCCGCGCCTTCAATGTGGACCTCCCCTACGATCGCTTTCTGATCGAACAAATCGCCGCTGATCAACTCGATTTGGGCGAGGATAAGCAGCCCCTTGCGGCTCTGGGATTTCTGACGTTAGGCAGGCGGTTCTTGAACAACATCCATGACATCATCGATGACCGCATGGATGTGGTGTTTCGCGGGACAATGGGCGTCACTTTGGGATGCGCGCGGTGCCATGATCACAAGTACGACCCCATCCCGAGCAAGGATTATTATTCGCTTTACGGCGTGTTCGCGAGCAGCTCCGAGCCGTCTGAGAAGCCCCTTCTTGGCAAAGGTTCGGAACCGCGCGAGTATCCCGCGTTCGTGGAGGAACGAACCAAACGAGGCGCGGAGCTTGAGGACTTTCGATCCACCAAGAGCGCTGAAGCCGTGGCGGAGGTGCGTCGTCGAACAGGCGATTATCTCATGGTCGCATCCAGGGCGGCGGCTCCGGAAGGGCAAGGCAAAGCGGAGGCTCTAGCGCGGGAGAACAAGCTGGACCCCGGCATCGCGGGGCAGTGGGGCCAGCGGTTGAAAGATCCCGCCTGGACCAACCGCGTCGTCGTTGCCCATTGGCTTGCGTTCGCGGCGCTTGGCACAAACGACTTTGCGGCGAGGGCTCAAGCCCTCACAACAGCATGGCGCAACGCGGCCGTGTCCACCAACGCCTCATCCCCGGACGCGGCGATCCTCAAGTCCTTCGCCGACAAACCGCCTGGCTCGCTTCAGGATGTGGCTGGATCCATCAACACAGTATGCAAGGACACCGATGAGGCGTGGCAGAAACTGTTGAAAACGAGCCCGCCCGGCCAGGAACCTAAAACCCTCCTGGAATCCTCCCTGGAATCCGTGCGGCAGCTTCTATACGGGGATGGCTCACCCGCGATCGTCTCTTTGGGGGAGGTCCGACGGTTGTTCGATGTGCCGACAGCGCAAAAAGTGCGTGCGTTGCAGCGAAAACTGGATGAACTGGACGCCACCCATCCCGGAGCTCCGCCGAGGGCGATGGCTCTCGTGGAAAACACGACGCCCCACAGCCCGCACGTTTTTATTCGCGGCAACCCGGGAAATTCAGGCGAGTCTGTTCCGCGCCAGTTTCTGGGTTTTTTGTCCGGCTCTAACCGCCAGCCTTTTTCAAAAGGAGGAGGCCGTCTGGAGCTCGCTCAATCCATCGCGAACCGGAACAATCCCCTGACCGCAAGAGTCTTCGTCAACCGGGTTTGGATGCATCATTTTGGAACGCCGTTGGTGGGGACCCCGAGTGATTTCGGCCTCCGTAGCGATCCGCCTTCGCACCCCGATCTGCTGGATTATCTCGCTGCCCGATTCATGGAAGACGGCTGGTCTGTGAAAAGCCTGCAGCGGCTGATTATGTTGTCGCACACCTATCGCCAGTCGAGCGCGGAGGAACCTCATAACGTCGCGATCGACCCCACGAACACGGAATACTGGCGCATGAACCGGAAACGCCTGGATTTTGAGTCAGGCCGGGATTCGCTGCTCGCCATCTCGGGACGCCTGGATCTCACCAAGGGTGGCCACGCCCAGGACATCGCCACCTCCGCCGAATCGAGGCGAAGAACGGTGTATGGATTTATTGATCGACAGAACCTCCCTGGCCTTTTTAGGACTTTCGATTTTGCGAACCCCGACACTTCCAGCGCCCAAAGGTTCTCCACCACCGTTCCACAACAGGCCTTGTATCTGCTCAACAATCCATTCCTGGCTGAGCAATCAAAATCGGTTCTGGCCCGCGCCGAGATCCGCAAGGAAACAGACCCCGAGAAGAAGGTGGGAGCTCTCTACAGGATCATCTATCAACGAGCCCCCGACGCCGAAGAACTCCAGATTGCGCGCGCTTTTCTGAGCGGACTTCAACTGGCATCGGGACCATCGGGCACTCCAGAGACCGATCTCAAGAACCCACAAGATGTCCCCTGGCAACAGCTCGCTCAAGCTTTGCTCATCTCAAATGAAACGTTCTTCGTGGACTGAACTCATTCGGCTTCGAGTCCCGCTCCACTCTTTATCGATGACGCATGACAGATTTGAATGAAAGCCTCCAGTCGGTGCGTCTGGACAAGTGGCTTTGGGCAGTCCGTCTTTTCAAGACCCGACCGCTCGCTACGGAGGCTTGCCGGGGAGGACACGTCCAAATAGACGGCCACGAAGCGAAAGCCTCTCGCGAAGTCCGGCCCGGGCAGGTGATCTCAACACGACAAGGCCAGCTCAGAAAAACGGTTCGAGTGCTCAAACTGACACCGGACCGTGTCAGTCCAGGACAATCAACCATTTTCGTCCAGGACCTGACCCCCGCGGAGGAATACGAGCGGGTAAAACTGATCCATGAAGCGCCTATGATAAAAGTGCCGCATGGGCTGGGCCGGCCCACCAAGAAGCAGCGTCGAGCAATAGAAGGCATCATGTTGGGCCTCGCAGAAATTGCGCCTCAGCGCCCGCGAGGGCCGAGCGAGTTCACTTAGCCCGGGGTTGGTGCGCACGGCCACCGGCGCACAACTCTGGGCTGATTTCCGTACCGCCTTCCTCGGAATTGTCACGCGGTGTAACTCTCCATCCCCACGCACGAGCAGACCGGGTTGCGGTCGCCGAAAACGTTGTCAACGCGGTGACGTGCGGCACGCTTAGATTACCCATACGGGATCTCGGGGGACAAACAGATCCTCCTTCGCGACAGACAGTTCGTCGTTCCCAACGCCAGTCGAAATGAAAAAGGGCCGGGACAATAAAGTCCCGGCCCTTATGTTATTGGCCTCTGTCCGGACCTACCTGCTGACTCTATAGAATTTCACTGTTCCACCCGGCGTCACCGTCGCGGGACTGGCGCTTGCTTCGTCTGTCCATGTTATGGGCGAACTGAGATTGGTGGCGGATTGCAGCTTGCCCCCGTTGGTCCAGGAGATTGTCAACGCGGCACCAGCACGGCTGACGCTCAACACAGGTTGCTCTTTGGCGGGTTCAGACGCCTGAACTCCCAGCAACCAATCCGTCGCTGCATCGAATAACTTCCATCCACTTTCGTTGGCAGCCGCGGCGGTGTTATCTTGAAAGAAGAAAAACACGCGCCGCGCCGGCATGACGAAGTCGGCGGCACCCTTTTCACCCTTGTCATAGTAGAAGATGACGGCCTGTGACGGATCGCTAGCAAGAGTGGCAACAATGTGCGCCCCCACTGGCTGACCCTGCGAATAGGTCTCTGCCGTGGTCACTGTGTTCAGTCCTTTGGGCAATCCTGCAGCTAGCTGGTGAGTGGGATCCACAATATTCACCTGCGTTTGGCTAGCCGTAGTTCCGGGACTGGCGTTGGCCTCCATGAAGCCGAAGGCATCCGTGCTCGACGCTTCCCAATTCATGGCGGGAATAGCAAGGGTTCGGAATTTTCCAATGCCCGCCACTTCAACAGTGCCCGAGCCAAGGGTGGACGTCTCGATGATGAGATCTCTGCCGATAGCGGTGGATCCGTCTTCCGGCACGCGTGCTCCTTGCATCACAAAGACGTCGAATCCTCGATCGAGGAGATGCTGATTAACAGCGTTGTCGCCAGCGAAGTTGAGCGGCCCCCCTTCCTCAGCCGGGTCAGTCGTGACGAGATAGATCCCCTTCTGGAACCCAATATCGATGGACGAATTGGCGACAATCGTGTTGTTGAACACATCCTGCACTCCGCTCACGGTCAACTGATTCTTCGATCCCTTCGCGACGGTCGAGGTCGTGAGCTCGACGACTTTCGGGTTGGAAGTAAGCTTCGCGGCGCTCACCGTGATGCCATTGTTGATCTTGTAATTGCCGGCAGTGTTTGCACTGGCGGCGGAAATCGCTTCCGAAAAAATCACGGAAACTTTTGTGTCGCTCGCGAAGGTTTTTTGAGCAATCGCCAGCGTCGGAGAAACTTTGTCGGCAATGACAACCGCCACCAGATCTGCGCTGTTTATCGATTTGCCGCTGGGGGCGCTCAGAACCGCGCGATAGGTCCCGGAGTCGGCCGGGGCGACCGCCTTAATGGTGTAGGTTTTAGCATTGGCTCCCGGAATGTTGGCACCGTTCTTTTGCCATTGCACGAGGACCGGGTAATTGTATCCGGCGGGTGTGACCGTTCCATCCACGGACAAGCTCCAGGACTGGCCTTCCTCCATTTTGGCAGGCAAAACCGGTTGCTTGGTGATCTGCGGTTCGCCCTTGGTGGGCCTCGCATTGGCGCCAATCAAAGTTCCTGAAATCGGCTTGAGCGAACCTGCTGGAGTCGCGTCACCCACTTTCCTCATGGCTACCTGGAGGTAATCCCCGCCCCCACCCTCTTTGACGAAGGCCACAAACGCATACTTGTTACCGGCCACCAAAGCGATGGGTGCTTGACTGGTTTCAAGGTCGCCATTGCCGGCTTCATGAAAGGCATCGCAACAACCTGTTTCCTCCGCAACAACGGCATCCGTAAGAGGATCTGGGGCTTTCTCGCTCTTGCTCAGAAAGAATTGCGAAGCATCATCGCTGCGGATAAAGAAGTCATAGCTTCCGCTCTCGGCTGGAATAATAAAACCGGACACTCTCGCGCCGTAATTGTCCCCAAAACCGTTGGGGGTATCGATCCCAGGTAAAACCCGGACATCATCGGCTGGATCCGCGTAGTGCGCGTCATCAAGGAGGCCGCTCACCGAGGTGCCACCAATGTTATTCCATGCTTCGAACTTCACAACGCCCTGGGCGAAGTCGCTCGTGAAGGAGGAGACCGACAATGTGGCCTCGTTACTCGTCAGCGTCCCACCTGATGTCACGATAGTCGCCTTGAACTTGGCCCCATCATCCGCCACCGCCGCCGTGACCGATATCGTCAGCTTATCGCTGTCCGCCACGGCAGCGCCGTTCTTGGTCCATTTAACACTCGTGACCGTAACCGACGGAGGCGCATCGATCGCCACGGAAAAAGTGGCGGTGCTCCCTGCGTAAACCGCCGCGTCTCGTGGTTGGCCAAGAATGGTCGGAGCGGCAGGTATGGAAAACGGCGACAGGTACTGCCCCGCAATCGGCTTGTCGTTGTCGGCAAAGTCCGCATCACCATCATACCGGAAGGCGATTGCCAAGTTGTCACCGCCGCCGAACTCGGTTCCAACCCCCTCGATGTAATAGGGTTTTCCCTTTGTCACATTAATGAAGGCTGACCAATTCTCAGGGCGTGGAACCGGCGCGTCCCCAGTGCTGACCACGGCTCGACGAGTTGGGGCGCTCGGATCACCCCCGCCGCCGAACGCGCGCACCGGATTCCACTGTGATTCGCTGGCGACCTGCTTCTTATTAGCGGGATTCTCGTCCGTGCTGAAATACAACTGGCCTGGATCGTCCGTTGCGATAGCCAACTGGAGCTTCCCGGTCTTGGGAGGATAGAAATAGCCCTTCAGGACCATGTTATAATTATTGCGGACATCTCCAGGAGGGGGCACTTCGTCGTCGCCGGAGTCTGGAGCGGGGAAACCGTTATAGGGGCCTTCAGCGCGTTTCGGGTAGTAGGAGCCATCAGGCACTGCTGTTCCTGCTTGGATGGCCACTCTCTGGTCACCCGCGAAGGTGTAGTAGTTGATGGAGCCCTGCGGGGTGGCTGGTGCCGCAGCCTTGATGTCGACACCACCTAGGCTCAACGCACAGGCGCTCAGCATAAATAGTCGCTTTAATTGTTTTGGTTGCATACGGATTTGGTTGAGTTACTCGCGGTTTATTCTACCCCTCCTGCCCGCATCCCTAAGGAAGCTTCCGCCGAGCTTGCGCCAGCCATCCAATCCGGCAGATGCGGCAAACTCGCGCGTCTTCGCACAAGAACGACGGTTTACAAATGGGTCATGAATCCACCTAAGCAAAAGTATCGCGGCACAGCAATCAAAAAATCGATGCGTGCAAGTGGTGTCGCCACCCCAGATTGTTCCAGATCCCGTGGTTCTCCTACGGCCAGTTTCAGTCCGCCCCAACGCCCCTACTCCACGGTGACAGATTTGGCGAGGTTGCGCGGTTTATCGACGTCGCATCCGCGGGCGACAGCGATATGATAAGCCAGCAATTGCAACGGTAGGACCGCCAAAAGAGGATACAACGGATCCAGGGTGCGCGGGATGAAAATGACATCGTCCGCTTTGCTTCGGATGCGCGTGTTCTCCTCTGTGGCAATCGCGATCACCGGCCCTTTGCGCGCCTTGATTTCTTCCAAATTGCTGTAGGCCTTTTCGTAGACCGCGTCCGAAGGGATCACAAAGACGGTAGGGGTTTTCTCGTCGATCATGGCGATGGGGCCGTGTTTCATCTCAGCCGAGGGGTAGCCCTCGGCATGGATGTAGGAGATTTCTTTCAGTTTGAGCGCCCCTTCCAAGGCAACAGGGAAGTTATACTGACGCCCAAGAAAGAAGAAGTCCTCGCAATGAGCGTATCGAAGCGCGATTTCCTTGATCTCAAGATCGCGCGACAGGATGGATTGGACCTGCGCGGGAATGCCCTCAAGGGCACGGAGCATCTGCGAACCACGCTGGTTGGAGAGCATCCGGATCCGGCCCATGAACAGGGCGAACAAGGTCAGCACAGCGACCTGTGACGTAAACGCTTTCGTGGACGCGACTCCAATCTCGGGGCCCGCATGAAGATAAATACCGCCGTCCGCCTCCCGCGCGATGGTGCTGCCCACGACGTTGCACAGGGCAAGCACCTTATGCCCGCGGCGCCTCGACTCGCGCAATCCAGCCAGCGTGTCCGCCGTCTCGCCGGACTGGGTGATCACGAGGACGAGCGGGTTCTTGTCGAGCGGCGGATTGCGGTATCGAAATTCGCTCGCGTAGTCCACCTCCGTCCGGATGTGGGCAAATTCCTCAAACAGATACTCCCCTATCAACCCCGCGTGCCAGCTCGTGCCACAGGCTGCGATCACGATGCGATCCACGGATCTCAGCTCGGAAATCGACATGTTCAAACCGCCGAATTTCGGAGTCGATTCATCCAGGTCGATGCGTCCTCTGAGTGCGTTTTCGATCGTTTTAGGTTGTTCAAAAATCTCCTTGAGCATGAAGTGATCGAACCCTCCGCGCTCAGCTGCCTCGGCGTCCAGGGCTGATTCAAGAAAACAGCGGATGCTCAGCCAGAGGGGCCGGAGCGCCGATTTCCAATCGGCTTGGCTGCGCGACCGACGGATCGTTGAACCAAAGCCGGCTGGAAGCCAGCGCTCCGTTTTCTTGAATCAGCC
>CAMBEJ010000030.1 GCA_945865375.1 Akkermansia muciniphila | reverse complement strand
GACGGGGTCCCGGTCGCGAAGGGCTTCATATCGCTTTACAGCCATCGCCACCCCGGCGTATTCCGCCAAGCCTGATTCCCGCGCCAGTTCTTTCAACTTTAGCCCGCACATTCTGCGTCCCAGAAAGAGCACCAAGTCCCGCCCACGATCCCCGTGGCGGTCTCGAAATGTCTCCCACGGTTCACACCTCACCTTCTGCACAGCCTGAATCACCGCCGCCAGACTGGGTCGCGCTAGCCTCAAGCGCCGCGCCCCTCGCTGTTCCAGTTTATCTCCACGGATGCAGGTTCGAAGTTCCTCCAAAAATGCCTGGCTTCCCAGCACCGCTTGCTCTCGCAGGTCCTCCCATGGACTTTTCTTCAATCCTTCCCCTACCGCCGATTCCACATAGTCCTGGTAGTGCCGACGCTCCTGTCCTTTCTCGCCGCCACCCAAACTCAGCAATTCATCGCATTCGAGCCAGTCCGGTTGTCGAGCCAACCCGATATATGCCCGATACGGCTGGAGCCAAAAGAGACGGCATCGACGAACATCACGGAACCAAGATGAAAGTCAGAGCCCGTCACGAGCCCCACAATCATGATTTGAATCACGGCGTTGTCGGGGATGGCCTGAGAAACATAATTCATGATCACTTTGAAGGGGGTGTAGGACGGCGCCGACGTTGCCATGGCCACAGCCCCCTGGGCAACCACTTTGCCATCTTTGTAAAACGCGACATTGACCCCAAAGCGATCTCCTCCCACGGGCTGGAACATGTGGCTGCCTTCCACGGATGCGAACCGTTCCGAAATGGCAAAACCTGTCCCCTCGGCACCCGATTGCAAAACCGGCCCGATGCTTTGCCCAAAAAAGTTAATCACCTCCCCGCGCGCGGCGAAGGAACCGGTTTGCGCGGTCGAACTTTTTGTGATGGGGGCAAAGACTCCGCAAACATTTCCGCTAGCCCAACCAGTCGGCTCGCAATCGGTCCAATTCTCGAAGCTCCCATTCGGAACCTGGGCTGAACCCTCAAGAGAACCAAAGAGCGGACACAGAACAAAGCAGAGGCAAATCTGAAATGAAGGCCAACGCAATGGACGACTGGAGCCGGTCTTCCCAGCTTGCATCGGGTGGGTTTGTGCGGCGATCCGTTCGATGCGCGCCTCAAACTGAGTATGAAAGGGGTTCATTATAGAGAGTTCCGGCGAAAAATCGGATTCCTTTCAAAGAATCTGAAAAAAAGTGAAAAAACTCCGCACGGTTAAGGTGAGGTTGGATCTCCGCCAACGGACGCACGATGGGGAAATGAACCCTCGATGGTAGCCGCTGACGTGAGGAGGCGGATGCTGCCGCCCACGGTCTGCTCCGCCTCCTCACGTCGGCGGCTACGGGACGGAAGTTCATGGAGCGAAAATAGACGAACGAGACTCGCGGACATCCACTCCATAAACGAGAGCCCTTCCCTCGCTCTTACCGTCCCGATAGTGATGGTAAAACGACCGATCACGGCACCCTCGTCGGCCCCGCGAATGGCTGCGTGAAGGAAATGCAGACGGCGACAGAACCCCTTGACAGGGATACCCCTCGCGGACTCGGGGAAAGGGAGGGTCGTGCATCCCAGTTGGATGAGCCCACTCATGTCGAAGTCCACCCCGGCAAACGTCAGGCGTCCTCGTGGAAGCGAGTCCAGGCCCCCGCCCGGCCAGTAGGGGGCGTGCCATGGTTTGGTGAGGGAGGCGTTGCAAAAGGCGGAGAGACACACGCGCCCCGAGCCATCCGTTGCGCCCGTGAGCGGTTTTTTTACCTACTCGACCCGCCTCGAACCCAACTGGCTTTCCTCAGCGCGCGGCCAGCCCTCAGCCGTCGCCGCAACCAGAAATGGCATCGTCCAACCGACCATGTTCGAGACGTAGTCTATGGTCGTCAACGGCACCTGCGGACGCGGGTTCTCCCACTTCGACTTGAACAGCCGGATCCTGATGTTGCCGCGCGACCGGGTTTCCGGGTTCGTTCCCGTCCAGGCGATCACTGCACGGGGCGTTTCCTGGTTGTGCCTCGGGTCAATCCACCAGTTGCGCAGGTCCAACCCGTAAACCAACGGTATCCCCAATCGATGGCCATCGGCATAGTGAACGACAAAGTGGGCGATCGTCGTCCCATCTTCGGCGTCACCACCCGTTGCATGGAGGAAATAAAGACGACGGCAGTAGCGGAAAACCGGAATGTTCGGTACTAACTCAGGAACAGAATACCCATCTTTCTTCAGGAGGGGAGAAGCGACTTGAACAATACCACCGCAGACAAACGTCACGTCCTCGAAGACTTGTGCTCCGCGAGGCAACCCGGAGAGATCGTTGCCGGTGTTCGAGCCGAACATGGGCTCGTTCAGCGTTCTGTTGTAAAACCCTGCCAGTTCGATGGGAATCTGCTCGACCGACCCCGGTGGAATAGTGGTCCACCTCCGCCCAATCCTCGCTTTCACAGTCTGGGTTCGCGTCCAGAGCCACAAGACCGACATCAGCGCCAAGAGGACCCCCACAGCCCAATTCAGGAAAGTCCTCCGGCACCCAGCGCGCCGCGCCGCCATAAGCGAATGCCCCTGGCGAATCGTCGCCAGATCGGCGAGCATCTGAGCCGCGGAGGCGTAGCGCTGCCTCACATCATTCGAGCACGCTTTCAGGACGATGTGGTTTATCTCCGTCAGGAGGCCACGGTCCGGGTGGTCCCGGAAATCGGCGGGCAGTTGAGGGAACTGCTGCCGGTCCTTGCCCATCGCCATCTCGTAAAGGATCTTCCCCAGCGCATAGAGGTCCGCCGATCTGGATCCGGACCCTTCGGGCGGCATGAACCCGTCCGTGCCCACCCTCGATCGATCGTCCATGGCACCCGTGACCAGCCCGATATCCGCCAGCTTTGGAACCCCTTTGACGAAAATGATGTTCGCTGGTTTGAGGTCCCGATGGATCAACCCATCCTCGTGGAGGTGGCTCAGCGCATCCGCCAGCGCAATGCCGATCTGAACGCACTGCGCTGCAGGAATCCGGCCCTGTTCGTGCAACTCCGTTTGGAGCGTTTTCGGGGAGTACCGCTGCGGTTCGATGTCCTGTCCCCATCGCTCATCGTCCCCCAGCTCCATCACGTAAAAGAAATGACCGGCCTGGTCGTCGCGTCCGACATGCAGGAGATGCACCAGCCCGGCGTGCGATCGCGAGATCGGTTCTTAATTTTGGATTCCCGCATACTCCCTATCATACGGGCGGGCGTCGCTGAAACGGTCGCGCCGCAAGATCTTGACCGCCCGATAGGTACCCATGACGGTCCGGTCCAGCCACACCTCACCATAGCTGCCAGCGCCAATCACACCCAGCAATTCGTGATCGGAGACGATCGGAGGCGTCCGGCAGGATGGGACGCCAGGGTCGAGTCGAGTGGGGCCAGTCTGATGGGTCACGGCTGGGTTGGGTCAGTCTGGATTCGTGCGCAACATGTGCTCATTCTGTGCTTCCAACCCCTGCCCGCAACGTTTTTGTCCGGCGCGTTCATGGGAATCCGAGGTGTCAGAGCATTTGCTTCTTCAGTCTCGTGATCTCCTTCCTGAGAAGAACGCTGATCCGGCACTTCGCGAGGTAAACCTTGCCAATGCTGACGTTCAGCGCGCGCGCCACTTCGGCGGCGGGCCATTGTTGCACAACATGGCAGTCAAAGATCTGGAATTGACGCGGCGACACGCGGACTTTCACCCGATCCAAGGCCGCACTTATCAAATTGCACTCCCATTCCGCCTCCCAAAACTGATCGAGCGACGAGCTGGTGGGGTCGGGCAAGGCGGTCAAGGTCCGCCGACACGCCCTCCTCCTCCTTGTATTCTCGTCTTTCGTCCGCCCGGCACAGAGCTTCTGGCGTTGTTCCCTCTGCAAGTAATCCCCGATGCGGCGCCGAGTGATCAGCAACAACCAGTTCTTGAACGACCCGCTTTCGGGATCGTATTTGAACCCCGGCATCCTCTTGGCGACGCTGAGAATCGTCTCCTGGACCACATCCTGAGCTTCGGCATCCGACAAGCCGGTCCTCAATGCTGCGCGGTAGATGAACCGCCAATAGTTGTCGAAAAACTCCTGCCAACTGCCGTCGTCCTCCCAATCTCGCAGCCTGCTGAGGAAGCTTTGACGTGTCTGCAACACCGCCTCAAACCCCTGGTTTTCAGCGCCACCCATAGGTCAAACACGAACCTTGTGTCTTTTCAAAACTCTTGAACTTTGTTCTTAACATGAACTCCGAGCCACGAGCGTGAGGGAATGAAAGGAAGGTTCACCGCATAAAATGGAGCGAACCAAAACCAAACCGAGTCTCGGAAAATGGAACGTTGGTTGGATTTCATCTCGGTTTTCCTTCAGTTTGATTCCGTGGTCCAGGTTTTGAATCACTCCAATGGAATGTGTGAAAAATCCCCGCAATCGGAGAGGTTCTTTCACATTCGCTTCTATCGGCGTTCATTCGCGGGGCACCCCCGAGATCTAACGAAGAGGTTGCCAGTAATCAAGACGCAAGACTCCAGATGTTCTCATGAGTGCGCATCTCAGATTTTTCGTGCTCGCGTTTCCTACCCGCAATCGTAATCGTAATCCCATGAACCACCGATTCGACCACGAAAAGCTGGAGGTTTATTGGAAAGTGCCGCCGCCCTGGATGTGCTCGTGGCCAACGGCCGATGTTCTGGGGAGGAAGTTCTGTCAGGAAAAGAACGCCTCTGGAGCGTCGTTTCGATGCTGGTCGCCTTGATAAAGGCCAACTCCGATTACCGGTTGCAAGAGGGAAACCAGGGATAGGATTACGATTACGATTACGATTACGAGAAGATCCAGAAAAATCTGAGATGCGCACGCTCTTGCAAAGGTCTGAAATCCAGGCTAGACAAACCGGAGCCCCTCGCCGAGCCTAAGAAGCATGCACACCCGCGACCCCGTCCCAACGTCCGGGTCCACGCCCGGACATTTCCGGGCTGGCAACCCCGGATTCACTCTCATCGAATTGCTGGTGGTCATCGCCATCATTGCGATCCTGGCCGCCATGCTGCTGCCCGCCCTGAGCCGGGCCAAGCAAAAGGCGATCTCAGCCCAGTGTCTCAGCAATGTGCGCCAAATGAGCCTGGCCAGCATGATGTACGCCGGACAGGACCGCGAGGTTTATCCATGGACCTTCACTGCGGCCGTCGGTGGAGCGGGGATAGCCTGGTTCAACTACATCCAACCGTTCCTGCAAAACACGAACGTGCTCTTGTGTCCCGCGAAACAGCGGAAGGCCGGCCTGGCCAAGTTGACGTACATTTTTGCCGACGACCGAACCGTTTCAGGATACGGTGCCAATCTCCAAATCGGGGGTTGCAGCTTTCCTGGTGCCTCGTGGTTGGTGCAGCCTCTGAAGGATACGGACGTCGCAAACCCTTCTTCCACGGTCTATCTGTCCGACTCGGGCACCAAGGCTGTCGACAGCACGGACCCTACGAAATGTGTCACCCTCAAATCCCCGGAGAAAGCCCAGTCCTGGGTTCTGGAGGACCCGGCCGGATTTGGAGGCGGTTATGTGACGTCTGACGATCCCAATTGGGGCGGTCCGAGCGTCCGCCACGCGGAGCGAAGCAACGTCGGATTCATGGACGGTCACGCCACAGCCATGAAAGCCACGCAATGGTACTATCGATTCACACCCTGGCTTAATCCCGGGTTCGGCGGTGGGTCGACCACGACGGGAAAGCCAAGAGGAACCTAGCCCCGTTACAATTGTCTCAAAACTGTTCCACGAACAATTTCTCGATGGCCGCACCGTCCATGGTCACATCCCCGCTACTTGACCGTGCGGAATTGATAAAACGTGGCACTTAAAACGGCCTTTTGCCTTGACCCCCACAGCCTACTCCCTGAATCCTATCGCCAAGCTCCAATAACCGACATGAAAATCTCTCCCCTCGCTAGGCTCCTACTCTCTTTAACCATGACCACAGAACTCACCACTGTCACCTGGGGGGCAGATAAACCCTCTCGAAATCCAAAGGCAACCAAATCCAAAACGAACGTTCCCCACGATTATCCAAAATTGGGTTCCGTCGAACGCTTGGACCCCAGGTTCGACGACCTGATCCCTCCAGGCGCTCAAATTGAAAAGCTCGCGGAAGGCTTTGACTGGTCGGAAGGACCTGTGTGGGTCAAGGGTGGGAATTATTTATTGTTCTCGGACGTGCCGCGTAACGTGGTGTTCCGATGGAAAGAAGGCTCAGGCACAACCGAGTTTCTGTTTCCCAGCGGCTATACAGGCACGGTTGCACGGGGTGGCGAACCCGGTTCGAACGGCCTGACCCTCGACGAGTCGGGGCGGTTGGTCCTTTGTCAACACGGAGATCGGCGAGTCTCAGTGCTAGAGCAGGATCGCAAGTTCACACCTCTGGCTGAGTTCTATAAAGGTCGCCGCTTTAATAGCCCCAATGATTTGGTCTTTAAGTCCAACGGGGATCTCTACTTCACAGATCCCCCATATGGACTTGAAGGAAACAATGCGGATCCCAAAAAGGAACTCCTGGCTAACGGCGTCTACAGACGTTCAAAGGCCGGCGACATCACTCTGTTGACCGACAAGTTGTCGTTCCCAAATGGGATTGCCTTTTCACCCGACGAAAAGATCCTGTATGTCGCGGTGTCGGATCCACAAAGACCGGTGATCGTCGCGTTCGATGTCCGGCCCGATGGGCTCATCTCAAATGAGCGAGTTCTCTTCAACGCCTCGCACCTCATGCAGGGCAGGAAAGGCCTCCCCGATGGACTCAAGGTGGATGCCCATGGCAACCTGTTCGCAACAGGTCCCGGTGGAGTGCTCGTTATCGGCTCTGACGGAAAACACTTGGGAACCGTCAACACAGGAGAGGCGACAGCCAACTGCGCATGGGGGGACGATGGAACGGTTCTCTATATGACAGCCGACATGTTTCTCTGCAGGATCAAGACGTCAACTAGGAGCAAAGATTTCGCAGCACCCACCCAACGCGGTCTCCCAGGAGCCCTATCGGTTTCAAAAACCAAGCCCAAAACCAAAATTAAAAAGTAACTGCGCGACGTTTAAACCCGATCAACAAACTGTCCGTCCCAACCTCGCTGGGTCAGACTTTTCCATGAACCGAGCTATTCAAATAGGGGTCTTCTGCCTCTCTTTCTGGGGTCCACGCAACCTCGTCACAGCCGACGACTGGCCGCAGTTCCTTGGCCCAAAGTCCGATGGCACCTCAGCAGAGACCGGTTTGATAGACTCTTGGGGCCCTGCCGGCCCGCGCTTGCTTTGGAAGAAGGATGTGGGTCCTGGCTATGCCGCACCCTCCGTGCTAGGTGGAAATTTGGTACTCCACCACCGAAAAAGTAATGAGGAGCTAGTCGAGTGCTTGAATGCGGCAACGGGCGCTTCCAAATGGACACATCAGTACCCAAGCGCCTTCGTCGACCCATTCGGCTATAATAACGGACCTCGCTGCACCCCGCTGCTCACCGATGATCGAAGCTACACGTTCGGTGCAGAAGGCAAACTCGTTTGTCTGGAACTGAAGACAGGCTCCAAAATATGGGAAAGAGACACCGCCAAGGATTGGAAAATCCCGCAGGCTTTTTTCGGCGTAGGCAGCACGCCGATTCTAGAGTCCGGCCTCCTGATCGTCATGATAGGGGGTCAGCCAAATTCCGGAGTTGTTGCCTTCTCGCCGAAAACCGGCGAAACCGTCTGGGAAAGCGTGGGAAAGGACAATTGGCACGGAAAACCACTGCGGGGATGGCCAGGGGACCTCGCTGTCGAGTGGCGCGACTACGAAAAACAAGCCAGTTACGCAACCCCGGTGGCGGCTACTATTCAAGGAAAACGCCGCGTGCTGTGCCTCATGCGTCAGGGTTTGGTTTCCCTGGATCCTGTGTCTGGTAAAGTGGACGATAGCTTCTGGTTTCGATCCCGCCTGAATGACTCAGTGAACGCCTCGAATCCTGTTGTGTTCGACAATCACATTTTCATTTCTGACGCCTACTACAAATGCGGTTCAGTGTTCTTGGATGTCGACCCTTCGACGCGGCAGTTTAAGGAACTATGGAGAAGTTTGGACATCGAAACCCATTGGATGACCCCTGTCCTCCACAATGGAGCGATCTACGCGTTTAGCGGGCGAAACGAGCCCGATGCGAGGTTTAGATGCTTCGATCTAAGGAGCGCCAAACTGAAATGGGACCGCGATGAGAGCTGGGTCAAACGGTCCGACGCTCCACCGTCCACTTACGGCAGAGGGTCTATCATCCTTGCGGATAACAAACTCATCGTTCTTGGGGAGGCTGGCATGCTGGGCCTCTTCAAACCGAACCCGAACGTTCCTGAGGAGATCTGCCGGTTCCAATCGCCTTTCCTTCATTTTCCTTGCTGGGCAGCGCCGGTTCTTTCCAACAAACGCCTCTTCCTGAGAAGCGAAGATAAACTCGTTTGTTACGATTTTGGGAAACCGTCCAGATAACCCGATTAACCCTTCAGCGGCTGATCGTCCTCCGCCTCAGGAAGCGGTTTCCCTTTCGTCTCAGGGGCAAAGGGCAACACAGCCAGGCCCAACAAAAAGACGACACACATGCTCAGGCCCGCGTACCGCATCCCTTCCTTAAAACCGTTTGCTTCCGTGAATACACGGCTTGTGAGAAGCCCCAGGACGGTGGGCCCTGATGCGGCGACAAACCTCCCGACGTTGTAACAAAACGACGTCCCAGTGCTGCGCAAATGCGTGGGAAATAGCTCCGGAAAATAGATCGCATAGCCTCCAAATAGCGCAAGCTGACAAAAACCCATGATCGGAATGAGCCAGAATATCTGGTGAAAGCAGACTATTTGCTCCCAAAATCCTAACCTCCCGTGAACTTCGCCGGGCTTCAGAAACCAAAACACGGCGGCCGTGCTCACCATCGCCATCAAAAACGCCATCGCGAAGGTGGGCTTTCTCCCAATACGCTGGCAGACTATCCCAAATGAATAAATTCCGAAAAACCCTCCCAGATTCTGCATAATCGACGTGATTCCAGCCCAGACGGTCAGTTTCCCTCCTATCTCAGCAGGTGTGAAACCCTGGGCAGCAAAGGTCTTTTGAAAAACAAGTCGTACCAGATCGAAACTAAAGAATGCGATCCCCCAAAGTCCAATAACTCCGGCGCAAGCGAGAAGCAATCCGACCACCGCATTTCTCCGCCACACAGACTTTGTGCGTCCATCACCTCTGATGCTCATCGAACCGAAAACGATCGCCCCTACCCCAAGACCCACTCCGATCACCAGTTTCGGCCAATGGGCCGGGCCAAGGAAGGCCATGAGAATGATTCCAAGAACGCAAAGGCCCGCGCCAATAGCGCCGTTTTTCCATCGAGGGTTCCCAAAGAGCTCGGCATAACTCCCTAGTTTCCGCGTTCCACCACTGGCACCCGCAGCCTTTCGCCACTTCTCAGGCTCCTTCAGCCGGGCTCGAATCACCACAGCCAAAAGAGCCGGGAGCGCGCCGATCACGAACATCCAACGCCAAGCGCTGCCTGCTTTGATAACCCCGGCCGCCTCCAACTCACCGAACCCAATGCTGATCATCGCGGCAGAGACATTCCCAATAGCCGACAAAGCCTGCAACAAGCTCAACGCAGAAGTCCTCGCCGAATCCGGCATGACTTCCGCCACCAGCGACACACCGACAGCAAATTCGCCGCCCACGCCAAGTCCGGTCAAGAATCGATAAACCGAAAAATCCAAGAAACCTCGGGAAAGTGAACTCAATCCCGTGCATGCTGAATAAACCAGAATCGTCCACATCATCGTTTTCGCCCGGCCAATCCGGTCTCCTAGGACACCGAACGCAAGCCCTCCTGTGGCCCATCCAATCAAAAAGATGGAGGTTGCGTAGCCGCTATATTCCGCCACATCCTGCCCTGGCCGAAGTAATGACTTCATCGCCGGCACCCGAGCAAGCAGAAACAGCTGTTGATCCAAGCAATCGAAGAGCCAACCCAGCGCGGCAACGATCAACACGAACCAGTGATAGCGATTAAGCAATGTCCACCAGGGAACTGAATTGGTCGGAACATCGTGTGATAACATCAGTTTCGAAATAATTTCAGATTTCTGGAGTGCGCGATTCTGAAATTAGACGGGCACGCCCCTGAGACCAAGGAAATTCCCATAAAAAAAGCCCGCCGAAAGGCTCCCTTCGGCGGGCTTGAAAGTCGTCGAATGATTTCAACTCCCCGCAGGGGCGGCAGCAATGGGAGCGTCCGTGGAAGGGGTTGCCTCAACAGCGGTTGAATTTCCTTCGACCCATTCCAAAATCGCCATCTTTCCAGCATCCCCACGCCTCTGGGTCATTATCTGGATGATCCTGGTGTAGCCTCCCTTGCGATCTTTGTGCGCCGGAGCGATCTGACTGAACAAGATGGTCACTGCCTCGGCTTCCTTTAACCTTGCAGCTGCAAGTCGCCGGGCATGGAGTGTGCCTCGCTTCCCGAGCGTCACCAACTTCTCCGCCACCGAGCGGGCCGCCTTGGCCTTCGCCAGCGTGGTTGTCACACGTTTGTGCTTTATCAAACTCGTCACCAAATTCGCAAGCATCGCGTTGCGATGAGTTCCTGTGCGGCCTAGCTTGGCCGTTCGCTTAAGATGTCGCATAATAGTTAGATCGCTTTTGAATCAATGACGTATGATCCAACTCATACCTCCTTAGGCTCCTCTTTTGGAGGCTCTAGCAAAGCGTTGTCGAAAGTCATGCCGAGCGAAAGCCCCAACGCCGTGAGCTTCTCCTTGATCTCATTCAGCGATTTCTTACCGAAGTTTCTATATTTCAACATCTCCGCCTCAGTCTTCATGGCAAGTTGCCCCACAGTGGTGATGTTCGCGTTGTTCAAACAATTGGCCGCACGAACACTCAACTCGATCTCGTTGACGCTCATGCTCAGGAGCTTCTTTAACTTGCCCTTCTCATCGTCCTGCCGGTCGTGAACTTCTTCGAACTCGATCGCGTTCTTGTCGTAGCCAACGAACACGTCTAAATGATGTTGAAGGATCGCCGACGCCTGAACCAAAGCATCATCGGGAGTAATCCGTCCGTCTGTCTTGATGTCCAAGATCAACCGATCGTAGTCGGTCCTCTGGCCCACACGGGCGCTTTCCACCGAATAACGAACGCGGGTGACCGGCGAAAAAAGTGAGTCGATCGGTATCACTCCAATGGATTGATCAGGCTTCTTGTTTTCATCACCAGGACAGAAACCACGACCCACCTTGATCTCCATCTCCATCTCGAATTTCTTCCTTTTATCAAGCGTGCAGATGATCTGGCCTGGGTTCACAACCTCCACGTTCTGGTTTAGTTTAATGTCACCAGCCGTCACAACCCCGTCCCTTTGCACTGAGAGCAACAACGTCTGGGGCTCCCTTGAGTGCATTTTGAAAAGCACCGATTTCAGATTCAAAATAATGTCGGTGACGTCTTCAATAACTCCCTCAACCGTTGTGAACTCGTGCATCGCTCCGTCGATTCGAATGGACGTGATCGCCGCCCCTTCGAGAGAAGACAGCAAGACGCGGCGCAATGAGTTGCCGATGGTGTGGCCGTATCCGGTTTCAAACGGTTCAGCGATGAACCTAGCGTAGGTTTCCGTGGCGGTTGACTCATCCTTGGTCAACCTCTTCGGCATTTCAAATCTTCCTAATCGAACTGGCATAGTTTTATTGAACAATTTTAAACTGGCATCGGGTCATCCTCGGAACCCGCCACGCCCATATAATTGTTACTTGATTGGTTTCAAAATCCACTGATCACCGCGAATAGAACTCAACGACCGCTTGCTCATTACCAATTGGCTGGATCTCGTCACGGCTGGGAATCCGGACGAGGGTTCCACGCAACGCCTCTTTGTTCAGCGCCAACCATTCGGGAACAGGCCGGTTTGTCGATAGCTCCGCGTTCTTGGCAGCCAATTGGCGTGAGACATTCGAGACGTGAACCTCGATCACATCGTTCACTTTCAACGCGTACGATGGAATGGAAACCTTACGTCCATTCACCTTCAGGTGACCATGAGACACCATCTGCCGGGCAGCCGGACGAGTGCTCGCAAACCCTAAGGAATAAACAATATTGTCTAACCGGGTCTCCAATATTTGGAGCATAGTCTCGCCAGTAACACCACGCTTCTTCAACGCACGTTCATAAACAGAACGAAATTGACGTTCCATCAGTCCGTAATAATACCGAAGCTTTTGCTTCTCAATCAGGCCAAGGGCATAATCAGTGTGCTTCCGGCGACTCTTGGGGCCATGCACCCCGGGACCGTAATTCTTTCGCTCCAAATACTTGCTCGGCCCGAAAATCGGCACCCCGAAGCGCCTGCTGATTCGAGTGCGTGGTCCAGTATATCTTGCCATAATAGTTCTGTGCTCAGACTTCTCAGTTCAACGTTTGTTGTCCGCTGTCGCTTTAGACACGGCGCTTTTTCCGGGGACGACATCCGTTGTGGGGAACGGGGGTCACGTCCTTGATGACAGTGATTTCAAGACCGATTGCCTGAAGTGCCCGAATTGCTGACTCCCGTCCTGAACCGGGTCCCTTGACCTTGACTTCCACTTCCTTCAAGCCGTGGGCCATGGCCTGCCTCGCAGCGTCTTGGGCCACCTGTTGCGCAGCGAAAGCCGTGCTCTTTCGAGAACCTCTGAACCCAACCCGACCCGCACTGGACCAGCTGATCTGGTTTCCCTGCATGTCGGTGATCGTCACATGTGTGTTGTTAAAGGTAGCAAGAATGTTCACCACACCGACTATGATGTTCTTGGCACCCTTCGCGCGGATGATTTTCTTTGTGGCATTCGCATCCGCGAGCAACTCGGCTGCAGTCGGCGCGGCAGCAGCCACAGGAATGACTCCAGCGACTGGTACCGCACCCGCCTCAGACGCCACGGGAAGCTCCCCGTCAGCTTTCTTCGGGCCCTTCGTAGGTTTCCCTTCTAAGCCCTCCTTCGCATTCGCGAGTGGCGAGCCGCCCTTGTTAGGTTTTGCCCCGTCGGCCTTTTTCAAAATTATCTCATCAGCCATAGGTCAGATTCAAAAAAAGATCTTAAACGTTCCTCACAATGATCAGTGTATGCCTGTTTTGGCATTCGGATTTCGTTGCACGCCCACCGTCTTCCGAGGTCCCTTGCGGGTGCGTGCATTAGTCTGGGTACGTTGACCGCGCACGGGGAGGCTCCTGAGGTGCCGAATTCCTCTGTAGCACTTGATGCCCTGCAGCCGTTTTAAATTCAACCCGATTTCTCGCCGCAAATCACCCTCGATGACATACTTTCCGTCCTGAATCGCATGCACGATCTGAGACAATTGCTGCTCGCTGAGATCCTTCGCCCTGACACTGGGATCAATTTTGGCCTTGCTCAGAATCGCTAACGAATTCGTTGGGCCAAGCCCATACACATAGCGGAGAGCAATGTCTATTCGCTTTCCACCGGGAATATCCACACCAATAATACGAGGCATATTTTTTGTTATTAACGGCCTTCTAGCCTTGCCGCTGCTTGTGCCGAGCGTTCGTGCAGATAACACGAATCACGCCCTTTCGCTTGATCACTTTGCAGTGCTCGCACAGTTTCTTTACCGACGCACGAACTTTCATAAATTTGTTTGACTCTTTCCAATAATGGTCCCCTGAGACAAGTCGTACGGTGACATCATCACGACAACCCTCTCACCCGCTGAGAGCCCGGTAAAGCGCAATCTCGCCTCACTAGACATGTGGGCTACGACTCGATGCTTGTTCGGCAACTCGACGCGACACACAACACCGCCCACAACTTCTACGACGACACCTTCAACCCGGATGGTTTCACGCAACGACATGTCAGAATTTCCGGGCTTCCGTCTTTCACCAAAACCGTGTGCTCAAAGTGAGCGGAGGCCTTCCTGTCCCGGGTGACAACAGTCCAGCCGTCATTGAGTATTTCAACCCCAGCTCGACCCAAGTTGACCATGGGCTCGATCGCCAACGTCATTCCAGCACGCAGCTTGGGGGAACTGGTCCCATCTACGTAATTCGGTATCTGAGGCTCTTCATGCATGGTCCGACCAACCCCATGCCCCACGAACTCCCGCACAACGTTGAATCCATGAGACTCCACCAGCGTTTGAATTGCCCTCGAGATATCCTGTACCCGGTTGCCAGCGACAGCTTTCGAAATACCTTCGTAAAGCGCCATCTCCGTCACGTCGATCAATTTCTGGTGCCCCGAGTCGCAGGCTCCTGCCGCCACCGTTCTTGCATTGTCACCAATGAAACCGTTCAAAATCACACCGACATCCAGACTCAGAATATCTCCATACTGAATTCTCCGACTGCCGGCCAATCCGTGAACAACTTGTTCGTTCACCGAGATGCACATGGTGCAGGGATATCCACGGTAGCCTAAGAATGCGCTCTTTGCCCCGCGACTCGCAATCCTATCCGCAGCATACGCATCAATTTCTCGAGTTGTGATCCCCGGCATTACAAAGGCACAGACTTCATCTAATACATGGCCCGCTACCAAGCAGGCTTCGCGCATTGCCCGCACCTCTCGATCATTCTTAATGGCGATCATCGAGAGTCAAAAGCGCCCACGTATACGACCTTTCTTCAGAAAGCCATCGTAATGCCTCATCAAAAGATGGGTTTCCATCTGCCGCATAGTGTCCAGAAGAACCCCGACAGTGATCAGCATGCTGGTTCCCCCAAAGAACGTGCTCACCGCCGGGTCTAGCCCCATCCCACGGTTCATCAAGTCCGGAATTACGGCAATGACAGTCAAAAACACGGCACCCGCTAGGGTAATTCGACTCATCGTGCGATGCAAAAACTTGCTGGTCTCTTGGCCAGGTCTCACGCCAGGAATGTAGCCACCTGACTTTTTTAAATCATCCGCTATCTGGATTTCGTTGAACTGGGTGGCCACCCAAAAGTATGAGAAAAACAGTATCATCGCTGAGAAGAGCAGGAGATAGAGCACCGATGTCTCCTCCAATAACCTTCCCAGCTCAGAGAAAAGTTTGACATCCATGACTGAGCCCAGCGTGCTGAAGATTTTCCCAGGAAACATGAGAATCGCTTGCGCAAAAATAATCGGCATCACCCCGGCATAGTTGACCCTCAGCGGCATGAAGGAAGTCCCGCCCGCGTAAACCTTTCTTCCAACCGCTCTTTGCGCATGTTGCACGGGAACTTTTCTTTGACCCTGTGTGACGGCAACAACCGCCGCAACAACCGCGAATAGCAATAGCACTAACGCGATCGCATGGAAAACGTTAAGCCTCTTCCCCTCATCTCCGGTAGGCGGATAAAAACTAAGATACAAGCTTGTCGCAGCCTGGGGAAGCCTAGCCAGAATGCCTATGGTAATGACCAAGGAAACACCATTGCCAATTCCGCGCTCCGTGATTTGTTCTCCCAACCACATCAGCAGGAGCGTCCCTGTCGTCAGAATAAATACGGTGTTCAACCGGTACCACCATAGATGTTCGCTCAGAACGAGCTTGCCAACGAACCCGGTAAACATTTTTTCCGGGTGCTCCCATCCCAAAGCCATCACAAAGCCCTGGCCAAGGCAAAGAAGCAGCGTTAAGTAGCGACCATACTGAACAATCTTCGCCCTGCCTCCCTCCTCCCTCGCAAGCTTCGCTAGGGTTGGAATGACTGCCGTTAATAGCTGGATGATGATCGTCGCGCTGATGTAGGGCATTATGCCAAGCGACCCTATTGCGCAATTCTCCAGCGCGCCCCCGGTAAAAAGGCTGTACATTCCCAGCAGTCCATCCGCCGCCTTGCGGTTGTCGTCGAAAAAGTTCCGTAGAATGCTCGCATCAAGACCTGGAATCGGGATCAACGCGATCAACCGGCAGATCACGAGAATCAGAAGTGTGAACAGGATCCTCGACTTCAATTCTGGAATCTTGAAGCAGTTGGTAAATGTATTGGCGATTGAGGAAAACATGGGGGTATCAAAGGCGTACCGTTGCCTGGCGTGCCGGTTCGTGCCTAATCTTGGACCAATTCACATCGCCCTCCCGCAGCTTCTATCTTGGACCGCGCCGCAGCACTGAAAGCTCGGGCAACGATGGTTAGCTTCTTCGTCAGCTCTCCCTGAGCCAAAACTTTGATGCCATCTCCGCTCCCGTTAACTAACCCAATACTGCGAAGTGCCACCTCGTCCACTCTCACCCCGTCGTCAAACCGTTGCAGCGCTCCAACATTGACCGGGATGTACTCGGTCGCATGTCGCGTGTTGTTGAAACCCCGCTTCGGGATCCTGCGGATCAACGGCATCTGTCCGCCTTCAAAACCAGGACGAATAGAGCTGCCAGAACGGGCACTTTGTCCCTTCCCCCCACGCCCGCTAGTTTTGCCGTGTCCGCTTGACTCGCCTTGACCGAGCCGCTTGACTCGATGCTTCGATCCCGGCCTCGGCTTCAAATCATGTAATCGCATAGTATCAATCAGCTGATCGTCGCCACAGACTCTTTACCTCGCAATGTGATGCCTCGCGAACGGAAAATTTCCTCCTTCAAGCGCAACTGTTGGAGTGCGCAAAGCGTGGCTTTCGCCACATTCGCGGCATTCTTGGAACCAAGCGACTTCGTTAAAATATCCTTGACACCCACGGACTCCACCACGGCGCGGACCGTCTTCCCCGCGATAATTCCAGTGCCAGGAGAAGCGGGCTTTAGCAACACTTTTGCACCCCCGAATCGCGACAACACTTCATGGGGAATCGTGGTGTCGCGAAGAGAGACATGAAGCATTTTCTGCTTTGCATCCTCACCGCCTTTGCGAATTGCGTCGGCGACCTCCATCGCTTTTCCGAGTCCAATTCCAACACGACCATGCTTGTCCCCGGCAACAACTAATGCGCTGAAACTGAAACGCCTACCCCCCTTGACTACCTTGGCCGAGCGGTTGATGAAAATGACCTTTTCGGTTAACTCATTACCCCCCTTTCCGTCCCCATGTCCACCTCCGCCGTCCGATCCTGAGCGATTTCGTCGCGGACCACGCCCCGAACGGGATCGGTCATCCGAATTACTTTTGGTGTATTCTGCCACAATGCTTCTCCTGCTTTCGTTCAAAACTTTAATCCAGCCGCACGTGCCGCCTCAGCCAGTGCCTTCACTTTTCCATGGAATTGCGCTCCGCTACGGTCAAACACGACAATCTCAATGTTCTTGGAGAGAGCGGCGGCAGCGGCAGCGGTCCCAATGATACCGGCGCTTTTGACGTTGGCGCACAGTTTACCTTCTGACAAACCGACCGATTTCGTTCGCGTGGACATGGAAGCGAGGGTCACACGGCTAGCGTCGTCCACAAACTGGACATAAATGTGTTGACCACTGAAGTGCACGCTCATACGTGGGCGCTGACTGGTGCCCGTGACCTTTTTCCGCGTCCGCCAACGTCGCAATTGTTTTAACCGTTGCTTTTTTTCAGTTCTCATTTTGCCGAAAAAGTAGTTGTTGAATCCAATATCGCGAGGAAATCAATCACTGGACCGTCTTGCCTTCCTTCCGCACGATTTTCTCATCTGAATAGCGAACACCCTTGCCCTTGTAAGGCTCTGGCGGATAATAGCTCCTCAACTCCGCCGCAACCTGCCCGACCACCTGCTTGTCCGGCCCCTCGATCGTGATTTTCGTGGCTTCGTCAACCGTGACCTTTATCTGCTCCGGTATAGGGTAGTTGAGCGGATGTGAGTATCCCAAACTCAAGTTCACGTTCTTGCCTTGAACCGAGGCCTTAAACCCAACCCCATGGATTTCAAGCTTCTTCACAAAGCCTTCATGAACTCCTTTGATCATGTTATTCAAAATGCTCCGGCATAAACCATGCATCGCCTTGGCTTCTGAATGCTCAGCGGTACGGCTCACAACAAGTCCGTTGGCGTCAAGAGCCACCGCCGTATGCTTGGGAAGGTCGAAACTAAGCTTGCCCCTCGGTCCCTCAACCAGAACACGCGTCGCTTTGACTTCAACCTTCACCTTCGCAGGCAAAACTATGGGCATTTTTCCGATTCTAGACATAAAATCTATTCCCAGCCTTACCAGATGTTACACAGTACCTCGCCGCCTACATTTTGCTTCCGCGCTTCAGACCCCGTCATCACACCCTTAGGAGTTGACAGGATCACCACTCCCATTCCCCCTAGCACCCGCGGAATGTTTGCAGCGTTGACATAGTGACGCAACCCTGGGCGGCTCACCCTTTTGAGCCCGGTGATAACGGTCTTGCGACCTTCATACTTGAGCTTGATTTTCAGCGTCTTCAGTGGCTTACCCACTATTTGAACGTCAGAAACATACCCTTCCTTCAACAAGATCAGTGCGATGCTCTCCTTCATGTTCGAATGAGGAAGCTGCACCTCAGGTATCAGAGCGGTGCCACCGTTTCGTATACGAGTCAAGAGATCGGCGATTGGATCAGTCATATAGCAATCTCACCAACTGGCTTTTGTCACACCTGGGATCAACCCTGAAAGGGCCATTTCTCGGAATGTCAACCGCGAACATCCGTACTTTCGAATGTAAGCGTGCCGCCTCCCGGTTATCGAACAACGGTTTGTCAAACGCGCAGGGCTCGCGTTTCGTGGCAGCTTAGTCAGGCCTACATAGTCTCCCTTAGCCCTGAGGTCTGCGCGCAGTGCAGCATACTTCTTGACCGTCGCTCTCTTGCGCTTTTCACGTTCAATCCAAGCTTTTTTGGCCATACTTTCTTATTTTTTGTCGGCAAACGGCATTCCCATCAGTTTCAAAAGTTCCATTGCCTCGTCATCGGACGAGGCGCTCGTCACGATAATGACATCCATCCCTTGGGTGCGCTTAATTTTGTCCAAATCAATCTCAGGAAAAATCGTCTGGTCAGAGATGCCCACCGAGTAGTTTCCACGTCCATCGAACGATCGCTTTGAAACACCTCGGAAATCCCTAATTCGAGGCAGCGCGGTGGCCACAAGTCTGTCAAAAAACTCATACATCACGTCGCGTCGCAACGTCACACGACATCCGATGGATTGCCCCTCTCGTAGCTTGAAGTTAGCGACGCTCTTTCTGGACTTGTTGATCACAGGCTTGCGCCCGGTGATCATGGTCAGGTCCTTTAATGCGTCATCGATCGCACCCTTCTCCAGCGATGCACTGACCCCCATGTTGACCACGATTTTCTCCAACTTCGGAACTTGATGGATGTTGGAATACTTTCTCGAATCCAACATGGTCGTTCTGACTGAATCAATGTATTTTCTATACAATCGGGAGTTCATTGTAGACTAGGCGTTGGAGTTCTTCGGGGCTGTCTTGACTGAGCGCGCATCATAAACCTCAGTTTTCATCACGTTCGATGCATGGATCGTTCCTTCCCGCTCCACGATGGCACCCTCTGGGTGCTGAGTGCTTTTTTTCGTGTGGCGCTTGATCAGCTTTATGCCCTCCACTATAACCCGGTTCTTGCCGGGTTGGACATTGATGACCTTTCCGCGCTTTCCGCGCTCAGACCCCGAGATGACAGTGACTTCATCACCCTTTTTTACATGGCATGTCGACATAACTTCAGATGACTTCAGGAGCCAAAGAAATGATCTTCATAAATTTTAGATCCCGGAGTTCTCTGGCCACGGGGCCGAAAATACGCGTGCCGCGCGGATTGTTATCCTTATCGATTATAACTATGGCGTTAGATTCGAATTTCAGATAGGAACCGTCGCTCCGCTTTATGGGTTGCCTGGTCCGCACGACGACTGCATTGACAACCTCTCCCTTCTTAACGGTGCCATCCGGCGAGGCCTCCTTAATATGCGCCTTAATCACATCGCCCACTCGCGCGTATTTCTGGTTCCTGCCTAACACACCGATGGTGGCCGCTCTCTTGGCCCCTGAATTGTCCGCCACGTCAAGAATTGATCTAATCTGCAACATATCTTTTTTGGATCAAACAGCCACTTGCGCAACCTCTCCAACCTTCTCCACCACCTCAACGAGCCGCCATGACTTCGTTTTGGAAAGAGGCCTAGTTTCTACAATTTTAACCCTGTCCCCAACCTCAGCCTCCTCCTTATCGTCGTGGGCGTAGAACTTCGCGTAACTGGTTACCACTTTTTTGAACTTCGGGTGCTGAAAACGGCGCTCAACACGGACCACGATGGTTTTGGTCATCTTGTTGGAAATGACTTCCCCAACCCTTGCCTTCCGGTGACCTCTTTGAGTTTCAGATAAAGACATAGGCTTAAACTTTAACGGTTCGATTCCGTAGGCCTGACAGAGCGGTTTCAACGCGAGCGATATTCCTTCGGATAATTCGTAGGCCTGCCGACTTCTCCAACTGGCTGCTTGCCTGCTGGAGCTTGAGATTGAACAGTTCCTGTCGGAAGTCGCGTCCCTTGGCGACTAGCTCCACTTCCGTTAGATCCACCATCTCTGAAATCTTGATTCTCTTCATAACCAGATCAAGCCAACTTGTGCCTAGAAATAAACTTCGTTCTGATAGGCAGCTTCGTTGCTGCCAACCTCATCGACTCCCGGGCCACGGTCTCGGGAACCCCATCCACCTCAAAAAGCACATTAGCGGGACGAATCACCGCTACCCAACCTTCCACACCACCCTTACCAGTCCCCATCCGAACTTCCAAAGGCTTCTTTGTGAAGGATTTGTCAGGAAAGATCCGAATCCAAACCTTACCGCGGCGTTTCATGTAGCGCGTGATGGCGACCCGTGCAGCTTCGATCTGCTTGGTGTCCAACCAGCAGCGCTCCAGCGCTTGCAGACCATACTCACCAAAAGCAACGCTAGCGCCTCTCGAAGCAAGTCCTGTTCGACTGCCTCGCTGCATTTTGCGATACTTTACCCGTGCTGGCATCATCGCCATAGTTGTTCTCCGTTACTTAAAATTGTTTCCCGTGGTGGCCTCAACAAACAAGACCGTCGTCCATCTACCTTACCGGCAATCCCTGAGCTGGAAGGGTTTGCTGGGCTTTTTCAGGCTTCATTTCTCCCTTGCATATCCAACACTTGATTCCCAGCTTGCCATAGACCGTGTTGGCTTCCGCAAACCCATAGTCAATCGTGGCTCTCAACGTGTGCAGGGGAACTCGGCCTTCATGATATGTTTCTACCCTGGATATCTCGGCACCGCCCAACCGTCCCCCACAGCGAACTTTGATGCCCTCGGCCCCAAAATCCATCGATGTTTGAACCGCCTTCTTCATCGCTCTCCTAAATGAAATCCTACGTTCCAACTGCAAAGCGATATTTTCCGCAACCAACTGCGCATCCAACTCAGGAGTTTTGATCTCCTGAATATCCACATAGATCTCTTTGCCAGTCATTTTGCTCAGCTCTTCCTTGAGTTTATCGATCTCAGCACCTTTCCGTCCGATAACTACCCCTGGCCTCGCTGTGTATATCGTGATCCGGCAACGGGTTGCCGCCCGCTCTATGACAACTTTAGGCACCGATGCAGACTCGAGCTTCCTCTTCAGAATATCTCGAATCTTGCGATCTTCTGTCAGGAGCTTCCCGAAATCTTTTTTCTCAGCATACCACTTCGAGCGCCAGTCCCGCGTCAGTGCCAAACGAAGACCTATTGGATTTGATTTCTGTCCCATAGGGTTATTTCGGTGAATTATCGGTGAGCACGACTCGAATGTGGCAAGTCCGCTTTAGAATCGGTCCTGCGGAACCTCTGGCCTTTGGCGTGAACCTCTTTAGTGTAGGGCCCGCTCCCGCTACGGCTTCTTTGACTATCAAATTCTCAACTTTCAACTTCTTGTTGTTTTCTGCGTTCGCGATCGCTGACTTCAACGTCTTTTCGATCAATCGCGCCGATTTCCGAGGAACCATGCCAAGAACCGCAACCGCATGGGAAGCTCCAAGTCCTTGAATCTGACGGGCAACTTCCCGCATTTTTTGAGGAGACATCCTCACATACCGAGTGACAGCTTTAACTTCCATAGAGTATTACCGTTTACTTGGCTTCCGCCTTTGCCGTATGCGAGCCGTGTTTCTTAAAAATGCGCGTGAGTGAGAACTCGCCCAGGCGATGACCCACCATATTTTCTGTGACGAAAACCGGATTGAAGATCTTTCCATTGTGAACTTGGAACGTGTGGCCCACAAATTCCGGCGTGATCATGGAACGACGTGACCATGTCTTGATAGGCTTTTTCGGCACCATGTCGTTCATCTTGTGGATTTTTTCCATCAAGTGGTGGTCCACAAACGGACCCTTTTTAATTGAGCGTCCCATAAATATTCCTCATCGAGCCTTCATAGGCCGACCATTCCGTCTGACGACAATAAAGCGGTCTGAATACTTCCGTGCAGACCTGGTCTTATAACCTTTAGTAATGACCCCCCACGGAGTCACGGGGTGTCCTCCGCCGGACGTTTTGCCTGCGCCACCACCCATCGGATGGTCAACAGGGTTTTTGGCAACACCTCGGCTTAGCGGACGGATGCCTCGGTGCCGTGCGCGACCGGCCTTTCCCAAAATAACGTTTTCGTGCTCGGTGTTTCCAACCTGCCCGATGATCGCGTAGCACTGTTCATTGATTTTACGGATCTCCCCGGACGGCATGCGCACCTGTGCGTAGCCCCCGCCTCGGGACATAAGCGTCGCAAACCCACCAGCCGAACGCACAAGCTGGGCTCCGCGCCCTGGCGTGAGCTCAATGCAATGGATGTGAATCCCCACAGGCACATTCTTAAGCGGCAGACAATTGCCAACCTCCGCAGACGCTGCCGGACCCGTCGAAATGCTTGTGCCAACTTTCATCCCGACAGGGGACAAGACGTAGGTCCTCACACCGTCGGCGTATTGAAGCAAGGCGAGGCGTGCGCTCCGACGCGGGTCATACTCAACCGCAATTACTTGAGCGTCCACAGCGTGCTTACGACGCTTGAAATCAACGAGCCGCAACTTTTGCTTGTGACCTCTGCCAATCCCCCTGGATGTGACGCGGCCATAGCAATTTCGGCCTCCGGTCTTTTTCCGGATAGTGACAAGGCTCTTTTCAGGCTTGGTCTTGGTGATCTCCTCAAAAGACGCCACTGTGATGTAGCGTCTGGAAGGCGTGAGCGGTCTGAAAGTCTTGACTGGCATAAGTTATACCAAGCTGATTTTATCGTCCTTCTTCAACGTCACGATGGCCTTCTTCCAATTCGACGCGGTGCCGGCCTGCTTGGTGCTCTGCCTTCTCTTTTTGCCTCGCACTGAGAGTGTGTTAACAGCAATGACCTTGACCTTGAACAAATCCTGTATCGCGTGACGTATCTGCACCTTGTTGGCCCTCGGGTCCGCCACAACCGTATACTGGTTGAATTTTGACGACTGGAGAGTGCCTTTTTCGGTGATCCGTATAGTTTTTATAACATCAAAGGCATTCATGGTTTGCTCCTCTCAACAATCCTATCCTGCAATCTCTCAAATGCACTGCTCGTGAACAAAATGTTATCGTGTCGCAGCAATTGATAGGTATTCACTTCCTCTGAGGTGACCACTTCCACATGGGGAACATTGCGCGCAGACAAGAGCACATTTTTGGGCGTGGGTCCACTGACGACCACCAGGACAGTCCCGACGATTCCAAGGCTGCTTAACAAACCGAGCATCTGTGTCGTCTTAGGCTGCGTAAAGCTTATTTCATCGACGAGAAACACTTCCTTGCTGTGGATCCGCTCGCTCAACGCTTTGGTCACTGAAAGCCGCTTTGTCGTGCGAGTGATTTTCTTCGAAAAATCCCTTGGTTTTGGGCCGAAGACCACCCCGCCACCCCGCCACAACGGTGAGGCAAAGGAACCCGCACGGGCTCGGCCCGTTCCCTTTTGTCGCCACGGCTTTTTCCCGGTTCCATTGACATCGCCCATTGTCTTTGTGCAGGCCGTTCCCGAGCGTTGTGACGCCATATACGCGACCACAGCATCGTGGACGGCCTGCGTGCCACGTCCATTTTCGATCAGGCCGAAGCGGACTTCCACATCGCCCTTCTCCGCTCCATTTGCAGTCCTTAAAGTCAATCTCATGGGATTTAACTATTTTTTGACGGATGCCGACACTTTGGGATTCTTCTTGGACTCCCGAATGATCACATAGTCTCCTTCAGCGCCCGGGATCGAACCTCTGATGAGGAGCACATTTTCAGCTTCACGCACCTGGACGATCTCCAGATTTTGAACGGTGCGGCGCACCTGTCCCATGTGACCGGGCATTTTAAGCCCCTTTCGAACTGTCCCAGGAAAGAGCCTTTGCCCGATCGCACCCCCTCGTCGATGCCAACCTTTCGCTCCGTGAGTCATATCTCCACCGCAGAAACCGTGACGTTTCATGACCCCTTCGAAACCTCGGCCCTTGGTCACTCCAATTGCATCCACAATGTCGCCCACAGCAAAAATGCTCGGCTTCACCGTATCTCCAAGTTTCAGTTCAAGCGTAAAATCACGGAACTCACGAATGTGCCGTACGGGAGGTGACCCCGATTTTCTAACATGCCCCGCCACCGGCTTGGTCAAACGGCTTTCCTTTTGCTCGCCGAATCCAAGCTGCACTGCTTTGTAGCCATCGCTCTCGACGGTTTTGAGCTGCAAAACGTGGTTAGGTCCAGCAAGGACAATGGTTACCGGCACTATTCGGCCATTCGCGTCGTAAACACGGCTGTGCCCCAGCTTTTTTCCAATCAAACCAATCATAAGCCTCAAATCTTGATGGTGATATCAACACCAGCCGGAAGGTTCAATTTCTTCAACTCATCAACCGTCTTTGCGGTTGGGTCGATTATATCAAGCAATCTCTTATGAGTTCGTTGCTCAAATGTTTCGTGCGACTTCTTGTCAGCATGTGGGGATCGGCCCACGGTAAATCTTTCTATTCTAGTGGGTAGCGGAATCGGGCCCGCCACGCGAGCACCGGTTCGCTTCACGGTCTCGACTATGTCATGTGCTGATTGATCGATCACCCGGTGATCGTATGCTTTCAGCCGAATTCTGATTCTTTGTCCAGCCATAAGGGAGCGTTAAAAGCGTGTGAACCAATTAAGACACTGAATTTAGGAACGTGCGGCAGGTCGGGACTTGGCGTTGTCCATGATCGCTGTCAAAATACTGTTTGGAACTGTTTCAAATGAGTAGGGCTCCATGGAATAGGCGGCACGGCCCTTTGATAGTGAACGGATCGCCGTGGCATAGCCAAACATTTCAGCCAGAGGGACCTCTGAATTCAGCATGGTGGCCCCATTCTTGGCTTCAATACTCAAAATTTTACCCCTGCGCCTGTTCAGATCCCCAAGGAGGTCACCTTGATACTCGTCAGGTGTCGTCAACTCAACCTTCATGACGGGTTCCAAGAGAATGGGACCCGCTTTCTTCACGGCATCCTTCAGCGCGAAAATCCCGGCCATCTTGAATGCTAGCTCGCTGGAATCGACTTCGTGAAAGCTCCCGTCAACCACGGACACCTTGATGTCAATCATAGTGTAGCCAGCCAGCACGCCCCCCTTGATGGCTTCGTTCACTCCGTCAATAACGGCCGGAATGTATTCCTTGGGTATGGTGCCGCCGACAACCTTATTTTCAACCACAACACCCTGCCCCCGGACATTTGGGGCAATCGTGACACAGGCATGTCCATACTGCCCTCGTCCACCACTCTGTCTAATGAATTTACCCTCGCCTTCGGCGGATTTTGTAATCGTTTCCCGGTAGGCAATCTGTGGCGCCCCTGCACTGGCTTCCACTTTAAACTCACGCAAAAGACGATCACGTATAATTTCGAGGTGCAATTCACCCATCCCGGCGATGATCAACTGACCCGTCTCTTCGTTTGTAAAGCATCGGAATGTCGGATCTTCCTCTGCAAGCCGTTGCAGTCCCTCTCCCATCCTCTCCCTGTCAACTTTGGTCTTTGGCTCAACCGCCATTGAAATGACGGGCTCTGGAAATGTTGGAGGTTCCAACGTCACGTCATAATCCTCGTCGCAGAGAGTGTCACCCGTGGTAATGTTCCGCAACCCCACAAGAGCTGCGATATCCCCGGAGTAAACCGACTCAACATCAATACGTTTGTCCGCCTGGATCATCAAAACCCTGCTCACACGTTCCCGCTTTCGGGTCCTAGGATTGTATATGGAGTCGCCCTTTTTCAACTGGCCACAATAGACTCTGAAAAAAACTAGCTTCCCGACAAAAGGGTCGGTCCAGAGCTTGAAAGCCAGCGAACAGAACTGGCTCCTGTCGTCAGGCTCGACCTTGACGCTTTCCCCGGTCCCGGGCACCATTCCCACGGCAGGCGGGATGTCAAGAGGGGACGGGAGATAGTCAATGACTGCATCGACGAGCGGTTGGACTCCTTTTTTCTTGAAAGCAGATCCGCACAAAACGGGGACGAACTCGATCTTGCAGGTCAATCGCCTGATCGCGTGCTTCAGAATGACCGGGGTGATGGGCTTGTCTTCGATCACCATTTCGGCAATCAATTCATCCTTGTTGGAAACCGCATCGATCAGTTCAGCCAAGGCGATCTTGGATTCTTCCACCAAGTCAGCAGGAATTGGCTCTATTGAATACTTGAGCCCGACTGGATCGTCGAGGTCATAGACAATGGCCATCTGGTTCACAATGTCCACCACTCCGCGGAAGGTGTCCTCTTTGCCGATCGGCAGCATGACGGGGAAAGCGTAAGCTCCGAGCTTTTGGCGCATCTCCTTTACAGCATTCTTAAAATTTGCTCCAACTCGATCCATCTTGTTGACGAACGCGATCCTGGGAACATTATACTTCGTGGCCTGTCTCCACACAGTTTCTGACTGTGGCTGCACGCCGGCAACACCACAAAACACGGCTACGGCACCATCCAGAACACGCATCGACCGCTCCACTTCGGCTGTGAAGTCCACGTGGCCGGGCGTGTCAATGATGTTAACCCTGTGTGAGATCCCTGCAAAAAGCTTCTCTGTCGCATCGGGCTTCTGCACCCAATAGCATGTCGTCGCCGCAGACGTGATGGTGATCCCCCTCTCACGCTCTTGCTCCATCCAGTCGGTAACGGTGTTCCCGTCATCAACATCACCCATCTTGTGGATCAAACCGGTATAGAATAGGATTCGCTCAGTCGTCGTTGTTTTACCCGCGTCGATATGCGCGGCAATTCCAATGTTGCGTGTACGCTGCATTGGGTACTGCCGGTTCGGCGAATTCAACGATTTCGTTTCAACAACCGCTTCCATCTTGCTTATATTTAGAGATAAAAAAGGCCCCGATCAATAACGCATCCGGGGCGCTTTCAATGTGTGTGTGTTAATTACCAGCGAAAGTGAGCAAACGCCTTGTTGGCCTGAGCCATCTTATGCACTTCATCACGTTTTCGTATCGCATTTCCCTGGCCCTGGTAGGCTTCCAAGATTTCCACAGCTAGAGCCTCGTGCATCTGCATCCCTTTGCGTGCATCCGCGAAATCGACAATCCAACGCAACGCGAGAGACATCTGCCTATCAACCTGAACCTCCATCGGAACTTGATAGGTGGCTCCACCGACACGACGTGCCTTCACCTCCAACCTTGGCTTCGCATTGTCCACGGCGCGTTGGAGTATTTCCAGCGGATTGCCTGCGGGGTTTTTTTCGGCAATCTTATCGAAAGCACTATAAACAACCCTCTGAGCGAGACTCTTCTTTCCGCCGATCATCAGCACGTTCACAAACCGCGAAACCAACGAGCTGTGGTATTTCGCATCTGGAATTAGGGGGCGTTTGACTGCCTGTCGTCGTCTGGACATACAATATTCTTATCGGAAATGTTACTTGGCGGCGGTCTTGGCCTTCTTGGGCCGTTTCACCCCGTATTTTGAACGGCTTACCCGCCGCTTCTCAACCCCTGCCGCGTCCAAAGTGCCTCGGACAATATGATAACGAACGCCGGGCAGATCCTTCACACGGCCACCGCGCACAAGCACAATGGAGTGCTCCTGCAAATTGTGGCCCTCGTCAGGGATGTAGGCAATCACCTCGTAGCCGTTGGATAGCCGGATTTTGGCTACCTTTCGCATCGCTGAATTAGGTTTCTTAGGAGTTCGTGTCATCACTTGAAGGCACACCCCTCGTCGAAACGGCGACCCCTGCAAAGCGGGCGCTTTCGATTTGTATTTCATCTTTGTGCGCCCCTTGCGCACAAGTTGGTTAATTGTCGGCATCGCTGCGATTAAGTTTGTTCGTAATTGACTACCCCGCATGTCCCAGGGAAACGAGGCGCGAATATTACCAAAGGACTTTTGTGTTGCAACTAGTATTTAAGAATTCTTTCAATTCCTAAAGTTTCAGACAGCCCTCGGTTGCTCCGCGTCGGAAGACTCACCCGAGATCAGCTCAGACTCCGTCACCAGCGGCTTGAGAATCACCTTGCGGTGATTGTTAAAGCCGGTCCCTGCGGGTATGATGTGTCCCATGATCACATTCTCCTTGAAGCCCCTGAGTCCGTCCAACTTACCCAACGTAGCGGCTTCAGTTAACACCCTCGTGGTGTCCTGGAAAGACGCGGCGCTCAGGAAGCTTTCCGTTTCAAGCGACGCTTTTGTGATGCCTAACAAGACCGGCTGAGCCTCGGCTGGCTTTCCACCCATTTTTTCGACCCTCTCGTTTTCGTTCTCAAACGCGATCTTGTCGATTTGCTCGCCCCAGAGGAACATCGTGTCACCGGGTTCGGTAATGCGAACCTTTCGGAGCATTTGCCGGACGATGATCTCAATGTGCTTGTCGTTGATGGTGACACCTTGAAGTCGGTACACTTCCTGGACCTCATTCACGAGATGCTCCTGAAGCTCCTGGGGTCCGCACACTTCCAGAATCTCGTGCGGAACAACGGGCCCTTCCGTCAACTGTTGGCCCTTCTTGACGAAATCGCCCTTGAATACGATGACGTGCTTCCCAATCGGAATAAGGTGCTCCTCCTCAACCGCCGTCTCGTTGTCCTTAATCAAAATGCATCGCTTGCCCCGCACGCTAGGACCAAAATCCACGATGCCGTCGATCTTTGAAATCTCAGCGGCGTCCTTCGGCCGTCGCGCTTCAAAGAGCTCCGCAACACGAGGTAGGCCGCCGGTTATATCCTTAGTTTTCGAACTTTTCCTCGGAGTCTTCGCCATCAATGTCCCGGCGACAATCGTGTCGCCTTCGTTGACGACTATATGCGCCCCGGCGGGAATTGGATAGTTGGCAACGGGTTGACCGTCGAGACCCAGGATGACGATCTGGGGATGCAGATCCTCCTTGTGCTCGATGATCACCATAGCCTCCTGGCCCGTGGTCTCGTCAACCTCCTGCTTCATCGTCACACCCTCAATGATGTCATGAAACTGGATCCGTCCGGGCTTCTCTGACAAGATCGGTACGCTGTAAGGATCCCATTGCACAAATGTGTCGCCCTTCTTGACACGACCTCCGTTCGCCACGGCGATCACCGCCCCGATCACCACGGTGTGGCTCTCGATCTCTTTCCCATCCTCGGCCAAAAGCGCCACGGACCCGTTCTTGTTCAGGACGATGCTGCTGCCGTCAGCCAACTGGACAATGCGCAGATCATTATACCGGAGCGTCGCATCATACTTTGATTTGATCTGCGGCTGTTTGAACACCTGCGACGCAGTGCCGCCGATGTGAAATGTTCGCATCGTCAACTGGGTCCCCGGTTCTCCGATGGATTGAGCGGCGATGATCCCCACGGCCTCGCCGAGTTTCACAAGCGATCCGGTCGCAAGATTTCTGCCGTAGCACATGACACAAATCCCATACTTGCTTTCGCATGTCAGAACCGATCTGATGCGGATCCTTTCAATCCCAGACCTATCAACCGCCTTGGCTCTCTGCTCGTCGATCTCCTCGTTGGCCTTTATCAACTTCTTCTTCGGCTCGACAGGATCTATGAGGTCGTCACAACTCACGCGACCGATGATGCGCTCGCTGAGCTTGACCACCTCATCCTCACCTTCATAAATGGCTTGGACCAAGATGCCGTTGGACGTTCCGCAATCGTGCTCCCGTATGATGACGTCCTGGGCCACATCCACCAGCTTTCGCGTCATATAGCCAGAATCGGCTGTTTTGAGTGCCGTATCGGCCAGCCCTTTCCGAGCTCCGTGAGTCGAGATAAAATACTCAAGCACCGTCAGCCCTTCTCTGAAATTCGACAAAATAGGCTTTTCAATAATGTCGCCGGAGGGCTTTGCCATGAGTCCGCGAACACCTGCCAACTGCCTTACCTGCTGCCTGTTTCCTCGGGCGCCAGAATCCACCATCAACCACACCGGGTTGTACTCCTGCTTCCCTTGATTCGCTTCAAGAGTTTTGAGCATCACATTGGCGATCTGATCCGTGCAATGCGTCCAAATGTCGATGACCTTATTGTAGCGCTCGCCAGAGGTGATCAAGCCCTTTCGATGTTGCTTCTCCACCTCACCGATCTGACGCTGAGCTCCTTCAATCTCATGATTCTTCTCCTTGGGAATAATCATGTCATCGATTCCGATAGACACACCTGCCTTTGTCGCCTCTTGAAATCCAACCTCTTTGAGCTTGTCGAGGGTCGAAACAGTCTTCTCATGGCCGGCGACTTTATAACAGTGCCAGATGAGGTCCCCGATCTGGGCTTTGCCTACAACCTTGTTTGGAAAACCAAGCTCATGAGGCCATATCTCGCTGAAGATGACCCGTCCAACCGTTGTCTCGATCACCCGCTTCTCCGAGTCCCCGAAAGTCGTTCTCAGGCCCACGTCTGGATTTCGAATGCGAATCCGGTCATGCGTTTTGAGTGCCCCGTCGGCATGTGCAAAAATCACCTCGTCTTTTGTCGCGAACAGTTTCAAGCGCTTCTCAGAGACGGCACCTACCTGCCGTGGATTGGACGTCAAGTAGTAGCAACCCAGGGTGATGTCCTGGGTTGGGGTCATGATCGGCTTCCCGCTGGAAGGGCTGAATATGTTGTTGGTGGCCATCATCAGCAAGCGGGCCTCAAGTTGAGCCTCCACCGACAAGGGCACATGGACTGCCATTTGATCCCCGTCAAAGTCGGCGTTGTAAGCCGTGCAAACCAACGGATGTATCCGGATGGCTTCCCCTTCGATGAGAACAGGCTCGAAGGCCTGAACTGAGAGACGGTGCAAAGTAGGGGCCCGATTCAACATTACAGGGTGTCCCTTAGTGACTTCCTCGAGAATATCCCACACTTCTGGCGACTGCCTTTCGATCATTTTCTTGGCCGAGCGAACCGTGTGGACGTAGCCAAGCTCTTTCAGACGCCTGATGATAAACGGTTCGAATAGCACCAAGGCCATCTTTTTGGGCAACCCGCACTGGTGCAGCTTGAGCTCCGGACCGATGACGATCACAGATCGTCCGGAATAATCGACACGTTTGCCTAGAAGATTCTGTCGGAACCTCCCGCTCTTTCCTTTCAACATGTCGCTGAGGGACTTCAAAGGGCGGTTCCCAGCTCCGGTCACCGCGCGGCCGTGTCGGCCGTTATCGAAGAGAGCGTCGACCGCTTCTTGCAGCATCCGCTTCTCGTTTCGGATGATCACTTCTGGCGTCTTCAGTTGCAGAAGGTTCTTCAGGCGATTATTCCGGTTGATAACCCTTCTATATAAATCATTCAGATCCGACGTCGCGAACCGGCCTCCCTCAAGCGGAACAAGTGGGCGCAGATCGGGAGGGATGACGGGCAACACGGTGAGAATCATCCATTCCGGACGACCCTTTGAGCCCATGAAACCCTGGAACAGCTTAATCCGTTTGGCCAGCTTTTTCCTGATCTGTTTGCTCTTGGTTTCCGTCATGGCCACCTGCAGCAACTCCACCTGACTTTGAAGGCTCACCCTCGACAAAGCCTCCCTTACTGCTTCCGCCCCCATTTTCGCCAAAAACGAATCGGCCCCGTAGGTTTCACGTGCTTCCCGATACTCGTGCTCGCTGAGGAGTTGATGAATCTTGAGGGGGGTCGATCCGGCATCGATCACCATGTAGTCCTCGTAGTAGATGACGCGCTCGAGGTTACGGGCCGTCATGTCGAGCATCAGGCCTAACCTGGAGGGCATGCATTTGAAAAACCATATATGGGAAACAGGCACCGCCAGTTCGATATGCCCCATCCGTTCACGGCGAACCCTCGAAAGCGTGACTTCCACTCCGCATCGATCGCAAACCACACCACGGTGTTTGATACGCTTGTATTTCCCGCAAGAACATTCCCAGTCCTTTACTGGCCCAAAGATTCTCTCGCAGAAAAGGCCCCCTTTCTCTGGTTTGAATGTGCGATAGTTGATAGTCTCAGGATTCTTCACCTCACCCTTCGACCAGGAACGAATCGATTCGGGTGAAGCCACGGATATCGAGACGAACTCTACAAGATTCACCTTGTCCAAGCCCAGCAACTCACGCGCGGATTCTTTGGGGGTCATCATAGATTTCGGAATGCTTTCTAAAAACGGTATAAAGGGATGGAAAGGCCTGTTTAGCCCAGTGTTGCCAACGCTAGAGATTGCGCCGGCTGATCTGCCGGATTCGAATACCCTACTTTTACATCCAAACCCAAAGACTGCATCTCCTTCACGAGGACGTTGAATGACTCAGGAACTCCTGCTTCCAGCGAGTTGTCTCCCTTGACGATGCTCTCGTAAATCCGAGTTCTTCCTTGTACGTCGTCGGACTTCACAGTCAGGAGCTCTTGTAGGGTATAAGCCGCCCCGTAGGCCTCCATCGCCCACACTTCCATCTCACCAAAACGCTGGCCGCCATACTGTGCCTTACCACCCAACGGCTGCTGGGTCACAAGGGAATAGGGGCCCACTGCGCGCGCGTGAATTTTGTCCGCCACAAGATGCCCCAGTTTCATCATGTAAATGTAACCCACTACGATCTCCTGGTCGAATCGTTCACCTGTTCTCCCATCGTGCAGATGGGTCTTGCCGTGCTCCGGAAGATTGGCCTGCTTGAGGTAGTTTCGTATGTCTCGCTCCTTAATCCCGTCAAAAACCGGCGTGGCGAACCGCATCCCCAACAATCGAGCAGCCCACCCCAAGTGGGTCTCCAACACCTGGCCGACGTTCATGCGTGAGGGCACTCCCAATGGGTTCAGCACGATATCAACCGCAGTTCCGTCATCAAGAAACGGCATGTCCTCATCGGCTACAATTTTCGCCACGACACCCTTATTCCCGTGACGCCCAGCCATCTTGTCACCCACTGAGAGTTTTCGCTTCGAAGCGATGTAAACCTTTACCGATTTGATGATCCCCGTATCAATATTGTCACCCGACTCCACTCGCTCGACCTCCTCGTCGTGCTGCATCTGCAAATCATCGAACTTCTTTTTGAAAGCGCCAATGATCTCGTTAATTTTGTTACGGATCGGGGAAGGATCGATGTCGATCCGATCATAGACCGACGCAAGCTTTCTCAAAAGCGTCTTGGTGATCTTGCGGTTGGCAGGGATGATGATCTCGCCCGTCTCGGAGTTCACCACATCCAAAGGAATTTTTTCACCAAGGAGGATGTTGCTCAAAGCCTCGGTTAGCTGCTCGCGAAGCTCGTCCAGTTTTGCCTTGTATTCGTCTTCTATCTGCTTCGCGTGCTTCCTCGAATCGCCTGTTGCAGGCTGCTTGATCATGGACCGCTCTGCCTCTTTTTTGGAGGACACTTTGACGTCCATCACGATGCCGTAGGTACCGGAGGGTACCCTCAAAGAGGTATCTTTGACGTCGGCAGCTTTTTCGCCAAATATGGCCCGCAACAATCTCTCCTCAGGCGCCAGCTCAGTCTCGCTCTTGGGAGTGATCTTTCCCACCAGGATGTCCCCCGGCTTGACTTCAGCTCCGATCCGAATCACTCCGTCGGCACCCAAATTCTTTAAAGCTTCCTCGCCAAGATTTGGAATATCCCTCGTAATCTCTTCAGGTCCCAGCTTCGTATCACGAGCACCAACCTCAAACTCGTCGATGTGAATGGATGTGAAAACGTCATCCTTCACAATCCGCTCGCTGATCAATATAGCATCCTCAAAGTTGTAGCCATTCCAGGGCATGAAGGCGCACAAAACGTTGCGACCGAGTGCTAGCTCCCCTCCAGAAGTGCAGGGGCCATCTGCAATGATCTGACCCTTTTTCACCGTATCCGAACGGCCGACAAGGATCTTCTGGTTGATACACGTGGCCGCGTTGGATCGCATGAACTTTCTCACCGGATACACATGCACCCCCTCGTGAGGGTCGTTCTTGATCCTCTTCTTGCCTTCTGGCAGCTTCCCGTCGCGGGTGATGATTATCTGACTGCCGCTCACCGAAGCCACTTTTCCGGCTTCCTCAGCAACAATGACCGCACGTGAATCTCGGGCCACACGGTCCTCCAAGCCAGTCGCCACCAACGGAGCCTCCGTCACTAACAACGGCACTGCCTGCCTTTGCATGTTCGAACCCATGAGCGCCCTGTTCGCGTCATCATGCTCCAAAAACGGGATCAGACCCGCAGCCACGGAGACGAGTTGCTTGGGCGAGACGTCCATGTAGTCCACACGGGACGCTTCCACGTCGATGAAATCGCCCTTACAACGACAGGTGACGCGCTCGGTGGTGAAATGGCCCTTTTCGTCGATTTGCGCGTTGGCCTGGGCAACAATGAAGGACTCCTCCCGATCAGCAGTGAGGTAATCCATGTGACCCGAAACACGGCCTTTTTCGACTCTTCGGTAAGGCGTTTCGATGAATCCGAAATCGTTGACCCTAGCAAAAGTGGCCAACGAGGCGATCAGTCCGATATTTGGGCCCTCAGGGGTTTCAATCGGGCAGATCCTTCCGTAATGCGATGGATGCACGTCGCGGACTTCAAATCCGGCGCGATCACGTGACAACCCGCCAGGCCCGAGAGCGGACAACCGCCGCTTGTGCGTCAACTCAGCCAACGGGTTGATCTGGTCCATGAACTGTGAAAGTTGACTCCTGCCGAAGAAATCCCTCACCACAGCCGAAAGCGCTTTGGGATTGATCAGCTTCTGAGGGGTCATTGCGTCGACGCCTTGGTCGAACAAGGTCATCCTTTCCTTCACTAGGCGCTCGGTCCGAGCAAGGCCTACTCTGCACTGATTGGCCAGCAACTCGCCTACAGTCCGAACCCGCCGACTGCCCAAATGATCGATATCGTCCAATGAGCCTTCACCCTTTTTCAACTTTAGAAGATATTTGGTCGCAGCCACCAAATCTTCCTTGGTGAGAACGCGCGAGTCTTCCTCGGGGCGCAATCCGAGCTTCTGACTAATCTTATAACGACCCACACGACCCAGGTCATACCGCTTCGGATCAAAAAAGAGGCGTTTTATTAATGCCTTGGCATTCGCGGCAGTCGGAGGATCTCCCGGTCGCAATCGACGATAAATGTCTTTCAGGGCCTCCTCTTCGTTCTTCGCTGGGTCTTTCTTGAGGCATTTGATGATGATACCGTCATCGACGCTCGTATCGACAACACGAATTTTGGAGACCCCTAATTCGGCAATTTGTTTGACGACCGATTTCGAGAGCGGTTCAAACGCGCGCGCCACCGCAATCCCCTTCACAGGATCCACAGCATCTTCGATCAGAACTTTATTTTGAATGTTCTCGATCGCGTCAGCCTGCTTGACGGTCAGTTCCTCAATATCATAGAAAAGTTTGAGAATGTCTCCATCAGAACCATAGCCCAATGCTCTAAAAAATGTGGTTGTGAGGAACTTGCGTCGACGCTTTTTGCGGTCTAGATAGACATACAACAGGTCGCTGGTGTCAAATTGTGCTTCATACCACGAGCCTCTGTCGGGAATGATGCGAAAAGAGTGCAGCGTTTTTCCATTCGGATGTTGAGTCGCCTCAAAAGCGATACCCGGAGAACGGTGGAGTTGACTGACCACGACCCTCTCGGCTCCATTGATAACAAAAGTTCCCTGCGGGGTCATCAGCGGCAGTTCGCCCATGAACACTTTCTCTTCTTTTCCGCCTACCTCATCCTTGAGGAGGAAAGTGACGTGGAGGGGTGCCCCAAATGTTAAACCCTCGCGGAGGCAGTCAAGCCAATCTTGCTTGGGTTCGCCAATCTCATAACTCTGAAAATCCAATACGGTTTTGCCATCGTAGCTTTCGATCGGAAACACCTCTGTAAACACTGCTTGCAAACCCACATTCTTGCGTTTCGAGAGGGCGATGTCAGCCTGTAGAAACTCGACGTATGAGTTGACCTGGATCTCGATCAAGTTGGGCGGCGCGATGACCTCCTTGATCTTTCCGAAGTTGACGCGTTCTGCGGTTTTAAATGGCATTTTGTCCAATTTGGTTTCCGGTCAAAACTATCCGGCTAATTTACGATAGAGACGACGAATGCCCGATGCTCGGTATGGTTAACGGAGCAATCGGCACGTTAGACTGACACGATAACGAATAATTCGTTCGGCTATTTCTGCTCCAACACGGAAATCCGTTCTTTGTCAGAGCAAAGGCTGCGGTGGCCATCGAGCCACCACAGCCACTTCCAACAGTGACTACTTGATCTCTGCTTTGGCACCCGTATCGTCCAGTTTCTTCTTGGCGGCCTCAGCATCGGCCTTATTAACCCCTTCCAGGACCGCTTTCGGTGCGCCCTCAACCAACGCTTTTGCCTCGGCGAGTCCTAAACCAGGTTTAACCTCGCGCACTGCCTTGATGACGGCGATTTTCTTGTCGGTTGGATAGGAAACAAGAATCACGTCGAATTCAGTCTTTGCCTCGGCTACCGGTCCGGCAGCTCCACCAGCGGGTGCGGCGGCAGCAGCGGCCACAGGTGCGGCGGCTGAAACTCCCCACTTCGCTTCAAGCTGCTTCACTAAATCTGCAGCCTCCAAAACTGTAAGCTGACTCAATTCATCCACTAACTTTGCGATATCTGCCATGTTACCTTTCGATTTCGTCGCCTTTCCGAGCCCGGAAAGCTTTCAGACCAACGGCCGTTGAGCCGACGAGGTTATTTCGGACTTGTTCCTGACTTCAGCCCCAGACAAACCCTGGGGTGAAAATTGACTATTCTGACTCCTTGTCGACGCGCGCTTGAATGGCGCGAGCAATCTGAGCACCGGGCGTGGCGATGAGCCGGGCGAGTCTCGAAGCCGGAGCTTGGAAAAGACCCAGCAGCGTGCCTCGCAACACATCCATCGATGGAAGATCGGCAAGATCGCCAACCTCCTGAGCGGTGAGTCGCTTGCTCCCTAAAAATCCACCCTTGACTTGGCCCCGATTAAATTCCTTATTAAAGGTCTTCAGCGTTTTTGCTGCGTTCGTCAGGTCCTTGCCACCTGTCACGGCGGCCATCTGACCTTTCATCGTCGCCCTCACATCCCCAAGACCTGCCTCCTTTGAAGCGATACCAAAAATCGAGTTCTTGATGACGTGTATCTCCGCACCCGCTTTCGATAAGCGTTTTCGGAGCTCCCCAAATTGCAGATTGTTCAGCCCTTGATAATCCACCAGATAAACAAAAGGTGAACTATTCAGTCTGGCTAAGTACTCAGCACTGATTGTTTGCTTTTCTTGACGCATACTCCAGAAATTTTCAGAATTGTTTTGACCCGTTAAACTGTGACAGTTTCCTTCAACTCGACCCTGACTGGAGGGCTCATTGTTGAGGAGACGGTGCAGCTTTGAACGAATATCCCTTTAACGCTGGCCGGTCGCGCTTTGGATATGGCATCGATGACTGCTTTGGCGTTTTCGATAATTTGATCGAGGCTGAATGTGAGCTTGCCCACAGGCACATGAATATTGCCGGCTTTATCAACCTTGAACTCCACCCTGCCCGCCTTGACCTCTCGCACTGCCTTTGCCGTGTCCTCGGTTACAGTCCCTGTTTTCGGATTTGGCATCAGGCCCCGAGGCCCAAGCACTTTGCCGAGCTTGCGGACCTCAGCCATCGCGTCAGGAGTGGCCACCGCCACATCAAAGTCGGTCCATCCTTCCGTGCATTTCTTGATCATGTCATCGAAGCCAACAAACTCGGCCCCGGCACTCCTGGCCGCGTCCGCTGCCGCTCCGCTCTTGGCGAAGACGAGTACCCTCACCACTTTGCCGCTTCCATGGGGCAAAGGGACCGTCCCGCGTACCATTTGGTCAGATTGCTTAGGATCGACTCCCAGCCTCAAAGCCACCTCCACCGTCTCATTAAACTTTGCCCTGGGTAGACTGGCCAAAATACTCACCGCTTCTTTGAGCGAATAGGACCGTTTGGAATCGAACTTCTCCAAACCCTTTTTATAGCGTTTACTTCTTTTGATCATAGGCGGTGCGAATGAGGGTGTTAGGCTCTCCCGCTAATCGATGTTGTTTGTTGACTAATCCAAAATTTCTATCCCCATGCTGCGAGCGGTTCCTGATATTAAACGGAAGGCGGCTTCATCCTTAGTTGTATTGATGTCTTTCGCCTTCATTTTAACGATATCCATCACCTGCTTGCGGGTGACCTTCCCAACCTTCTCCTTGTTGGGCGTCTTCGAGCCCGATGCAATACCTGCGGCCATCTTCAACAAGATGCTTGACGGGGGCGACTTGGTGATGAACGTGAATGATTTATCTTGGTAAACCGTGATCACAACGGGAATGATTAATCCCGCCTGATCCTTTGTAGCCGCGTTAAACTCCTTGCAAAACCCCATGATATTGACGCCGTGCTGACCCAAGGACGGGCCTATCGGAGGAGCCGGATTTGCTTGGCCTGCAGGAATTTGGAGTTTGATTTGTCCCGTTACTTTCTTCGCCATAAATCATTACGCTTTCTCGATCTGCCAATACTCCAGTTCGACCGGGGTGTTGCGACCGAATATGTTCACTGTAACCTTAAGTTTGCCTCTTTCAGGCTCCACTTCTTCGATGACACCGCTAAAATTGAGGAACGGTCCGTCGTTGATCTTGATCGTTTCTCCAATATCAAAGGTCACTTTCGGCTTTTCGTGGTCTTCGGAATCAGAAATTTGATCCTTGACCGACTCGATTTCTTCGATCGGCGTAGGGATCGGCCGATCCCCTCCCACAAACCCAATCAAGCCTTGTGTGTCTCGTATGAAGTACCAAGGTTTCTCTATGATCCGTTTGGAGTCGTCCAACAAGACCATGTCGATAAAAACGTAACCCGGATACAATTTCCGAGTTGTCACCGTCTTTTTCCCACCTCTGACTTCAGCCACTTTCTCCATCGGAACCAATATTTCCTTGATATAATCTGTCATCTCATCGGTTTTAAGGCGCTTCTCAATACTCTCTTTTACCTTTAGCTCTTGACCCGACAAAGTATGCAGAACAAACCATTGGCTCGTCATATTGCGTGAAGTGGTTGTTTAAGTGGGGATATCCCCGCAAGTTAGGTTATAAAACGCACCAATTTCACGATCACGAAATCGACCCCAACGGTAAAGAAACCAATTAGAATAGTCGTGATGATGACCGCTACGGTTGAACCCTTGAGTTCTTCAAGGGTCGGCCATGTGCATTTTTTGAGCTCTTCTTTGGTTTCGCCGACATAGTTGGACAATTGCATCCAGTAGCCTTTGTGCCACATGAACGCAAAAATTCCGCCGACAGCTAACACCCATAAACCGAAATTAATGAAATCATTCACAACATTCAATTCCGCTTGGCGGAGGGGGAGGGATTCGAACCCCCGAAGGCGTTTAGCCTTAACGGTTTTCAAGACCGTCGCGATAGACCACTCTGCCACCCCTCCGCATCGCCAGATTGGCAGGGCGGGGGGGACTTGAACCCACAACCAACGGTTTTGGAGACCGCTACTCTACCAATTGAGCTACCGCCCTACGTTAATTTGCTTAACCAAAATCTCTGAGCCAGATTCAAGTCAACCACAAGGCCCCATGACCGAATCCAAGGCACTCAGTGTTGCCAAAAAACCTGACGTTTCAAACGACCACATCGCTCACTCGACCTGCCCCAATCGTCCGTCCGCCTTCGCGGATGGCAAATCGTTGGCCTTTTTCCATGGCCACAGCAGCGATTAATTCGATATCCACGCCCACATTATCCCCAGGCATCACCATTTCGACGCCCTCGGGCAGAGTGACGTTGCCTGTGACATCGCTGGTTCTGAAGTAGAATTGTGGTCGGTACTTGTTAAAGAAAGGGGTATGCCTTCCACCCTCTTCCTTCGAAAGCACGTAAACCTCGGCTTTGAACTTGGTATGAGGCTTAATTGAACCGGGCTTGGCCAACACCATCCCTCGTTCCACCTCCTCTTTCTTGGTGCCACGCAGGAGAACTCCGACGTTATCCCCAGCACTGGCTTTATCGAGCAACTTACGGAACATCTCAATGTCAGTTGCCGTTGTCTTGCGCGTGTCACCGAGACCTACAATTTCGACTTCGCTCATCTTGTTCAACTCTCCACGCTCAACACGACCCGTAACAACCGTCCCTCGTCCTTCGATGTTGAACACGTCTTCGATGCACATCAAAAACGGCTTGTCCACCTCACGTGGAGGCAGCGGAATCGCGTTATCCACCGCCGCGAGCAGATCTTGGATCGACTTCTCGCCCGCCGGTGTCCCCGCCAACGCTGCGGTCGCGCTCCCTCGAATCACAGGGACTGTTTCTCCAGGAAATCCATACTTGGTCAGCAGATCTCTAATTTCCATTTCCACCAAGTCAAGCAACTCGCTGTCGTCCACCAAATCCACCTTGTTCAGGAAGACCACCATGGCAGGCACACCGACCTGGCGGGCGAGCAAGATGTGCTCCCGGGTTTGAGGCATCGGACCGTCCGCCGCGCTCACAACCAATATCGCACCATCCATCTGCGCTGCGCCCGTGATCATGTTCTTCACGTAATCAGCGTGGCCTGGACAGTCGACGTGGGCGTAATGGCGCGTGTTGCTCTCGTATTCTACGTGAGAAACCGCGATGGTCACCGTTTTGGTCGCGTCGCGGACAGTGCCCCCTTTGGTAATGTCAGCGTAACTGATTGCCTTGGCCATCCCTCTGCGCGCTTGGACTGCAACGATGGCGGCGGTCAGGGTTGATTTGCCGTGATCAACGTGACCAATTGTGCCAATGTTAACGTGCGGTTTTGTTCTTTGAAAGGCTTCTTTTGCCATACAACTTCCTCAGTGTTTTCTAGTTGTCAATTCGTGTCGGAACGTGTGGGTGGTGGAGCCCATGATCAGGTTTGAACTGATGACCTCGTCCTTACCAAGGACGTGCTCTACCAACTGAGCTACATGGGCGCCAAGTCATTTCTTGTCTTACGCTCAAAACGACAAAAAACCCATGTTCCCGACGTAATTCAGCCGGGAATGATGGCGTCTCTACCGTCAATAACCCACTACTTTCCTCGAACTATAAGGAAGACCGTGCCTGTGTCAATTTGTTTTGCTAAGAAAATGTCGTCGCGTGTTCTTCCCGCAGTTTTCGGTGTCTCCTCGTAGCCGTAGCGCAATGGGGTTGTGCGCATCTCAGATTTTTCCAGATCTTCTCGTAATCGTAATCGTAATCGTAATCGTAATCGTAATCGTAATCCTATCCCGGGTTTCCCTCGTGCAACCGGTAATCGGAGTTTGCCTTTATCAAGGCGACTAGCATCGAAACGACGCTCCAGAGGCGTTCTTTTCCTGACAGAACTTCCTCCCCAGAACATCGGCCTTTGGC
>CAMBEJ010000029.1 GCA_945865375.1 Akkermansia muciniphila | reverse complement strand
GGGTATCTCACGACTCACCTCGTCCCCACAAGGGGGCTAGTGAAGTATTGCCGCAGGCTGCATGGCCAAACGGCTGGAAGGTTGGCCATTGGGCCATTTGGCTATCGTGAATTTTTGTCCGCCATTTGGCCAACCCGCCAGATGGCCATCGGGGATAGAACACCCCTTGCGCGAACACCCTGAAGTGGGAGACACATCTAATCAGGATTTAGGAGGCGAAACCATGTCCATCAGAGGCGGCTACAAAACCATCACCATCACTCAGCTCGGCAATTTGTTGCACGCGCTGAAATCCGGGGAGATCACCTGGCTCGCCGCGAGAACGTGGTTTGCCGGTTTGGAAATGGTCGCCATCCGCGAGGCCGCCGCTCGCTGCCGAAGCTTTCAGCGAGGTGCTCGGCGGAAGGCAACTCCAGTTCGCTTCAGTCGAGTGGAGCTGAGTGAACTGACCGGGCTGACGCCCCGGGCCATCGCCCATGCGCTGGGACAACTCCGGGTCTGTGGCCTGGCTGAGTTCACGACGGCAAGAATTGTGATTGGAAACAGCCCAGTGCCAAAGGCTCTGGAATTCATTCAAGAACTCTCCGGTGGACGGAGCGTCAACCGACCAGTCCCGGTCCCGCGCTCTGTGCTGCGCTTTCTCGCCAGCCAACCAACGGCGGCTCTCGGGAAAGTGATGCTGGGATACGTCTGCCGGGGTTTATCCATCGCGCGTTCTGGCGGGGCCATCAATTCGTCTGGCAGCGTGAAGGCCACTTGGCTGGTGGAAATGCTCGGGCTGAGTGAACGGTCCGTCCGTTATGCCCAATTGGAACTTCGGTCATTGGGTTGGATCGGGAAGGATACCGGTTCCAAGCAGTGGAAACTCAACCGGGACGGCGCGTGGTTTTGCATCAACCTGGAATGGACTCCCGTGGCGGGACAGGGGGTGACGGGCGAAGCCGGGGAAGGTGCCTTGAAGTGCCCGCAGATTGCACGCCCCACACCCCAATCTTGCACCACCGTTGCACCCCCTAAAGAAGACAGGAAAACTCCTTCGGAATCCACGGGCGAAGTGGCCGAAGTCTCGTGGGCCTTTATCCGTGAATTGCCGCCAAAGAAGCCTGCCAAGCTGAAGACCTCGTCCCAACGACACCGAGCTATCGCGCTCCTGCTGGCGTTGTTCCAGAGCTTGTGGCTCGGCGCTCAGACGCAGACGCCGATCAACACCGGCAGCGACGGGCACGACGGCGCGCTTAATCCAACTAGGGATATCGCCATCGACATGGCCGACCACCCGGATGGGATTTTACGGTGCGAACGCGTCCTATGGTGGTCTTGGAAGGGACAAAGGTGGTGGCTTCCCTCCCGGCGACCTTTATGGCAATCCATTCATTCTTCCAATAAGGTGAGCACGCAGGCGCTCAAGCCGAACGCCGACTGGGGCGAGATTGAGGACCGGCAAAGGTGGCTTCTCATCGCCACATTGGACCGGCCTTTCGAACTCCGTGTGCCCGGCGTCCGCTGCGAGATTCCAGTCTCTGCCTTCCTCGATCCGCCGGACCCACTGCGTGACGAGGCAGACGCCCGACGCATCGCCAGGACCATCGCAGATTGGTGCGGTAAACCACTCGACGAACTATCTCAGTATATCGGTCTGCAACTTGCGGAAGCATCGGTAGTTTGAAACGGAAAACTATACAAGGATGACTCTAATCTATCCGATTTAATCAGGCACGCTACTATTATTGCACAAAATATGCGGCTTCAGTCAAACAAGTTTTCGTGTGCCGAGGGTGATAGATGTCCCTGTGCTGGGGTTCAGTTTTGCCGGAGTCGATGGCAATCGCGGAGCCAACCGCGCCCGACGTGCGGAAAGCCCTCAGTGGTTGTGCATTGAAGTGGCAAGGCTCCTCGAACGCTAAGGGCTTTCGAGCAGCGGCTTCATAGCTTTGGAGGCAATCGCTTGAAAATGCTTGAGATTGAACGTGAACACCCGCTCCACCCCCGCTTTGCTCGCGCTCTTGAGAACCAGCGCGTCGTAAATCATCCCGCCCTGGACCCCGGCCAAAGCGGAGTCACGCAACATCCCGCTGTAGTCCGCCCCGGTCAGTCCGATTATGTGGAAGAATTCCAGCACGTTTCCCTCGATGCTCAGGAGAGCTTGCTCCGGTGTGTGGCGGAAGGGAATCGGCAGCTTGGTCAAAATCGCGTACATTTCGGCCAGACTGTGCGCCGAAACAAACCCCTCGTCTTTGCCTTGCTGCACTCGTTCCAGCAACGGGTAAGCCTGGGCATGATGGGTGTGTCTCCCACTAACGGCCGCCACCAGCACATTGGTGTCGAGGAAGGTTTTCATACTTTTGGCTTCCGGGCGGGTCGCTCACTGGCGGACAGGAGCATACGTTCTCCGCGCAGTTCATTCAAAAGGGTGTCTACCGCTTCGTGCCCAAACGTCTCCTCGCCAGCCGTGGTGAAGACCAAAGCCTTGCCTTTGCGTTGGAAGCCCGCCTTGACCTCGCTCAATGCCAAAGTCACCTGCGTGCCTTGGACCGAAAGTCTGAGCATGTCGCCCGGTTGGATGGCGAGTTCCTGGCGCACGTTCTTGGGCAGAACGATCCGTCCCGCCTGATCGATGGGAATGAGGATGTCTTTCATACCATTTAATTATGGCATTACCATTTATCCATGGCAATAGCCCAAAAGTTGCCCCAACGGAACCATTCGGAGGTCAGGTTTTTAAAGACTTCCAACAACTCCAAAACGCCTTTGGCATTACCAACCCGTAGCCATTTTCACAAATCCTGCGGGCTCTGGAACAGACGTGAAAATCTCAATTTCGTTGGATTTCTCTTTGAACTTGAGCAGCAACGCAATCCCGTCATGGTCTTTGGGCAGCCAGCCGCGCTCTCGGCAGAACTGAAGAACGCGCAAAAGCTTGCCCGCGCATTGTTTTTGAATCCGCTCAAGCGGGAGCAACCGTGGTTTGCCTGGTTCCCGCGCGCACGGACACGCGATGGTGGCATGCCTACTCCATTCGCGGGAAAATCACGTATTTCAAAGGGCGTCTGAAATTCGGAAGCGCCAAATCCAGTGCTCCGTTCCCGAGTGCTTTGGTGATTTTTCGCAAGCCAAGGGAAACGATCAGTCCTCAAGGGCGCAGTTGCCACCCTTCGAGCGATCGACTGACGATGCTCCTATGATTGATGAACCAACACTCGACTTCAATCGCGATGACCATCGAGCAAATCCAAAAGGAGTAATTTATATGCGACAGCCGAAACCATGTTCGAACCGTATTGAGCAGGCAATCACCGAAGTTGCTCTCCTCATCCGCGATTCGCCAGACACCTCGGGCGGTGTTCACATGGCTGGGTGGATTACCGTTGGAAGTGACCAACACGGAAGGCGCATTCAAGAAGATTTTTGGCCTCACGGAAGGCTGGGTGAGCTACCATCATCAGCGCACGGGCGAATTGGATCCGGAACGACTGCGGCGGGTGAACTGGATTCGGCCGGTTTTGGAAATGCGCGCCGCGAAAACAAAAATTTACGTCAACAACCACTCGATGAAGCCGAGGGAGTTCGGGCCGAAGGCGCGCGCGGAACGCGAACGCCTGTATGTCGTGACCCAGACCGACTTGCTCTATTTCATTTCCTTGAAGTATCTGGAGAAAAGCCTCGTCCTGACGACGGCGTTTCCGCCGACCGGGCGATGGTTGCGCGAGATGCAGCAGAAGCACGGAACAACGCTCTTGGGGCCGCCCTAAAAGGAAAACCCCGCGAAGTGCGCGGGGTTCGGCTTCACTGCGCCATAGGTGCAGGAGTTCCTGCTACTGTTTCCAGTAGCATGAAGGTAATAATCGGCATTTCGGCCCATGTTGCAAACAAAACATTTTGGCAAGAACGTTGTGTTGTGCGACCGAAAAAATCGCCTTTATGAGCCAAATATTTTACGAACACAGAAGTGGCCGCCTACGCGCAATGCACGACGCGGTGCATCGGCAATTGGATGAAGCTCGGCTACCTGCCTTGCTTTGAGTTTGGAAACTGTTAGGAAATCAAGCCGATCTGCGAAAATGCCAATAAAAGATGGTCGGGGCGGTGAGATTTGAACTCACGACCTCTTGTACCCGAAACAAGTAATTCAACATTACTCTCATTGCTCATAGTTGCCTTTATGTGCGGTTACCTGCATGTAAACATACACATAACAACCAATGTTTGAAAGGGTTATCGTGCATTTACGTGCAAGCATAGGAAAGAAAACGTGTGCGGGACTGTGCGGGAGCCTGAGGTTGTGCGGGAACTGTGCGGGAGTCGAAAACTGTGCGAATCTGTGCGGGATTGTGTCTGGTCGGCTTCGCCCCCAAACCAGTGCCGAACGGTGCCGGGGTGAAGACGTGGTTCGTCAGTTGGAACGTGGCCTTGCCCTTTCCTGGCTCTTCATTGCCGGCCTCTGTGGAAGTCCGTCATGCAGGACGTTGACGCCCTCGGCGCTGGTTCGCGGCACTCGCCGTGCTTGTGGTGGTGGCGGACAAAACGTCAACGGCGGTCCACGGCAGGCCGTCCGTCATGCTGAACGTTGGTGGTATATCGCTTCAGCAGCGAGTAACACCGATCCGTGCGGGTGATTCGCCTCCAGAACATCGGCGTCGGTGAGTTCGTGGACGACGATGCGGCTTACATCTCGGAGCACCACTTTGCGAAATTGAAGAAGCACGAATGCCGACCGGGCGATGTGCTCATCGGCACAATGGGCGACCCAAACCTTCGTGCCTGCATCCAGCCGGAATGGCTCACGATCGCGCTGAACAAGGCGGACTGTGTTCTACTTCGTCCCGATGAGAGCGTGGCGAACGCGATGTTCATTTGTGCGTTGCTCAATCAACCGGCCACCGAACGGATGGCCCAAGATTTAATTCACGGGCAAACGCGCGCCCGCATCAGCATGGGGCGGCTGCGCGGCTTGGAAGTTCCAGTTCCCCCCATCCCATTGCAGCGCGAATTCGCCCGGCGAGTGACGGCGGTGGAGGCGCTGAAGACGGCGCAGCGCGCGTCGCTGGCGGGGCTAGACGCGCTCTTCGCCACCCTCCAGCACCGCGCCTTTCGAGGGGAATTATGAGCGCATGGACTTTTAACAGAACGACCGTGTTTTCTTAACGACGTCTGTGGATTGTGGCTTCTTTGTGTTATAAATAACCGCTTGCATTTATAACAAAACAAGAGAGATTGCGCGCATGAATTTGAGTGGGAAAATAGCCCGCCGACTCCAGCGCTGGCCGTTGGAACGGGTGTTCAGCCGGTTCGACTTTCTCGATCTGGGGCCGACGGATGCGGTGGGCATGGTGCTGAAGCGGATGCAGGACGCGGGTGAAATCCGCCGGGTGAAGCATGGCTACTATGACCGGCCCCGCACCCACAAAACATGGGGCGTGCTGAAGCCCTCGGGCGAGGATCTCGTGGCGGCGATGGCGCGGCGCACGGGGATGCGCGTGCAGCCCCATGAAGCGACGGCGGCGAATGAACTGCGGCTGACCGAGCAGGTGCCTGCACAGATGATCTATGAGACGGATGGTCCATCGCGGGAGATTGACATGGGTGGCCGCCGGCCCATCAAGTTGAAGAAGCGATCGCTGCGGGAGATTGCCGTGGCGAGCGAGGTGGCCCGCTTCGTGTTCTCCGGCCTGCGCGCGATTGGCAAGGCGAACATCACCACGCAGCGGGTGGCTCATTTACGCAAGGAGTTGAAGCCGGAACATCGCAAGCAACTGCTGCGTGATCTGCGCTACGCTCCGGCCTGGATGCACCCGCATCTCAGATACATTGCTGGCGAGGGAAAGACGGCACCATGAAAGCCTTCGCGACATTGCCTGAAGCCGAACGGCGGGAGACGTTTTTGTTGGCGTCAAAAGAGGTGGAGTTGCCTCCGGCCATCGTGGAAAAGGACTTCTGGGTGTGTTGGCTGCTGGGGCATATCTTTGCCGTGCCGAGCCTCGGTGATCATTGTGTGTTCAAGGGCGGCACGTCGCTCTCGAAGGTTTTTGGGGCGATTGATCGCTTCTCTGAAGACATTGATCTGGGGCTGACACCGGCCTCTTTGGGCTGGAGCGAGGCTGACCTGGATGATGCGCCGAGTGCGAGCCAGCGCCGGAAGCGAATGGAGAAGATGATGGCGGACTGCTCGGATTCGGTGCGCACGTGTTTCCAGCCGGAACTGGAAGCGGCAGTCAGTGGCGTGCTGGGAACGAGCGGTGAGGGCAGGACTTGGCTGACCTACACGGATGACGTGGCGGCGCATTCGCCGGTGCTGCGGTTTCACTATCCGAGCCTGTTGCCTGCGGGCACGGGCTACATCGAGCGGGCGGTGAAGATCGAGTTCGGATCGCTCACCGACCAGCGGCCCACGGGGACGCATCCCATCGCGCCGCTGATCGCGCAACTCGCGCCGGGGGCGTTCGAGGACTTCCAGATGGAGGTGGTGGCGCTGGAGATCGAGCGGACGTTTTGGGAGAAGGCGACAATCCTGCACGCAGAATATCATCGTCCGGCGGGGCAGGCGTTTCGTGACCGGTTCGCCCGGCACTACGCGGACTTTGCCTCACTGTGGCGGCATCCGGGAGGTCAGCGGGCGGCGGCGCGGCTGGATTTGCTGGCGCGGGTGCGGTTGCACAAGAGCCGCTACTTCGGTTCGGCGTGGGCCAATTATGCGACGGCGGTGCCGGGCACCTTGAGGATCCTACCGCCCGATGTCCGGCTGGCGGAGTTGCGCCGCGACTATGCCGCGATGGAGCCGATGTTTTTGTCAACGCCTCCCAAGTTTGAGGAAATGCTGGCCACATTGCGCGAAGCGGAACAGGCTCTCAACACGCCATGAGTTCGCAATTCGCGTTCCTCAAGACCGAATGGCCTGACCTGCACGATGCGGCGAGCAAGGCGGAGGCGCTGGCCTATCCCGACGCACGGACAGCGTGCTTCCACGCCCGGCGCGGGTTGGAGGTGATGGTGCATTGGCTCTACAAGCACGATGCGGCGCTCAAGCTGCCGTATCAGGACAACCTGAGCGCGCTCATCCACGAGCCGACCTTTAAAACCACTGTGGGCGCGGCGGTCTTCGCCAAAACGGTGCTCTCGTCAATCGGCTCGGCAATTCCGCTGTGCATGGGCATCGCCCCGTGCAGCAGTTCGACGCGCTGACGGCGGTGCGCGAGCTCTTCCACGTCGCCTACTGGCTGGCGCACAGCTACGCGCGCGGGACGAGAAGCTCTCGGCGCTGCTGGCAGATAAGGCGGCTTTGGATGCCGAGTTGACGCGGTTGCGCTGCAAGATTGCCGAGACGAAAAAGGCCAACACCGCGCAGGCCGACACGCACGACTATTCTGAGGCTGAGACGCGGGACTACTTCATCGACCTGCTGCTCAAGGAAGCAGGCTGGGCGCTCGATCGGGAACGCGACCGGGAATTCCCCGTGGATGGAATGCCGAACAACGAGGGCAAGGGCTTCGTGGATTACGTGCTCTGGGGCGATGACGGCAAGCCACTTGCGTTGGTGGAAGCCAAACGCACCAAGCGCGACCCGCGCGTGGGCCACCAGCAGGCTGATCTCTATGCGGACTGTCTGGAGAAGATGTTCGGTCGGCGGCCCATCATCTTTTACTCGAACGGCTATGAGCATTGGATGTGGGATGATGCGAACTATCCGCCGCGTCCGGTACAGGGCTTTCTTAAGAAGGCCGAACTGGAATTGCTGATTCAACGCCGCACCACGCGAAAGAGGCTGGCGGACGGGAAAATCAACGAAGCCATCGTGGAGCGTTACTACCAGACGCGCTGCATCCGCCGCATCGGCGAGGCATTTGAGAAAGACCATGACCGCAAGACGCTCGTCGTCATGGCCACCGGCGGCGGCAAGACGCGCACTGTCATCGCGCTGACCGACCTGCTGATGCGCTGCAATTGGGCCAAGCGGGTGCTGTTCCTCGCTGACCGCGTGGCACTGGTGAATCAGGCGGTGAATGCGTTCAAGAAACATCTGCCCGAAGCCTCGCCCGTGAATCTCGTCACCGAGAAGGACACGGAGGGCCGCGTGTTCGTTTCCACTTACCCGACTATGATGGGGTTGATTGACGAGACGAAGGACGGCCAGAGGCGTTTCGGCGTCGGGCATTTCGACCTCATCATCATTGATGAAGCGCACCGGTCGGTTTACCAAAAGTATCGTGCCATCTTTGAATACTTCGATTCGTTGCTCGTGGGCCTGACCGCCACACCGCGGGACGAGATTGACCGCGACACCTAAGGCCTGTTCGACCTCGAAAAGGGCGTGCCGACGGATGCCTACGATTTGAAGGATGCGGTGGAGGACAAGTTCCTCGTGCCATCGAAGTCCGTGTCCGTGCTGCTCAAATTCCAGCGCGAGGGCATCAAATACGAGAACCTGTCCAACGAGGAAAAGGAGCAGTGGGACGCGAAGGAATGGAGCGACGACGGCAGCACGCCGGATTTCGTGGAGGCCGAGGCGGTGAACAAGTGGCTCTTCAACATTGATACCGTGGACAAGGTGCTGGAGCACATCATGACGCGCGGGCAAAAAGTAGCGGGCGGGGACCGGATCGGTAAAACCATCGTCTTCGCCAAGAACCAAGACCACGCGGATTTCATTCAGCAGCGGTTCGACATCAACTATCCCAGCCTTGCCGGGAAGTTCGCGCGCACGATCACCTTCAGGACGGAATACGCGCAGAGCTTGATTGACGATTTCTCGCAGAAGAACAAAGCGCCGCACATTGCCATCTCGGTGGACATGCTCGACACGGGCATCGACGTGCCCGAAGTCGTGAACCTCGTGTTCTTCAAGCTGGTGCGGTCCAAAACGAAGTTCTGGCAGATGGTCGGACGCGGCACTCGCCTCTCCCTCGACCTGTTCGCGCCGGGCAAGCACAAGGAGTTTTTCTACATATTCGACTATTGCCAGAACTTGGAGTTCTTCAGCCAGAACCCGGAGACGACCGACGGCGCGCTCGGCGAATCACTCGGCAAGCGACTGTTCAAGACGCGGCTGGAACTTATCAGCGAACTCGATCGCAAGCTGTCGAGCGTGGTGAAGGAAGGCCCGGACAACGAGGCGGAATTGCGCCGCGATGTCGCCGCGATGCTGCAAGGTGAAGTCGCCGCGATGAACGTGGAGAACTTCGTTGTGAGAGCGAAGCGGCGACTGGTCGAGAAGTACGCCAAGCCCGAAGCATGGGGTGAACTGAAACTGGATGCCTTCGCGGAATTGGCAGCGAACATCGCCGGGTTGCCCTCGGAACTGGAGCCGGAAGACGAGGAGGCGAAACGGTTCGACCTCCTCCTTCTGAACCTGCAACTGGGCGTGTTGCGCGTTGAACCGGCATTCAAACGGCTCGTAACTAGGTGAAGGCGATTGCCGGATTGCTGGAAGAGAAATCCAGCATCCCAATGGTGCATGAACAGATGCCATTGATTCAGGATCTTCAAACCGAGGAATGGTGGAAGGACGTAACCGTGCCGATGCTGGAAACTGTCCGCCGCCGTCTGCGTGCCCTCGTGAAGCTCATCGAGAAGGCACAGCGAAAACCCATCTACACGGACTTCGAGGACGAGATCGGCGGCGAAACGGCGATTGAACTTCCGGGCTTCGCCACACCCGACAGTTTCGAGCGTTTCCGCGCCAAGACCCGCCAGTTCCTACGTGAGCACGAGAATGATCTGGTCATTCACAAGTTGAGGATGAATGAGCCACTCACCGCAACCGACCTCCAAGAGTTGGAGCGAATGCTGGCCACGAGCGGAATGGCCAAGCCGGAGCATCTGGCGAAAGCGAAAGGGGAAAGCAACGAACTTGGGCTCTTCGTGCGCTCACTGGTTGGCTTGGATCGTGAAGCCGCGAAAAAGGCGCTGGCCAGCTTTATGACTGGAAAGACCCTCACCTCGAACCAGATAGAATTTGTGAACCTGATTGTGGAGTATCTGACCGAGCACGGCGTGATGGAGGCTGGATTGCTGTATGAGTCACCGTTTACCGATTTGAACCCGCAAGGGCCGGAAGGCATTTTCAATTCCACGCAAGTGGATGAGTTGATTGCGTTGCTTTTCCAAGTCCGCGAGCGTGCAGTTGCCTGAGACATTCATCCAGCGAATAGTAATTTCCGAGTGGTCAGTGCATTCAGAGTCGCAGGCGCACTCTACACGGTCAGGCAGAGTAAATATGGCATTACTGAATCAAGATTTCTCTGTTCCATCCTGCGACTCGTTCATGCGGACGAACACCCCTCAGCTTTCGAGCGATTCGATAGTAGCGTTGTCCACGGCAAACCACTTTTCAGCCTCGGCTTTTGTGACGAGCCCTTTGTAATGGGCATGAATCATGGAGGGCGAGTTGCCAGCTTGTGCGGCGGTTTGGTTCTCGTCGGAATGAAGGGCGAAATGAAAAGTGCAGAATGCGTGGCGGAGACCGTTGCGGCGGGCCGGGATTGTCAGGGACGCTCGCAGTGCGCCGAAATCCGAATGGAACTTTTCCAAGCCGTGCTTCCAAATCAGGCCGGAGCAACTGCGGTAGGGCGCGAGCCATTGTGTCAAGGTTGGGCAGGCGGTCACCAGCCTGCGAGCGCGGGTCTTGCTCTTGGTCCGGGTTATCTCGACATGGCCTTCCACATGGAACACGTCCTCCCAGGTCAGGCGCCCTGCCTCTTGCAAGCGCAGCCCGGCCAGTCCGCACAGGGCGATCACCGGGAGCAGGTTCCTGTGATCTATGTCGTTGCTGGAGGTTTGCAGAAGGCTGGACAGTTCGGAGGGAGTGTAGAAGTCAATGACCTCCGGTTCGGACGTCTCATGGGTCATCCCGTCGGCCTCAAAAAGCCGATGGCCTGCGGCGATGTAGTCCTGTCGCGCGCACCATTTCAAAAACATCGCCACGACCGTCCGCCGACCGTTTCGGGTTCGGGCGGAAACGTCGCCATAAATGGACATGTAAACGTTCAGCAGTTCTTTGGTCAGGTCGCAAACGGCGGTGTTCGGAAACGTGTTGGCAAATTCCCGCAACCACATGGACACGATGTAGTGATAGCCGGCTGAAAGTTGCGGACGCTTTCCGTCCTTGGCTTCGGTCTTGTGCGCCCGGCCTTTGATGAACTGTTCCACGGCTTCCCCCAGGTCCACGCGCTTGACGCTCACCACGCTGGAAAGGTAGCCATCCACGGCCTCGCCCAAGGCGCGCCCGTTGAGCTTGCGGACAGCCTCGGCGTATTCGCTCGCGACGGCCAACAGGGACACGCGACGCCCGGTGTCACGGTAAAGGCCGTCCAAGCGTTGGAGTGCCGCCAAGGCATCGTTGGCCTGTCCGGGGGTCAAGGCGGCGGTTTGCGAGCCATCAGCAATGTCCCGCACCAGCTTGTCGGCGGCGGCGCGGGCCTCGGAATAGGTGCCGTGACTGCTGACGCGCCGCTTGCCACCCACGTATGCGGCAACCCGGTAATAATCGTACGCATCACTCCTTCCGTAAATTCTGGCTTCGGCTTTCCGATGTCGGATGACGACAGGGAATCTCATGGGCTTGGCCCCGGATTCGGGCAGTTTTTGTGCGCCAACTGTGCGGGAGATCAAATCGGCCTGCGCTTGGCGCTCGGCGGAATCTTCGCTATCTCCTTTATTTGCAAGGGTTTAAAAATGGTCGGGGCGGTGAGATTTGAACTCACGACCTCTTGTACCCGAAACAAGCGCGCTAGCCGGACTACGCTACGCCCCGCCGACAAAGGCAAAGAATGCAATCCAAACGGGGAATTGCAACGTCGAATTTTACTTTCGCGAGTTCTCAGTGTGAATGGGCTCGACCTGTCCCACAGAGGCCGCAAGAGCTCGGTTGACCTGAGCAGCTCGGCGCTTCGGAGGTGGCACCGGGGGTGGAAGACGCAAAAACTGAGAGTAATTTGCTCAATTGTTTGGAGCCGCAGTGCGGACAAACCACCCCCACCGACCCGCGCGAACGCACCAACACTTCGCTATCGCGTTCGCATGAGGCACAATGAAATTCGTAAATAGGCATGCCCCTATGCTAAGTCATCGCCCGAACAAGCTCAATCCCCAACACGCGGCGAACCCACCGCGGTGCGCCTTTCAGATTTTTCCGGATCTTCTCGTAATCGTAATCGTAATCCTATCCCGAGTTTCCCTCGTGCCACCGGTAATCGGAGTGGGCCTTTATCAAGGCGACCCGCATCGAAACGACGCTCCACAGGCGGTCTTTTCCTGGCAGAACTTCCTCCCCAGGACATCGTCCTTTGGCCACGAGCACATCCAGGGCGGCGGCACTTTCCAAAGCGGATCCACGGGCATTGTCAAAGGGTAACCCTCCCGCTTTTCGTGGTCGAATCGGCCGTTCATGGGATGACGATTACGAGTAGGAAACGCGAGCACGAAAGATCTGCGATGCGCACCCCACCGCGGGCCCACGCTTTCCAGGAACCTCCAGCCCGCAGCCGCCGACGTGAGGAGGCGGAGCGGGCAGTTGGCGACAGCATCCGCCTCCTCACGTCGGCGGCTACCAGGTGCATGGCCGCCATTGAGGTCAAAATCTTTTGGCGTCTCCTTTCCATCCTCAATACCGATTCGCGAAATAAACCGCCACACCCGCGAGCGCCGACGCAAGAAGCCCCACCAGCAGGGACCAACGCAAGATCTCAGCGTGCCTCTTGCGGTTGGATCTCGCCATGCCCGGTAATAAATAATACCGGTGCTCTTCCTTATTTCTTTTTTTCCAAAACACAGTGGTCAACGGGGTCAGTGGATCGTAAAGATCCGTTTATCAAAGCCGAGTTCGGATTGAATCGCCTGTCAAATAGCCAGCACCCGGAGGTTCATGTTAGAATCTCGCGAACAATCCGAGCGTCCATGACGCCGGTCAGTCTTTCTTGAAGCCCGTTGCGCTCAGCAAAAAGGTCTTCGTGCCTCAAACCAAGCAGGTGCAGGATCGTTGCGTGCCAGTCCGGAACACTCACTTTATCCTCAACCGCAGCAAAACCCAGCTCATCGGTCGCCCCGAAAACCGTGCCTCCACGGACCCCCGCACCCGCCATCCATGTCGTGAAAGCGTTCTTGTTGTGGTCACGACCGGCATTGCGTTCGCTCTTATCGTCGGCCAGTTGCGCGATGGGTAACCTGCCAAACTCGCCCCCCCAAACGACAAGAGTGCTCTCCAGCAAACCCCGTTGCCTCAGATCCTCCAGAAGAGCCGCGATCGGCTGGTCCGTCTTCAAACAAGCGGATTTTAACCCGTCTTCAATGCCTGTGTGATGATCCCAGATTTGCCCGTTGATGAAGATCTGCACAAACCGGACGCCACGCTCGACGAGTCGGCGGGCAATCAAACAGCGGCGGCCGTAGGAGTCGGTCGAAGGCTGGCCGACGCCGTAACTTGCGAGCGTCATTGGGCTCTCACTTCCAAAGTCCAGCGCCTCCGACGCTGACAACTGCATGCGAGCGGCGAGTTCGTAGCTGGCGAGGCGCGCTTCCAACTGCGGTTGATGTGGCCGCGCGCGATCATGTGCATGATCGAAAGATCTCAGGAAATCGCGGGCCATGGAAGTGATCCCGGTCGGAGCCTCGTGCTCGGGGCGCAGGTTCAGGATGGGAGCACCTCGCGACCGAAACCGTGTCCCCTGATAGATCGGTGGCAACGAACCGGCGCTCCAGCTTTCAGAGCCGTTCACGGGCAACCCTCCCGGATCGTCCAAAACCACATAGGCAGGCAGGTTTTGACTCTCCGTGCCGAGGCCATAAACAACCCAGGATCCAAGGCACGGATACCCCGCCCGCATCTGGCCGCTATGGATCAGGTAAAGGGCAGGCTCATGCGTGAGGTTCGTCGTAAACATCGACTTGATCACACCGAGATGGTCCGCCTGCCGTGCAATATGAGGCAATAATTCACTCACCCATAAACCAGAGCGCCCGTGTTGTTGAAACTTGAAAGGACTCCTAAAAATCGCCCCGGCCGCCCCGATGTTTTCCACTTCGCCTGCAATCTTGTCGAAGTAGGGTTTGCCATGGTAGCGGTCGAGCATGGGTTTCGGGTCGAAAAGGTCCATTTGGCTAGGCCCGCCATTCATGAACAATTGGATAACAGACCGTGCCTTTCCGGGAAAATGGGGAGCTTTCGGACGGAGATCATGCGAACGAGTGCCTGGCTCTTGTTGGGAGTCGTTCGAGGGGGGCGGTTGCGCTCCGAGCAAGACTCCCAGATCGTCGCGAAAAACACTCGCCAACGCGGCACCAAACACCCCTCCAGCGGCGTGATGAAACCACTTCCGCCGGTTCATCAAACCGCCCTCTATCGATCGAAGTCCACGATCCCTAGTCCACATACAAGAACTCGGCTGAATTAATCAACGCATGGCAGAACGTCCCCCACGCACGTTCCTCCGGCGTCACGTCCGCTCCCGCCTGTCCCGGCGAGCGATTCTTTCCTGAAACCCCTGCCTGCCTCCACTCCGCTTCCGCGTTCCGGATAAAATCCGAGGCCGACGCGAGTTCCGTCAAGGAAGGTTTACGACACAGCGCAAGCTCGTAGGCGTGCTCCACCTGAAGCGAAGTGGACCGAGCCGATCCGGTGAGAACTCGGCGCGCAAAGTTCCCCGCAATCTCTCTGACCACCGAATCGTTCATCAAGTGGAGCGCCTGGGTTGCCGCGATCGACTCGCTACGACGAACACAATTGGGGTTCATGGGAGGCAGGTCAAACAATTCCAGCAGGGTTGGAATTTCCTTGCGCAATTGCTGCCCATAAATGGCGCGCCTCCAGCCGCCCTGGGTTTTTCCAGGCCAGACCGACCCGTCACCCTGGATCCGAACCGGGACTGCCGGCCCAAACCGTGTTTCAATCAGGCACCCCGCCACACTCAAGCATGTGTCCCAGAAGGCTTCCGCGTCCAAACGTCGAAGAGGCATTCGGGACAAAAGTTTATTTTCAAAATCTAGACGAGCTGCCTCGGTCGATGTGACGGTGCTTTGTAGAAAGGTCCGCGATGTGAGCATAAGACGGTGCAGCGATTTCAAGCTCCATCCATGGCTCTCGAAATGCAGCGCCAGCCAGTCCAACAACTCGGGATGTGTGGGTCGATTTCCTGCCCGACCAAAGTTATCGAGACTGTCGACGATGCCCCGGTTGAAATGGAGCTTCCAAACCCGATTGACCATCACGCGTGCGGTCAGCGGATGCCCTGGCTGGGTGAGCCAGCGAGCCAAAGCGAGACGCCTTCCAGTGCTGCTCACACCAGGACGCGCTGGGCTCATGTCCATGGGGTGGACTTCCCCATCGAACACGCTGGGCGAGCCTCCCGTTACCAGAGGGCCAGCCCGCTGCGCATCCCCCCGAAGATAGAGGTAAGTCGGCGAGGCTTCTCCCCTGTCCCAAAGGGCCGCAATTCGTGGCTCGGGCCGCTTCAAGGCTTCGGAGGCCGCGAGGTCCTCGCACAACTTTTTGAAGCCACTATCCATGGCCTTCAGAGCGTTCCTGTCCGGCGTCAGCTTTTGCTCAAACTGCACCGCAATCTGGCGCTGAGCATCACTGCGTTTGGCGGCCTCTGTTCGCAGCATCGCACGCACTCCGTCTCGCACCGCCTCGGGGAGCAAGTCAATCTGTTCACGACGAAATTTCTCCGTCAACGCGGATTCTGCGGCGCGGATGGCTGTGGTCAGGGTCTCGATTCGTTGAAGGGTCTCGCGAGTGAGGTCCTGCCAGGCCCTCCGCTCCTCCGGTAACACATGCGGGAGCGATCGTTCGCCAAGCGGGCCCGTGTTCCCCGCGCCACCGTAAGGACGCTGATCCGGCTTCAGCCAGTTATACTCATCGTAAGCCCCCTTGAACAAATCAGTCATTTTATAGTAGTCCCTGTGCGTCAGCGGATCAAACTTGTGATCGTGACAGCGCGCACATTTCAAGGTCAATCCAAGCACTCCTGACCCCAACACATCCATCGCATCCGCAATCACGTCGAGACGGTCCGGTATGAAACCCGTGATGTTCGCCCATGTGGGATCGGGGCCCATTCGCAAAAATCCCGTGGCCACCAGGTTGTCGTAAATTTCGGAGGTCGGCTCTTTGAGGGACTCGCCATCGCAGAGATCATCCCCAGCGATTTGCTCCGTCAAGAATCTGTCGTAGGGTTTGTCTGCATTCATCGACTGGATGACATAGTCTCGGTAACGATAGGCGAAAGGCCGTGGTAGATGTTGCTCGCGCCTTCCCTCCACATCAGAGTAGCCGGCAACATCCAGCCAGTATCTTCCCCAACGCTCTCCATACCTCGGTGAAGCCAACAACCGCTCCACCAACCGGTCGTAAGCCCCAGGCTCGGAATCGGTGAGAAATCGCTGAGCTTCAGCAGGGGAGGGGGGCAGACCTGTGACCGCAAAAAATACTCGCCTCATCAACACCTCTTTGGAAGCCTCGGGAGCAAAGGACAATCCTGCCGACTCGAGCTTGCTCAGCACAAAGCGGTCTATCGGATTCCTCACAAGATCAGGCGATCTCACTGGGGGGATCGATCTCTCCTTTGGCTTTCGGAACGCCCAGTAGGCCGGGTCCGACGCGACCTCTCTCAAATCCTTCCGAGCAATCGGGGCCAGTTCGGATGAAGCAGCTTCGAGGGCTCCCCCAGCAATCCAATTCTCAATCGTCTCCGATTCCTGACGGCTCAATGGCTTGACATTGGCTTCCACCAATCGTTTGGCGGGAGGGCATTCGCCCGAAACTATGCGGCGGATCATCAAGCTGGCTGCAGGATCCCCAGGGATCAAGGCGGGCCCAGATTTGCCTCCCTTGAGCATCCTGGCGTGGTCGCGGAGATCCAACCCAACCTCCCGAAGAACCGCACCATGACAAGCCCAACAATGACGCATCAAAATCGGAAGAATCTCATGCTGGTTTGGAATGGGCCGTGTTTGTTTAGAGACACCCACCCCTTTCCCTCCATCCGCATCCCGCGAAACGCCGCTGGAAATCGGATCCTTCCTAGACGAACCTGAAACCTCCAGATCCTCCACGGAAGCCCCTCCTGCAAAAGCCGACGCCCACCCGCCAACCAAGAGCAGCGAAAGCAGCCTCTTCAGAAGACGGCTATGCAAGGGGTTTCCTCCGCGCACCGGTCCTCCCTTGTCGGCCCTCGCCATGATCGAAGCCCTCCCACACAATCCCGGAACGGGAATGTTGACGCCACGACGAAGATCGAAACCGGGCATGATAGGGAACTCTAAAGAAGAACTCGCCCGGAAGCAACCGGGAGTTTGACTGGCACCCCGTGTCGGGCGCATCCCGAAGTTGTTGGTTGCGGAGAAGGACCTGAGACGAATCCAATGGGGTGCCCAAAAGTGGCAGCGGCGTCCCGCCGCTGAATGGGGTGCCCAAAAGTGGCAGCGGCGTCCCGCCGCTGTTCCGGGCAGAGCCGAGACGGCTCTGCCACTTTACCAACAACTTCGGGATGCACCCCCCCCGTGTCCGGTGCATTCACAAGTTGTCGGTGGCTGTGGAAACCGAGGAGCGGGCTTCGGTGAAGCCCGCCCACAAGCTGTTGGCTGGTTTGATATCAATCTTGCGTCTGCATTTGACTTCGAATGTGGGCGGTCGTCACTGACGACCGCACGATGCCGTGTTCTGGAAGCGCTTCGAATGCTTTCAGGGCGGACGCCCAAGCCGTGGATTCGGCGGGCTCGAACCGCTTCAATCTTGTCGACCGCCGCACCACCTCTCGGGCGTGATCCAAACCGCTCAACTTTGACTGGGCGATGGCCTGAATCAAGACGTTCCCCGCCGCTGTCGCCTCTTCGGGCCCCGCAATCACCGGGATCTGCAATGCGTTGGCGGTGAACTGGGTCAATAACTCGTTTTTGCTTCCGCCTCCGACGATGTGCAACGTCCTCAAGGATCGGCCCGTCAACTGCTCCAACTGCCGAAATGTGCGGGCGTACAACATGGCGAGGCTCTCCAACACGCACCGGATCACTTCCCCTGGCGTTCCTGGCGATAACTGGTCGGTTTCACGACAAAAATCCGCTATCTTTCCGGTCATGTCTCCTGGCAACAAAAAACGCGGATCGGAAGGGTTGATCGAACTCCGAAACGGCCGTGCCGCCGCCGCCGCCGATGTCAAATCCGCGTAACTCCACTCGTCCCCCGCCAACTGCCAGCAGCGCCGGCACTCTTGAACGATCCACAAACCCACGAGGTTCTTGAGCAGGCGGACCGTGTTAGCAAATCCGATTTCATTGGTGAAGTTCAATTCGCGGCAGGCCGCCGTCATCACGGGAACCGGCCATTCAACGCCCATCAATGACCACGTCCCGCTGCTCAGATACGCCCATCCGTCTCCCTCCGCGGGAACGGCCGCCACCGCCGCTCCGGTGTCATGGGAGCAGCTCGCGATCACCTGAGCAGCACTCAGACATTTGTAATGCTTGTAGGGGGCGGCAACAGGACCCAATTGCGTGCCTGAACTCACAATTTCGGGGAATAATCGACGAGGCAAGCTTACGGCCTCCAGAAGCCGCGCCGACCACGCCCGTGAAACCGGATTGTAAAGTTGAGTGGTGCTGGCCATCGACACCTCGGACACCGCTCGGCCACTCAAAAAGTAGTTGAATCCATCCCCGATCCCGAGCAACACCTGGGCCGTTTCCAGTCTTTCCAAGGATTCGGAGCTCAGTTGGAACAGGGTGTTCAGACCCATGAACTGAATGCCGGTTTCCGCAAAGACAGTCTCCCATGGAACTTTGGAAAACACACGCTCCACGCCGGACTGCGACCGCGGATCCCGGTAATGAAAAACCGGGGTCATCACCTGGCCACCCTCGTTCAGAAGGAGATAATCCACACCCCAAGAGTCCGCGCTGATGCCAGAGATGGGCACCCCGGTATCGTCAACCTTTGACAAACCCGCATGCAACCCGTCCACCAACCAGGGGACATCCCATGAAAGAGATCCTCCGCAGGACAAGGGCGTGTTGCTGAATCGGTGGATCTCGCGCAGCGTGACTAAGCCGTCCATCAAGCTGCCCAACATCAACCGCCCGCTCTCGGCACCCAGGTCACAAGCTAAATAATGCGTGGTTTGCATGAATCGAGGTTAGGGACTCAGGACCGTAAACACCAGCCCCTCGTGGGCTGCGAGGATGAGCCCCGTGTGTCACGAAGATGGTCGGTAAAGTGGTAGAGCTGTGTGCCGGCACTGCCCGGAACAGCGGCGGGACGCCGCTGCCACTTTAGGATCGTCCCATTGGGCCAAGAGCGGGATTGATTCTGACCGCCCAAGAACCACCGCACTCAGCATTAGAAGTCTTTCAAAATCCGAATGAAGCAGAGTTAACATTAGTTGACTTAATTCATGAGCGTGGCTTATTTCTAAGGGATGCAAATCGAGAGTTTGAAGGTGTTTTGCGATCTGGCTGAAACCGAAAGTTTCACGCGCGCGGCCAAAATCAATAACATCACTCAATCGGCGGTGAGTCAGCAGATCAGCTCGTTGGAGAAACATTTTAAGTCCCTACTGATCGAGCGGAGCAAAAAGAAGTTCAGACTGACGCGGGAAGGGCAGGTGCTCTATGAGTCGAGCAAGCAGATCATGCAAACGTATGAGATCCTTGAGAACCGCCTGCAAGAGATGAGGGATGTCGTTTCAGGCACGATCCGCGTCGCCACGATTTACAGCATCGGCCTCCACGACCTACCCCCCTATCTGAAGAAATTCTTAAAAACCCATCCCACCGTCAACGCGCACGTGGAATACCGTCGATCAAACCAAGTTTACGACGACGTGCTTGGGAATGGCGTGGACCTGGGTTTGGTCGCGTATCCTAGCAAAGACGCGCGGTTGGAAATCGTGGCTCTCCGGAAAGATATGCTGGTCCTCATCTGTCACCCGAGCCATCCGATGGCCCGCGCCAAAAGCGTCAGCTTATCCGCTCTCACAGGCCAAAAGTTCATTGGGTTCGAGCCAGACATCCCAACCCGAAAAGCCATTGACATGATCCTCAAGGAAAGAAATATCGAGGTGCAGCACGTCATGGAGTTCGACAACATTGAGACCGTCAAAAGAGCGGTAGAAATCGATGCCGGCATCTCAATCGTGCCACAGGGAACCATCACCCAAGAAGTCTCAAAGCAGACGCTCGCTGAGGTTCTTATCACCGATGCCGAGTTCTACCGCCCGTTGGCCGCCATTTACAAAAAGAACAAGATCCTATCTCCAGCCATGAAGCAGTTCATCAACATCCTGAAAGGGAATTGAGTCCGCCCACGCCCCGCAGCGGTTGGAGCTTTCGTCCCTGTCCAGGAACCGTCTCAAGCATCCTGAGCGACTCCATCAAAGCGCCCGAACCACCTACTTCGCGCTGCCATCGTCCATTTTGGGCACAGAAGAAGGGTCTATGGCGCGCAACGACACCAGCGTCTGGGTGACGACTTCACGCACCGGATCGCCAAGCAGCGTTTTCAACACTGGAACCGCCGCTTTGGCTTTAGGCCCGATTTGGCCGAGCGCATAAGCCGCCATGCGGCGCACCAAACCGTCATCCCCTTTGTCAGCCAGCAGCTCGATGAGTGCCGGAACAGCATCGCCTGCCGACTCGCCGGCTTCTCCCAGTTTAACACAGGCATCCACCTTGGCGTCCTTGTCCGACCCTTTCAGAATCTGAACTTGCGCGGACACATCCACCTTGGCGCCTCCACCGCCTTTGTTGCAACCCGACACGCCTAAAAGCAATGCGAAACCAGCCGCGGATGCAGTCCAACGAAAATGCTTCGTAAAATAGTTCATAGACCAAATCTTGGGGTTCTGCCGTCTAGTCCGCGAAAAAAAAAGGGGCTCGCCCCCCGAAGAAGCGAGCCGCTTGAAAAACCATTCTTAGTCGCGTGTCGCGCCTTTTTCCTTCACGGTGCTGCGTTCTTGGAGCCACTCCACATCTTTATTGTCAGGAGAGCTCTGCCCAAGAGCTAGCAACTGTCCCTTTTTTAGCACTGGTCGGGTGCGGGCATCCACCCACTTGCGAATCTCAGAATGGCCATCCGCAAAGCCTAAACCACCTGCACCATTGTGATAGCTCGCCGGGTAGTCAACGATTATGGCGGACTTGGTGTTGCGCGGATCGTAACCATCCATGTTCACCGCAAACCACCCGTCATTGATGCTGTCCTCGCGTTCATCCAAGATGACCCAGGTCTTGCTGGGGCTGGGGATGTGATCGATCTTTTTAAACTGGCGATACCCTCCTGTATAAGGGCCACCACGTTCTCCCAGGTAGGCATTCATGGATATGCTGCGCACGCGCGAACTCACTTTCCCGCCAATCTTCACCGTCGATTTGTCCGCCGGACACTTGAAGATGCCCACCGCATTCGCGAAGTAGGGTGCCATGGGCGATAGCTTGAAAAGCTCCGAGTTCGTGTTGGCGTTATTGGGAGATCCGGTACCAAAATCCAACCAACCCAAAGCCCATGTCAGCTTGGCGTTGGCCACGCTTTGGACGCCCCCTCCGTCGAGGTTCCCTATCAGCACTCCAGCTGAATCGTCCGCGTATTGGATCCAAGCGAGGGTCATCTGCTTGCCGTTGTTCATGCAAAGAATCCCCTGAGCCTTGGTCTTGGCCTTGGCCAGTGCGGGGAGAAGCATTCCGGCCAGGATTGCGATGATCGCGATCACCACAAGAAGTTCTATAAGCGTAAAGCCGAACAACCTTCCCGGTTTGACGGAAGTTCGTAACAAAGATGGAGGGTGCTTCATATTTAATGTGGTTTGCTCTATGATGGGCTTGTTTCCAAAAACTAATTAATCGACTGGGACACGTCAATACGGAGTTTCATCCAGACGTCCCTGTGCGTGACGAAACACAGGCATCGGTGAATCCGAACAGCGCTTCGCGGCTGCGGAAGCTTACAAGAAGCTGCTTTGCTTCGACCCCGACCCGGACTCAGATCGTTTCAACCCCAGCCGTGAGTAAGCGAGCTCGGTCACCACTCTGCCTTGCGTGGTGCGCTGCAAATACCCTTCCATGATTAAGTAAGGTTCGTAGACCTCTTCGATTGTGTCCGACTCCTCACCGACAGCGACAGCGAGCGAGTTCACCCCGACAGGGCCCCCCGCAAATTTGAGAACGATGGTCTCCAGGATCCGTTTGTCCATCTCGTCTAAACCGTGCTTGTCGATCTCCAGAATAGACAGCGCCAACTCGGCTATCGACAGGGTCACGCGTCCATCCCCACGAACCTGCGCGTAGTCGCGAACCCTCCTCAACAGGTTGTTCGCGATGCGCGGCGTCCCACGGCTCCGTCGAGCAATCTCCAACCCCGCAATTTCCTCGGTCTCCAGGCTCATAAGCCGGGCCGCTCGCGAGACGATGGTGCTGAGATCGTCCGCCCCGTAATAATCCAGGCGCTCGCGCACGGGAAACCGCGTGAGCATTGGGGAAGACAACAACCCGCTGCGAGTCGTGGCACCGATCAATGTGAACCTTGGCAGATTCAGCCTGACGCTCCGTGCGTTCGGCCCCTGGTCGATGATGATGTCCAGCTTGAAATCCTCCATCGCTGGGTAGAGGTATTCCTCGATAATCTTCTGTAACCGATGAATTTCATCGATGAAAAGGACATCGCCCTCCTCCAGATTGGTCAATAACCCCGCCAGATCCGCCGCCTTCTCGATGGTCGGTCCACTGGTGCATTTGAGGTTCCCACCCATGGCTTTCGCGATGATGTTGGCAAGCGTGGTTTTGCCGAGGCCAGGCGGGCCGCTGAGGAGCACATGATCGAGCGCTTCACCGCGTTGTTTGGCCGCTTGCACCGCGATCTCAAGCCGCTCCTTGACCTTCCTTTGTCCCGTAAAATCGGCAAAAATAGAGGGGCGCAAAGTCACCTCCATCGCCACGTCCGGCTTGGTCAACACATCGGAAATTATTCGGTCCGCCATCCCCCGCAGCATGAGAGAACCCAGGGCGTGCCACAAGCAAAACCCTGCAAAACCGCGTAATTCTCATCGACACACAGTCTGATTTTTCGCAGTTTTCCCAGGCCCATGCAGTTGCCAACTATTCAGGCGAAGAATCCGCGAATCCGGCTACTCCTCGCTGTCATTCTCGTCCTCGCTGCGGTCGGCTGGTTCCTATCCCGCGCCTCCCGGATGCCGAAGGGGGGCTCAGTTTCAGTCCCGGTTCCCGCTGATTTGGACCGAATGGAGCCGCAACTGCAGGCTTACCTCAAGCAGCAGATCCGCGTCGCGAATAAAGCCCCGAACGATGCCTCAGCCCAGGCTCTCCTGGGGTTGGTCTACGCCGCAAACCAGCTCTGGAACGAGGCGGCTTCGGCGTTTTCAAACGCCTCAAAGCTCAACCCCAAGGACCCGCTCCCCTTGCTCTATCGGGGAGTCGCTTCAGAAGAATTGGGACAACCGGATCAAGCCCTCATTTTCTACAAAGAAACCATGGCGGCGCACCCCGGATTTCCTCAGGGCCACTGGCGCTTGGGAGATCTGGCGCTGAGGCAAGGGGATCTCGCGCTCGCACGTCCCGCCTTTGAGAAACTCACTGTGCTGGCACCGGGCGAATGGCGTGGTCACACCGGCCTGGGGCACGTATGCCTCCTGGAAGGCAGTGTTTCAAATGCGATCGTCTGTCTTGAAAAGGCCGTGCGATTGGATCCAAGCGCCCGATCCACGCATCATTTGCTCGGGCTCGCCTACCGAACCGCAGGCCGCGCTCGCGATGCGGAACGGGAGCTGCGCAGGGGCCAGGACGGCTTGCTCTTTCCCATGCCAGACCCGTGGAATATCGAAGCCCCAAAACACATGCGGCTGCCCCAGGACATCGGGGAAGCCGCCCGCCAACTGCTGCTCCAGGGCGATCTCCAGCAGGCGGCATCGCTGATGGCATCCGCTCTCGCTTATCGGCCCAATAGTCTGTCCCTCCTGCTGAACTTCGCCGAAATCTTGCTCCAAGATGGAAAGCTCGACAAGGCGTTGCAACTCCTGGAAAAAGCCCAATCCATCGACGCCACACATGTCCCGATTTTGTTGATCAAATCCTCTGTGCTGCTTGGCATGGGCAAGGCGGAAGAAGCTTTGAGAGACGCCGAACGCGCGGTGCTTCTGATGCCGTCGACACCCAAGCCGCTCATCACGCGCGCGGACGCGCTCATCGCGTTGACGCGCTTTGATGAGGCCATCAAAAGTCTCCAGGAAGCACGCGCGGCTGATCCGAAGAATGCCTTGATAGAAGTCGAGATCGGGGACATCCAGTGGCGATCCTTGAATGACCCTGAACTGGCGTTGGCGAGCTATCGAAAAGCTTTGGAAACGGATCCGGACCTTGTTGAGGGCCAACTCCGTATCGCTGAACTTTCGATTGAACTGAAGGCTGAAGACGCCGCGATGGCGGCTTTGGAGGCGATTCGGGAGATCGATCCCAGGAACGAAGGGGCCGCAGTGTTGCGAAAAAGGCTGCAACAAACTCGAGGAGCCCCTGCAAGATGATTCGTCAGGCCTTTCCATGACCTACTTCAACATTCCGCCTCAAATGATTCTATGAACTGGCTCCGTTTCACGCCTAGGCCCACGCTCGCCCTTCTCCTTCTGGGGCTCGCACTCGCGGGATGCCGCCCTCCGAGCGAAGTGCCTACCACGAGCATCACGACGCCCCCAACATTGGCTAATTCACACACCGCAAAGGCAACTGCTCCATGGTTTGCAGAAATCGGCAACCAAGCCGGCCTGACCTTCGGCCATCAATCCGGGCACCGGGAAAAGTTTTTCATGCCAGAAATCAACACCGGAGGGGTGGGGGTTCTGGACTTCGATGGCGACGGGTTGATGGACATTTTCTGTGTTCAGGGCGGCTCGCTTTACGATGATGCCACCAATGCTCCAGGGCATAGACTCTACCGAAACCTTGGAAACTGGAGGTTCGAAGACATGACCGAGAAAGCAAACCTTGCCACTCGATCGACGGGCTACGGCATGGGCGTGGCCTGCGCGGACTTTGACGGCGACGGCCATGTGGATCTGCTCGTGACGCAGGTCGGATCGAACATCCTGTATCGGAACACAGGGCGAGGAACTTTCGAGGACGTCACCGGAAAGGCGGGCGTGAAGGGCCATTCTTGGGGAACAAGCGCGGCTTTTCTAGATTACGATGGCGATGGCCATCTCGATCTGTTTATCGCGAATTACTTACGATGGTCGCCCGGTACTGAAGTGGAGTGTTTCTCCCGAGGCGGACAGCGGGATTACTGTTCTCCCCTGAACTATCAGGCACCCGCCATGGACACACTGTTTCGAAATCGGGGCGACGCCACGTTTGAGGACGCGACACTTGCCGCCGGGTTGAACGCCGCTTTTGGAACCGGATTGGGTGTGGGCGTGGCTGATTTCGATCGAGACGGCAAACCCGACATATTTGTCGCAAACGACGCGATGCCGAACCAGCTCTGGATCAATAAGGGCAAAGGAAAATTCAAGGATGAAGCCCTGGTAAGAGGCTGCGCTGTCAATGCCATGGGGGTTTCCGAGGCGGGAATGGGAGTGGCCGTTCTGGATCTATTTGAACGCGGGCAGTGGGATATTTTCGTCACGCACCTCACGGGAGAACTGAACAGGGTCTACGCAAACTCGAACGGCTGGTTCAACGATCTGGTCGCGCCGCGTGGCCCCGGCGCCACGAGCGGGGCTTCCACCGGATTCGGAGTCGTGGCCGCGGACTTTGACAACGACGGGATTCTGGACCTCTATGTCGCGAACGGACGTGTCCGACTGGGGCCGACAGACCTCGACAAGGCGGATCCCTATGCCGAGCGGAACAGCTTGCTGCACGGATTAGGCAAAGGAGAGTTCGAAAGGGTAGGGGGAGGGGATGGAGTCAACCCGCCACTGTTGGCGAGCAGCCGGGGCCTCGCCGTCGCGGACTTCGACAATGACGGCGCCCTCGATCTTGTGGTTGCCAACCGGGACAACCGTTTTCACTTGCTTCGCAACGTGACGAACCTGCGGGGGCATTGGCTGAGATTGCGTGTATTGAATGCGATGGGGTCCGACGCCCTGGGTGCGGAGGTGAGCCTTGAATCCTCAGGAAAGATTCAGAGGCGGCAGGTCCGGCCCCATGAAGGGTATTGTTCGAGCAACGATCCGCGAGTCCACTTCGGGCTCGGGGAATCATCCCGGGCGGATCGCGTGACGGTGTTTTGGCCAGGCGGCGAGAAAGAAGTGTTCGGCCCGCTTGAAGGGGGGAGTGAACACACCGTGCGACGAAAATGAAAACAGGGCACCTCGAACCCGAGGCATGAGACCCCGACCCTCAAGGCTCGCTGGTGATCCGGTTCCAATGACGCCCCTGGGCTTCGGCATACTTCGCGAAGGTTGCCTCATGACGGATCAAAACCGCTCGCACCACACTTGAATCGTCGGCGCGACCCAACCCCGGCAGCACATCAGGGATGATATCCACTTTCTTGTGCGCGTAGGTCAGGGCGAACACCGCTTCGGCAAACGCCACATAGGGGAGATCCTTATAAACACCCTCGTAGGCGTCTTCGACCGCGTCGGCAAGAAATTCGAGCTGATCGACCAAATGGGGAAACCTTGGGGCATTGATCTGGGTGAACTCCACCTTCCACATGGGGAGATGGCGTAAAACCTTCTCCACAATATGGGGGGTGATAGCCGCCGCTCCGTGCGCAACATACTCAACGATCTCAGACATGGGTGCAGGTTAACAGGAGAGATCAGAAAGTAAAACCGTAAAAAGGAAAATCAGGAGTGGCTGCCACCGCGCAATTTCAAATCAAGTTCCGGATCCCAATCCTCCATGAAAAAACGATAAATCCAGTTGTTAGAAGCCTGTAAATTCCGGTAGGCCTCGCCCAGGTTCACGATCATGGTGATCCTTCGATTCGGGCAGTTGAGTTCGCCGACATCGTGCGACGCCACCGGCTGAAAACCCATCACACGGCGATGAAAATCATAGGGACTGTGCTTCTCACCCTCGAATATATCCGTCACATAGTGCGTGAAGCCCCGTTTGAAGGTTTCTTTGCTCGCAACACGCATCAGCGACGCGGAGACCATGATATAACGCCGATATTCAGGCAGCACTGCGAACCGTCCGATCTCTGCGATCCGATTCTGTTTAACGAACTCCTCGACATCAAACCCTTCTCCGATGGGCTTAAACCCGTACTGTTTGTAAAGCTCCAAAGGGGGCGAGTACAGCACCCTCAACACTCCGATCGGTCGTTCGCCGTCATACACAACGAACCAGGACACCGCATGATCGGAAAGGTCTCGAAGCGGAAACAACTTCTCTTCGCCTCGCATCCAGTTTTTTTCAGTTTCATACGTGGCACGCATGACCTGGATAGCGTGCAAACGCTGGGTTTCTTCCTCCACACGATGGGTGGTTATGCGATCCTTCAAAGACATTTTAGGCTCCACATGACTCGAGTCTATCTCCGGTTAGTTCCGACCTTCCACCTCTTGCAACACAGAGCTGAAACTTTCTCCATAATGACACCATGCCATTCTCGGATGGTCTCCAACTCCACGGGGCCTTGCGAACGGGGCGGCTGAAGGGGGGTTCCGAACTGCACCTGCATCGCAGAGAACTCCGGGATGCGTTGACATCCAGGGGGGATCCGGGGAAACCAGATGCCACCTGGTACCACAGCAACCCCGGTCGTCAAAGAGAGCTGGGCGGCTCCAGAATATCCCTTGAGCATTCGCGTGGGATTCCGGTTGATGGTCCCCTCTGGAAACACCCCCACAGAAGCACCCTTGCGCAGCAAATCCTCGGTGCGCTGGACCGCCGGTAACGCATCGGTGAATAAAGGCTTCAAGACATTCAGAAACCGAGGTTTGGCGGGCTTCCTAGTCAGCGTGATCACCTGCCCGCATCGGTAAAATATCTCCACGAACGGGATCATACGATAGTTCCAATCGGCGAGAAAATGCACCCTCTTGCCGTCCCGAAAAAAGAACAACAAAGCCGGCACTAACAAGACTTCCAGAGCTTGGTTGTGATTCAAAACAAGGATAAACGGATCCGCTGACGCACTCACATTGGCGAGGCCGCGGACACCGGCAAGGCGGCTCCGAAATCCAGACAGCACGCCTCGAACCAAGAAACGGGTGAGCCCGTCCCCAGCCAAATGTGGCAGCGGCTTCGACCAGATCTCCCTTATAGAAGGCAGGCAGTCAACCGCACCGGGACCTTCCCGCAGCGCGGTCGAAGCGACCGTTGTTGAAACAAAACTGTCCTGTTGCGTTAGCATCGCCGCAAGCTCCCAAAGACAACCCCGACGGAATCAAAAAAGCACACCCAAGGTGGACCGACGCTCTTCAGCATGCCACAAGGCACACTTCCGCCGGCAGAAGTGATACGGATTCGCAAAAACCATGGCAAGCTTCCATTCTGTCAAAAAGGCGGCTCACGGAGCCGCCTGTCGTGGAACAACACCGCGCTTAAGGCGAGGGTGATTCCTTCACCAAACGCAGAACCGCCTCCTCCAGAATGTCCGCAGTCCTCTCCCCTAACGAAGTCCGTGTCACATACTCATACCGCTTAAAACTTCCGAAGTCCTCCTTTGTGAGTATGTAACCGAAGGCGTCGTTGGTCAGACCAAAAAGAAACCGATGCTCCCCTCGCATGTTCCGTTTCAGATAATACCCTATGTTCGGCAGGGCTTCCCCCGGAATCGTCACGATCTGCGCGTTTCCAACATTCACCAGGTTCAACTGCGTGCTGATGCGTCCGTCCTCCGTTCCCTGAAATCCCAGGGGAGACGCTTTCATAATGCCCCGCAACAGAGGTGAATCCACGGGGAAATGGATCGTTCTCGAAGTGCAAAAAAGTCGCGGTTCGGTTTGCAGGGGAGCGCCTGACAAGATCCGCATCGATTCATCTGCCAACAAACGGCCGATGCGAACGCATTCGGCCCAATTTCTATGCTCGCCTCCTCCTTCGGCGCGGTTATCAGCGGTCACCATGCCGCCCTGAGCACCGTTCATAAAAATGCCTACTCCGCCCCCTTGTGCTTGGATCCGGTCGTACAAGGGACCCACTAAGTCCGGGCTCAAGATCCCGGCATCAGCACCGATCACCTCGGGATGGATCGCGTAGTTCACAAGGGTGGCAATCGGCTTCCCGTCCTCCCCAACCGCTTGCAAGAGGTGACAGCGGGGATCATACAACTGCTCGGCGTAGTAGTTGTAGGCGATTTTACCACGAGCCTCTCCAGTCGCCGCTCTCAGCTTTGCGGGCCGCACCAGTCGAAGGGCCTCTTCGATCGCCGCCACCATCTCATTGCACACCCGGTCCAGATAGCCCAGATCCGCTGAGGTCCCGCCTTTTCCGTCCGGAAAAGCATAACAATCCGGGGCACTGTGGGTGTGTGTCGCACCAATCAAAATGTTCGTCCCAGGAATGCCCTTGATCCGGCTTCGCACCCGGTTGCCGAGGGCGGAAGGGAACCCCAAAAAATCAGAGCTCACGATCGCCACGGCAGTTGTGTCATCCTTAAAAACCAGAGCGCGAACCGTGAGTTCTCCTTCCTTTTTATGGACCGCGTGAGAGGGGCCTAAGCCGCCAGAAACCGGGAGCAACGGATCAGGAGTGACCCCACGCACCGCAATGCCCGCCTGAAAACCAGCGTTGGCGTTTGCCCAAAACACTCCCAGCGCCAAGACCCAAAGCCACACCGGAAACCCCGCTTGTTTCATAGATACAATCAATGTCATCGTTCGACCCAAGCCAACTTCATCCCACCAACAGGCGCTTCAATTCCTTCAACAACCGAGGCACGGCGGTCCACGCATCCTCCGCCGCTTCATATTCCAAGGTCACAAAGCCTCGGTAGCCGGCGTCTCTTAAAATTTTCACCAGCCGTGGGAGATCAGCCAATCCCTTGGCGACACCCCGGGGTTGGATCTCCGATTTGATCTGGACATTCACCGCGTAAGGCGCGCATCGGGCCAGGTCTGAGTACGGATCCGGCGTGTGGAAGTTGCCCGTGTCCAGGTTCACACCGAGCCACGAACTCTTGACGGCTTTTACAATCTCGAGCAGACCGTCCGCTTCCGCAACAATGCCGCCATGGTTTTCAATCCCCAGGAACACTCCACGCTTGCCCGCGTAATCGCAGCATTCCTCCAACGCCTCAACACAGAGATTCCTGGCATCCTCCACCGGCAGTTTGCCCTTGTCTCCCGAAAACACCCGCAGGTGCGATGCGCCCATGGCTGAGGTGTGGTCGATCCACTGCTTCACGTGCGCAATTTCTCGGTCGCGCTCCTCGCCCTTTGGAATAGTGAACCGATTCCCAACCGCAGACCCGCTCACCACCATCCCGTTCACAAAGGCTCGGTGGCGTAGTTCGCTCAAAAATTCCGGTGTCACCGATCTTGGAAAATAGTAGCTCGTCAGCTCCACGCCGTCACAGCCGTTTGAGGCGCAAAAATCGATGAAATCGGGGATGGAAATGCGCTTATCCGCTGTCAATTGCCGCTCGCGAGTGTGGTTTGAATCAATGAAGAAATCCCGAAACGAATAAGCCGCCAAACCCAAAGAAAGTTTGCTTGGCAAACGGCGTGAAACAGGTTCAGCAGCCCGCGATGTGACGCCCACACCCACACCGCCGCACACGGCCGCCGCCATGGCTTTGGTAGCACACTCCAGGAATAACCTCCGACTTGCCAAATCCTTCGGGTTCATCAAGTCAGATTAAGCCCCATACTGAGAGAGCTCGCCAGCAAAAAGAAAAACAAAGACCACAGTCGGGGCTGAACGTTGAACGTGGAGCGTTTTCTGAAAGAGTTTCGCAAATAGATTCCAGCCGCCGCCCACCAAGCCAACTCGATGAAAATCGATGCCGAACGGCGAATTTTTCGCTCATTGCGGCCGCCGGCGCCTTGCGAACCCAGGCAAAGAGATGCAAACGGCGAAATTGGGGAACGTTCAACGCTCAACTTTCAACTCTCATTCTTCGTAATCGTAATCGTAATCCTCGGGTGTTGCCCTTGAAACAGAGGGGTGGATTGCGATCGCGATTACGATTAGGATGACGTGTTAGAGCGGGGAATTGGAGTGGCTCGGGCATCGGGCTAAACGAGCTCGTTTTACTGAGTTCAGATTTTTGGCGCTCACGTTTCCTGCTTGTACTCGCAATCAAGGTTGTCGTGTGTTCGACGCTGCTTTCCCCTTGCCCTTCACCGCCTCAACTGAAAAAAAACGGTTCCTGTTGACTCAGGAACCCTGAACCGGTTGTCGGCCGTTGACGATTGGGGCGCTCCGTCGACAGCCCGCCACACTGCCGGTTCGCCCAAGCCGGAAGCCGAAAAAAGCCGCCAGCCACCAGACATCCCCGGCCATGCAATCTCGACCCCTGGAAAGCTCCTTTGTACGGACAGTTTGGGAGACTGTTCCCGAGCTAAAGACGCCGCTACAACGCGCAAATCAAATCGAACATCAGACGAAGTCGGGCTCGATTGATGCAGCTCCACAGCCAGCACATTGCCTCCTCTCTTCAACAAGGAGGGATTGAAGACTTCATCGAAGGAAGCGATTTCGTCCGTCCCGCTGACCGTCGAGGACGCGCGCGTTGCGGTTCTGATGTTCCCGGCAGGCATATTGCTTCGGAACACCTCTGCACCGTTGAGATAAACCACGGCGCCATCGTCACGAACCAACTCCATCGTCGCGCTTGTATAAACCGCTGGGTCTTCCACTTCGAACGAGTGCCGGAAATAGGTCGTGATGTGCTTGTTGTTCGAGTTTGGTCCGTAGCGTATTACAGTGGCCACATCCGTGTCACCATAACCCAGTTCGGCAGGTCCTTCCCGCCATCCTGAGTCGTTATAGCTGGCTTCCCTCCATGCCGTCCCTTGATCCGACCCGTCGTCAAGATAATGCCACACGGCGCCCATCGGGACAAGCGCGACATCGCGCAGATCAAGCGGAGGAATCGCATGAAAATTCACTCCCGTTACATTCGAAGAAATTCTCAGAGGATTGGTAAAACCATCCAACTCGAAACTATAACCTTCCAGGCGGGCCTTGATCGTGTAGGTGCTGGCAGTCAGCCCAACCAGATGGTAGGCTCCATCAGAATCTGTCAAAGCGGTTTTCGATGAAGTGGCCGCTACCAGGACGCCCGCCAGCGGACGCCCGTCCAGGATGACCTTGCCGCTTACCTTGAACGTGCCGGGATTTCCAACACGCACGGACATGGATTTCACCGTGACCCCGCCGCGCATATCGGAAACCGAAACACGAGCCTGGTAATCCCCGGCGGCCGTCCATGTATGCAACGCTCCTGCCTCGTTGGAACCCGTGCCTTTGTCCCCAAACTCCCAGCCGTAAGCCAGCTCGTCGCCATCCGGGTCCGACGCTGACACCGCGAGCCGGATCTCGGTCCCAACCGTGGTCTGGATCGTCGCCGAAGCCACCGTCACTTCAGGGCTCCGGTTCCCGACGAAAAACCCCCGATACACCGCCACATCCATCGACTCCGGGCTCGTCCCTCCCTTCCCAAGCACGGTGATATGCACCCCCGCGTCACGGTCTGAGAAGGTGCGCCCCACCATCAATGGTGAGTCATCTTTCCCGTCCACTGACCCCGGAGTCGCATCCAGGAGTTGGGTGCTTTGATTGGCGGCCCTTCCCCACCTGAGCCCGACGCCATCCATCAGCCAAGGATTGCTTGTATATCGCTGTCGAAACTCCACCCAGTAATTCGTCGTGGATCCTCTGGCGATCTTAAGCGCTCGCACGCCTGTGCTCTGGCTTAAATCCTGCGCAAACAACCTATACTTCCCATTGAAAGTCACCGATGTCACATCCGCGGCGCCCAGCCAGTTGAGGTAATTCTTATAGCGTGCATTAAAATGTTTCACCCCCGCATTGGCCGAGCCCATGGTGTCAAACTTGTCTCCATACTCGACCTCGCTTCCCTTCCCGATAATGCTCAAACCACTCGTCTCCCAGAAGTTTGCGTGGTTCAGCCCGAAATTGTGCCCGAGCTCATGCGCCGCCACCCCCAACGAAGCGGGTCCCCTCATCCATGCCCCAGCCGAACCCACCACCCCCAAACCCGCCCAGCCGAACCCCGAGACATTGCCGAGACACACGAGATCCAATTGGTACCGGCTCAAATCGTAACCCGCTGCTTTGGCGGCTACTCGAGCGTCGCTCCGCAGCTTGGAAGCATTGTTATTCGTCCCATAAAAAGAGCTGGCGGCTGGCATCCGCAGGGTTGGCGTCATCGCAGACCCCGCCCCAATCAGAGCGAATGAGGCTTTGTTGTAAGAGGATTCGCCATAAAACTCCCTCAGCCCAATGACGAGGTTCGTGCCCGCGCTGTCCGAAAATGGGGCTCCTGTCAGATCCGAGAAATCCACGCGAACCAACAGCAGCTTCTTCTCACCAAGAGTCCACGAATTCGCCCCCAAACTCGCCTTGGCGATGCCGTTCGTGTCCGTCTCCGCCTCCTGCCCAACCAGGGTGTCGTCGAAAACACGAGCGTGCTCCACTCCGCACAACACGACATCCCTGTCCCCCTCGCTGACCATGACAGCCCCCGAACCGGACTTCAGGGTAGCGCCTGACAGCGAGCAGACCGCATCCAGGGGCACACCACTCCGCTCCTCCATCTCCCTCGCTGACAAAAGTCGAATGGCGTGTTCATCCACCGCCAAGGTCAGGCCCACAGCGATCCCATGAATCGGTATCCGACGGCGTGTTGACTCCTCCAAGCGCCTCCCGAAGACATAAGCCTGAAATGTCTCATCACCTACCCGGACCAAACGGCTCACTCTCGGCACCTCCGCTTCCTTGCCGGGGGCAGGCAAAGCGGCAAGGACTTCCAAATCTCCCCTGGCATCCACGACTCGCTCTAGGCGCGATCCGACTTGTTCAGGAAGACGATTTGCAACCCAAGGGGAAAGTGATAACTCCAACGCGCGCTCAGGGTCTCGGCGGATCAACTCCTCCAACACAACACGCCGTCGATTCACCCACATCAAACCGACACTCAAATTGTCATCCTCCTGGTTGGTGGGCACTGTCGGGCGACTCAAATAACTTCTTAGCCACTCGTCAAATTCGTGAAAAACAGCTTCTCTGGCAGGGTCTGGAGGGGACGCCGGATAACGCGAGAGCACCCGGCGATGAAGGTCCTCCACTGGCCGCTCCGGCGACGCCACAGCATCCTCCGCGTTCCTCGCAACTTTGCCCGGAGCCGCAGCGCGCTCACGATGTGCCTGCGCACGTCCCTCCGGCAGCGTGGATGAGGAAGCCTGCCGGGAATCCAGACCGGCTCCAAATGGATGCCGCAGGCTCCGTGCCGAGCAGCACACAAGTAGAACCAAACCAAACACCGCAACGCCAGATCGACTGCGAGACTTCACAAGGCTCTGATTAAGAGCAACAACCATACCGTGTTTTGGTCTCGGTCCTTGTCCGCGTTCCCATGCACCATGCGTAGATGGGGTTAGGTTCTGGAATAGGGAGGTCGCGCTGCGACGTCCCCGCCCGCGCGACAGCGTGGGCAATCGCCACATCTACCGAACAACGCGGCCTTCTAAACAAACCGCTGTACTGATCGCGCCCGTGAACGCGGCGCGGACATTGCAGCGCGAGGTCTCTAAGTGCGGCTGTTGTCCGATCAGTCCATGGCCTGCACGCACTTCCAGGGTATGCAGCTCGCCCATTCCCACGGTGGCAGCAAGGGCGGCAGTCCCTGTGTCCTTCAAAAAGGACGCACAATCGATTGCGACCTGAGATAATCCAACAACGTCTCGGGTCCAAGAACCCCGCCCCCCATCCCGCTCAGGTTGCAGCCTGCATAAGGGACACCGTGCGGGAACACATTGTGCGCGTTGATCCAACTGTTACCCGCCACCAGACACTCGGCCACCCGGTTGGCGCGGGATAAATCACCCGACCAAACGCTATTCGCGAGACCGTAATTCGAGCTGTTCACCAACTCTACCGCCTCGGCCTCATCCTCAAAGGGCATCACGTAGGCCACGGGTCCAAAAATCTCCTCGCGTGCGCACACGTTCTCCGGAGCCCCTGTCAGCAGGGAAGGCTTTACATAGTAGCCTCCTTCGTGCCCTTCCACTCGATGCGGCCCGCCTCTCAACAACACGCTGGCTCCCTCTCGTTCTCCTCGTTCCAGGTAGCCCAGAACTCTTTGCCTCTGCTTTTCGCTGACCACCGGCCCCATGGATGTCCCCTCATCCAAGGCGTGGCCGATAGAAACCTTTGACAACGCTTCGCAAGCGACGTCAACAAGTCGGCTCATCACTTTCTTTGCAACCACCCAGCGTGTCGCGGTACAGCATACCTGGCCGGTGTTCAACGTGATCGCGCCGGCCAGAGCTCGTGCCGCGGCATCCACATCCGCATCATCGAAAATGACCGCCGCTCCTTTCCCTCCCAATTCCAGTTTCACAGGCACCAAATTGCGCCCGCATGACTCGGCCACCTGGCGGCCAATTTCGGGCGAGCCGGTGAAGGATAGACGCCTTATCCCGGGGTGTTCCGCAAGCGCGGCTCCGGCCGTTTCACCCAAGCCAGTGACGACGTTGATCACCCCTTTTGGAATTCCCGCCTCCTCGGCTAGCTTACAGAAATAGAGGGTCGTGAGCGGCGTGTCCTCCGCTGGCTTGATCACGACGCAATTCCCCGCGGCCAGCGCGGGCGAGATGCCCCATCCAACCAACAGTAATGGGAAATTCCACGGAAATATGAAGCCGCACACGCCGTATGGCGATCGCACGCTCCGGGCTTCATAACCTGAAACGGCGATGGGTTCCCGCCGCCGAGTATGCACCGAAAGATCCGCGTAGTACCTCAATGTGGCCGAGACGTTTGGAATGTCCCCTCCGGTTGACTGAGCCAGCGGCTTGCCCACGTCCAACGATTCCAATTGAGCCAGAATCGCACGGTCGCGATCCACCAAATCCGCGAGTCGGTGCAAGTAAACCGCTCGATCATTGGCCGGCATCCCAGCCCATGTTCCATGACGAAAAGCCCAGCGCGCAGCCTCCACTGCTTTCTCGATGTCACGGGCCTCTCCGGCCGCCACATTCGCTATCACGCAACCATCACCGGGATCTCGCACTTCAAAGCTGCTGCTGGAAGCCGCTTCGGTCCACTCGCCGTCCACATACATCCTCACGGGTTGTGGATCTAAAAAAGCACGAATCTCAGAAAGTATTTTTGCCATAATTCAAAGGGATAATTTGTGTCCTGCAAACCTAAACAGGCCTTCATTAAAAGTCAGGTTAAAACTGCTCCTCCACGCCCTTATCCGCCGCAGGGAACAGCGCGGTCGGTCTTCGAGCGTCCGAAATAGGCACCTTCCGCAAGCCGATGCCCGGCGAGGAATTCCGAGACAGGCATCCAACGGCCCCCTTCCTTCTGCACCTCGCTGATCTCTAAGGATCCTTCGCCACAACCCACCACGATCCCTTGGCGCGAAGCTCTCAAAATTTGTCCGCACTCCCCATGGGAGGCCTCCATCACGGCAACACCCGCGATCTTCAGCATCTTCAACGGTTCATCCCGCAAATAAGTGAACGCGCCGGGCCAGGGTGTGAATCCGCGAACTCGATTGCAAACGGCTTTCGCCGTCAAACTCCAGTCAATCTCGCCATCTTCCTTGGTGATTTTTCGCGCATAACACGCCCCCTCTGTCGGCTGGGGAACGGCCTCCATTGTCCCTCCCACATAGCCTGGAATGGTCTCCAACAACAAATGAGCTCCCAAGCTAGCCAGGCGATCATGGAGCGTCTGGGAATTATCCAGAGAAGAAATCGGGGTTCGGGCAACCGCCACGATGGGACCCGTATCAAGCCCCTCATCCATCCGCATGATCGTCACTCCAGTCTCCTCATCCCCCTGCAAGAGGGCCCATTGTATCGGGGCGGCCCCGCGGTATTTCGGCAGCAGCGATGTGTGAACGTTCAGGCAGCCGTAACGCGGAAGGTTCAGGATCGCCTTCGGCAGCATCTGGCCGTAGGCAACCACCACGATCAGATCAGGCTTGTACGCGGCCAACTGCTCCATAAACTCAGGGGAGCGCGCCTTGATCGGCTGGAGTACAGCCAACCCGTGATCCAAGGCAACCCGCTTGACGGGCGTCGGTTGAAGCTTGAGCGCACGCCCCTTGGGCCGATCTGGCTGTGTCACCACCGCAACCACCTCCGAGCCCTCATCAACGGACAGCCGCCTAAGGCTTTCGCAAGCCAGTTCCGCCGTCCCCATAAACACAATCTGAACAGGCTTCATTCACGGGCACCCCATTGCAGGGCCAGAGTCAATCACACCGGCAGCAAACCGGCGTCAGCAGAACAAGCCTGCGCCGGAGGCAGCGCCGCGATCACATCCAAAATCGCACGCAAAACGTTCGTCGGGGTCTGCGATGAATCAATAAAATGGACTAGGTCAGTCCCGTAATAATCCAGGACGCTCTTGGTCTCGCGCTCGTAGGTTTCAAGCCGGGCCTGGATAATCTCCATGTTCGCATCATCCAACCTGTTCTCGCGGAGGGCCCTGCGCTGCATCCTCTCCACCAACTGATCCAGGTTCGAGCATTTGAGATGAAATACAGCGACCACATCCAGCGTCTCACTCATGATTTGAGCCTGCGTGGCGTTCCTGGGAATTCCATCCAGAACAAGGGTGTCTTTTTGCGGGTTGTAGCGACCCACACGACGACTCCCCTCAATGGATTGCTTCCACAACCGAATCGTCGTCTCCTCGGGAACCAACTGTCCGCGGCTGGAGTAGTCGATGAAAATTCGCCCGATCTCATTCTCGATGGTCAGATTCCGAAATGCATCGCCGCATGCAAAATGGAAAAAATTGGGGATTGTACCAAGGATTTTCCCTTGAGTGCCCTTGCCGGCACCGGGAGCGCCGAAGAGGAGGATGGTGCGCAGTTTCATAGGTCAGACTTTCGCATCCTTGTGCCGGACTTGAACCTCATAGATCTCGTCAAAAGGAACGGGGACCTCGCCAGCATTGATGAGCTGGAGATGAATTTCAGTCATCGAAATGCGTGTGATGCGTTTCGCCACGTAATCGTTCCGGCCCGCTTTCACCACCAAAACCAGATTTTTATCCCCTTCAGCCGGCACAACACGGAAAAAACCCGTGAAAGTCACCTCAAACCAACGCCGATTGAAGGTCGTGTCCCCTTTCTTGAATACCTTTGTCCCTGTGTCTCCACCGCCGCCACCACCCTTGTCGTGCGAGGCCACAGACAGCGCGCTGGACTTGGCGCCCGATGAGGCAAGTGGGTTCACCAGTTCGTTCGATGCCCCCATATCCCCTTCATCCGCCGACTCCATCATCACTGGGTTCGCGGCGGGGGTTGCTAGGAATAAAATGGGTCCCACAACCGGAAGTAAGGCCGCAACTCCGCAAACCAAGGCCACGGGTCGCCCACGGTAAACCGCAATCTCGTAGGCGGCGAACAGGTTTCCGAGAAACAAAAACCCCAGCATCACCAACCCGGGAACGGTGGTCATCGACGCCAAGAACGAACTTTTCTCCGTAACACGCTCCACTCTGGGGACTGGTTTGATGCGAATCTCCCTGGACTTCTTCTTCTCAGGGCTGATCTCCATCGGCAATTCAATAAACGGCTCCGCAAAGGGCGCTATCTTCGGGTTCAGCGCCAAATGCTTCAAACTCTCTTGCGTCACCTTCATCCAATGCACCCGCTTCGAAAATTCTCCTATATCCAACTTCACAATCAATCCCTCCTCGCCATACGAGGCGGGTTGCCCTGCTAGGATGTCGCCGTTCGTCAGATGGAACTGATCGGCATGGCCCCTTGGCAAACCGCCCATGGCCAGGAGGGACACAAAACTAATAACTATAAAAAACCGGTACATGATCTTCAGATCCTAGCAGAGGCAAAGGTTCAAAGGAAGGAAAAAGACGGCTTGGCGAGGTGCTTTCCAATCTCCGAACCAGCCAAAACGAACCTCGGACGACCCGTCCCCACGGGCCAAACCGGTCGCCGGTCCGCCGCTCCGCCCATCCATGTGCAAAGTTTGGAGGTGTTCCTTCTTCATAGTTTTCTCAGTCGGAGTGCCGCATCTTCTGGCCCGATTCACAAGCAGTTTTCGAACCAATAACCGAGCTGAAATCATGAGTTCGAGATTTTCCAAAGCGTCCGGTCTCCTCGCACAAAAACAGACCCGCTTGAGATGGACGGCGTGCTCAAAATGGGTTGCTTCAGATCCAGTTCGCCCACCACCTCTCCCTCCGGCCCCGCCAAATCCACCACTTGCACCAAGCCGGCCTCGTTCACCGTATACATCAATTTACCCAAAGCCACAGGAGAGGCGCTGAAGGGGCCCTTGAGCCGCAATTGCCAGACTCGGCTCCCGGTCGCCGTCTCGCCGCAGCTCAGCACACCCGCGTCGTTCATCGTGAACACCCGGTCCCCCACCACAATCGGGCTCGGGGTGGAGGGCCGCAACTGGGCGGAACGCCAGAGCTGTTTCGGAGCGCCGCCTGACTCCCCAATCTCCAGCGCGGTCAATCCATTGGAGGGCACGTAAACAACACGCCCTGATACGGCGCTCGAAGGGATCGTCGCCGCCCCTTCACTGTAAGACCACACTTCCTTGCCAGTCCCGGGCTCCACAGCTGTCAACCCGGCGCTCGACTGCAGCCCCACAAGATGCTTCCCGACCGTTGCTGGGATGACCACAGGTGAGGTCCAGTTGGCTCGCTTGGGCCTGTCCATCTTCCATCGGTTGATCCCGGTTCTGCAGTCCAAACCCACGGCGAAAGATTCGCTGTCATTTTCCACCTGCGCCACCACCACACCCTCTACAACGGCCAGCGATGAGGACATCCCCAAGCTGTTGCTCGCGTTCGGATAATCGCGCGTCAACCCCCGCAGCCAAACCAGGTTGCCATCAAGATCAAGACAAAACACATCGTTCGACGAAAAAAACGCATAAATCCGCTCCCCATCGCTCGCTGGAGTGGGAGCTGCCACGGAGGACTTTGCATGGCACATCGTGCGCCCGGTCGCCAAAAACTGCCGATCCCACCGTTTCACGCCATCCTTCGACCCAAAACACATCACGTGCAACCGGTCTTGCCTCGGACCGCTTGAGCAGGTCACAAAAACACGGTCCCCAACAATCACTGGGCTGGACAGCCCTCGACCAGGGAGTTCGGAACTCCACGCGATGGCGTGACCCCCAGGGCGCAGAACCGGCCCTAACCCTTCCTCCGAAACACCCGATCCCAAAGGCCCCCGGAATTGAAGCCAGTCGGCTCCCCACAATGGTCCTCCAAAAAATGAGGTCGCTAACAACACCCACACCGCCATGGATAACCCTCCTGTCGCCACGCGCTCTTGACCCGCCTCTTGTAATCGATTCATAAACGGTTCATCTCAAAATTGGTTACTTCGAAGCAGACCGCACCGGAGCTCCGTACGGATCGCAAATGCGGAGTTGAAACTGCCATTCCACGGTCCATTCCTCCTTCTGTTCGTCCTGACAAAGCTTCACAAGAATCCGATTGATCCCGGCCTGCAACTCGGTCGCCAGGCGGTACTGGTCGATCTCTTTTCCGCGATGATATTCGTCCCGGCCAAACAAATAGCTTCCATTCACCCATATCTTCCATGCGTTCTCGCAGCCCAGCCGCAGCTCCACGGGCCTCGCTCTGTCAGAGACAAATTCCGTGTAAGCGTAGGCGGCAGCCCCTTTGATAAGCCCGCATACTTTGTTCACATCCACCAATCCGAATTCGTCCTGGCTCTTGAACGGCTTCCACAGAACCTTGCCACCCTTTCCCTCGTACTCCGCAGTCAGGTCAACTCCTTTCTCTGGAGGATAGCCCACGTCGAATCCCACCCCTTTGGTGCTGTCAAAAGGCCCCGCAACCTTCCAGTCCAACAGAAATCCAAAAAGTGCTGGCAGATCAACCTTGCGATCAAACTCGCGCAAACTTTTGCTCAGAGCATCCAACTGATCGGCATCCCTCGCCGCCCCAAGCGCCTGCCGTAGAACGATCACCGCTAACTCTTTGCGCCCGGCCCTTTTCGCAACACCTGCCTCATCCATCAAACGCTGAACGGCGTCCCGCCGGAGTTCGGGGGCGGGATCATGCAGCAACCCGGGAAGGATCAGTTGCGCAGCGGAATGATCGGTTCGATCCAGAATTTCATACGCCAGCCGCCGTCCCTTGGGTGAGTGCCCGGTTTCCAGCAAAAACTCCCCCAGCTCGACCATGGGTGTCAGATCCTTTTTTTCCAACCCCCGGCTCACCACCGCATCCGCCGCGCCACGAAGCCAGTTTGACGCCAGATCGTTGGCCCCATCCATGCCCTTTAAAATTGGAATCAAGACTCGCTGGTCCCCAGAGACGAGCGTCTTCCAAGCGTCCGTCGCTTCCTGATTCCCCTTTCCCTCAGGGCCCACCCCCCGAAGGACAGCGATGGCACCCGCCACTTCAACGTCAGACACGCTCCAAGCCGGACGTTCCAGAAACACCAATCCCGCCGCAAATAAAATCCAATTCAATCGCATATTCTCAAGGTTCCTCCTCCACTCTGGACACCCCACCCCACCCTTGTCAATTGTCGCCAAGATCCCGGCCGTGCGCCTCTCAGATTTTTCCAGATCTTCTCGTAATCGTAATCGTAATCGTAATCGTAATCGTAATCCTATCCCGGGTTTCCCTCGTGCAACCGGTAATCGGAGTTTGCCTTTATCAAGGCGACTAGCATCGAAACGACGCTCCACAGGCGGTCTTTTCCTGACAGCACTTCCTCCCCAGAACATCGGCCTTTGGCCACGAGCACATCCAGGGCGGCGGCACTTTCCAAAGCGGAGCCACGGGCATTGTCAAAATATCGGCAACGATCCGCTCCAGTGAATTTTCCGTTGCCTTCGGCAATGTTCAGAGGGATGGAGGTA
>CAMBEJ010000028.1 GCA_945865375.1 Akkermansia muciniphila | reverse complement strand
GAAAACCGCCTGTCCGGTTCGATGAGGGGCGAAGCGAGACGGTCATTGGCCTGTGCCTCTCAATCCGTCCGCTTCGCCTACTCTACTGTCACTTCAGCGTGGTTAAGCGGCGGGATACCCGCGTCAGGGGAGGCGACCTCGGATAACGTGAGTTGCGCCCGTGCTTTTTGATGAGCGCCATTTGTGGTTGACGGTCCATCTCTCAGTAATAACAATGCAAGTATGCCCATGGCCAGCACAAATGACGCGATGGGTTGTGCTGCCGTGCATCTCGAAGTTGTGGGTAAAGTGGCAGAGCCGTCTCGGCTCTACATGGAACAGCGGCGGGACGCCGCTGCCAGGGTAGGAGCGCCACATTAGGTTTGTCTCAGTTCCTGCTCTGCTACTGGGACCTCCGGGACGCGGTTGTGCTGGGTCGTTCCGTGGCGCTGGTGCGTCATTGGCGTTGGCCAGACATGGCGTCAGCGTGCGGGGTACCGTTCAATTTCATCATGAAACTCAAACAACATTTCGTCGCGCTTGTTCTTGCGCTCTCGACATCGGTGACCGCGGCGGCGGCGGATACAGCGATTAAGCATCGGCTCCTGTTATTCGAGTATGGCAAAGGCCCGAACAGGCTTCTTGAACTGGACACAAGCGGCAAGGTTGTTTGGGAACACAAGCCGCCGAGCATCGCCGTCATTTTTGAAGTGCTTCCAAACGGCCATGTGCTGTACGCCTACGGCGGCAAGCCGACGGGTGTGCGCGAGGTCACGCGCCAGGGCGAGGAGGTGTGGAACTACGTGAGCCAGTGCCCCCAAGTGCTGGGCTGCCAGCGGTTGGCCAACGGCAACACGCTGGTGGCCGAGCAAGGCCCCTGCCGGGCAGTCGAGGTGAACTCGAAAGGGGATGTGGTCAGGATCACGCCCCTCAAGACGAGCGTTGAAAGTTATCATCTTCAGGTGCGCAACGTTCATAAGCTGGCGAACGGGAACATTCTCGCCGCGCATGAAGGCGAGGGGGCGGTGCGTGAGGTGGATGTCGAGGGAAACGTCGTCTGGGAATACACGGGTGTTGAGAACGCGGGCGATGCCCAACGGTTGAAGAATGGAAACACCCTTATTTCGTGTGGCACCCAGAAGCGCGTCATCGAGGTGACACCCGACAAAAAGATTGCGTGGCAGTTCACCGCGGCGGATGCGCCAGAATTGAACATCACCTGGGTTTCCAGCATCCAACAGTTGCCTAATGGCCACATCCTGGTTGGGAATTTCTTGCGCGGCCAGGAGGGGAAAGGAGCTCATGCTTTTGAGGTCACCCGCGACAAGAAGGTCGTGTGGAAATGGGATGACCATCGATTCATCACCTCTTTGACCACCGTGCGCGCGCTGGATTAAACAAGGATTCTTTGCATGATGAATCGAATGATCCGCCACTCCCTGCGTCACGTCCTCACACTCCTCGTCGCGTCCACGGCACTCGGTGCCGCAGCGGATTTTAAGAAAGAGATCCGCCCGTTGCTCAAGGAGTATTGCCTCGAGTGCCATTCGACCGAGAAACACAAAGGCGATCTCGATTTGGAGCAGTTCAAAACGATGAGCGAGGTAACGAAGCAGCCCAAGATTTGGCAGGGTGTCGTGGAACAGATTTCCCTGGGTGAAATGCCACCGAAAGACAAACCCCAGCCCAGCGCGGGCCAGCGAGACCAATTGCTCGGCTGGGCCAACGCTGTGCTGGACGAAATCGCCATTGCCCGGGGTGCCGACCCCGGCCCGGTTGTGCTGCGCCGACTCTCGAACGCCGAGTACAGCCACACCCTACGCGACCTGACCGGTGTCGAGTCACTCGATCCGGCAAAGGAATTTCCAACAGATTCGGCTTCAGGCGAAGGGTTCATGAACGTTGGCAACTCCCTTGTGATGTCGCCCTCTTTGGTCACAAAGTATCTCGACGCCGGCAAGGACATCGCTGCTCACGCAGTCCTGTTGCCGAGCGGGGTTGGATTTTCGCCGAGCACTTCACAGCGCGATTGGACGGAAGAAAGGCTCGGGGCCATCCGCTCCTTCTACGCCCGGTTCACAGTCGGCGGAGGCGGTTCGGCGGTGAACCTGCAAGGCATCAAGTTTGATACCAAGGACGGCGGTGTGCTGCCACTGTCTAAATATCTGGGGGCGACGATTTCGGAGCGCGAGGCGTTGCAATCCGGGAAGAAGACCACGGCGGAGGTAGCCCGGGAGCAGGGGCTGAACGCGAAGTATCTTGGGATGCTTTGGCGTGCGTTGAACGAGACGAAGCCATCGCTGGTGCTCGACCTGGTGCGCGAGCCGTGGCGGAGCGCAAAGCTCGGCGGGGTTCCCGCCTTGGAAGGAACCATTGCCCAGTGGCAGCAGGCGTTATGGCGGTTCACTCAGGTCGGACACATCGGCAAGCGTGATGGCCCGAAGGCGTGGCAGGTTCCGGTGACGCCCCTCGCCAGCGCGCGTGAAGTGAGGCTCAAGATGCCGTCGGCCTCCCCAGGCAAGGACTCGACGTTGTATCTGGCCGTTTCCGACGCTGGCGACGGAAGCAAAAACGATTTTGCCGTGTGGGAGAATCCTCGATTGGTCGCACCGGGTCGGGCAGACCTTTCATTGCGAGACGTCCGCGCGGCGGTGGTCGCGTTGAGGACGCATAGGGAGAAAATCTTTTCGAGCGCGGCCAAGTGCCTCGCCGCGGCGGCGGAGGTCAGCGGGCCGATGGATAAGAACGCCGTGGCTCAACTCACGCAAAAGCATGGTGTGGAGCCGGCCGTGCTCACCGCTTGGCTGGATTGCCTGGGCATCGGTGCCGGTGAAGCGAGGATTGAATCGCATTTAACCCAGAAGATCGAGACCATGCAGAGCTACGCCTTCATCCAGGGCTGGAGCGGCGCTGAGGCATTGAGCGTCATCGCGAATTCCTCGGATCAGCATGTGCGCGTGCCGGGCAACATGAAGCCGCACAGCGTGGCCCTGCATCCGTCCCCCACGCTGCGTGCGATCGCCGGTTGGCGCAGCCCGGTCGCGGCAACAATACGGGTCGATGGGGTGGTGCAGCACGCGCATCCGGAGTGCGGCAACGGTGTGACCTGGGCTCTGGAATTGAGACGAGGCAGCTCGCGGCAACGGCTTGCGGCAGGCACTTCGCAGGGTGCGAAGGAAGTCCAGTTTGGCCCGTTCGAGAACCTCGCGGTGCGGTTGGGCGACGTCCTCTCCCTGGCCATCGGACCGCGCGACGGCAACCACTCGTGCGACCTCACGGCTGTGGATTTCAACCTGAGCGACGGCACACGGCAATGGAATCTGGCAAAGGATGTCTCTCCCAGCATCCTCGCTGGCAACCCGCACGCAGACAGCCTCGGCAACGGCGGCGTGTGGCATTTCTATAGCGAGCCTGACAAGGGCGGCGGCGCGGAGTCGGTCCTCCCTGCGGGCTCCTTGTTGGCGACGTGGCAGTCGAGCACCAGCGCCGAGGAAAAAGGACGGCTTGCTGGCGAATTCCAAAAGCTCTTGATGAATGGCCCGGGCGATCTCGCGAAGGACGCTCCAAACGCCGTGCTGTATCGACAGCTCACCTCCCTCAACGGACCGTTGCTTGGGTCAATTCTCCGCAGCAGCCGCAGCGAGAAGGCTCTCACGGAAACCCGGAACAACCAGAGCCTCGTCGCTCCGTCCGTCCAGGAATGGGGCCTCGACCCCGCGGTCTTTGGCATCCATCCGAACGGCGTCAGCAAGGTCCATGGCACAAGCCTCTGCGTGCGCGCGCCCTCGGTCATTGAGGTGCGATTGCCGGCGGAGCTGGTCGAAGGCTGCGAGTTTGTGGCCACGGCGGTGTTGCACAAGGAGACGGGTTCGGAAGGCAGCGTCCAGATGCAAGCTCTCACAACGAAACCCGCGGCGGTGCCGGGACTGGCTGCGAGTGCCGTGAAGGAACTGGGCGGCAAGAGCACATGGTCGGACGGCGAGCGTCCCGTGGCTTCGGATTCGCCGATCATCGTGAGCGAGGGCAGCGCCGCTCGGAAACGGATCGAGGAGGGACTCGATGAGTTTCGCCAGCTTTTCCCCGCCGCCCTCTGTTACACAAAGATCGTGCCTGTGGATGAAGTGGTGACACTCACGCTCTACTACCGTGAGGACGACTCGCTTCGGCGGCTCATGCTCGACGACGCTCAGGCCGCCGAGATGGATCGACTGTGGGCGGAGTTGCACTACGTCAGCCACGATCCGTTGAAGCTCGTGGACGCATTCGAGCAGCTCTGGCAATTCGCCACGCAGGATGCCGACCCCAGCGCGTTCACACCGATGCGCGAGCCGATCAAGCAACGCGCCGAGGAGTTTAAGAAACTGCTCGTGGAAACGCAGCCGAAGCACCTCGACGCGGTGATCAAGTTTGCCGATGGGGCCTATCGACGAGGGGTCACCGACGCGGAGGAGGCGGAGCTGCGTGGGCTGTATCGCAAGCTGCGCGCGGAGGAATTACCTCACGATCAAGCCATTCGACTGACGCTCGCTCGCGTGCTCGTGGCACCGGCCTTTCTCTATCGCGCCGAAAAGCCGGGCCCTGGCGTCAAACCAGGACCGGTGAACGATTCGGAGCTGGCCACGCGCCTGAGCTATTTCCTCTGGTCGTCCATGCCGGATGCTGAACTGCGCGCCGTCGCCGCAGGCGGCAAGCTTCGAAATCCTGTTGTGCTTGCCGCCCAGGCGCGCCGCATGCTCCGCGACCCGCGCTCGCGTCGGCTCGCCACGGAGTTCGCGTGCGCTTGGCTCCACATCTACGACTTTGATGAACTGAGTGAGAAGAGCGAGCGGCACTTCCCCACCTTTGTCGGCCTGCGCGGCGCGATGTATGAAGAGAGCATCCGATTCTTCACCGACTTCTTTCAGCGCGACGGCTCGGTGCTGGACATCCTCGACGCCGACTACACATTCCTGAACGCAGACCTCGCGAAGCATTACGGCATTCCCGATTCCATTTTTCATGGCAGCCGGCGTGATGAGGCGAATGCGTCGTCGGACAATGATTGGCGGCGCGTCGAAGGCGTGAAGCAGTTTGGGCGCGGCGGGATCCTGGGGCAGGCCACGACGCTCGCGAAGCAATCCGGCGCGTCCCGCACCAGTCCCATTCTGCGAGGGAACTGGCTGTGCGAAGTGCTGCTTGGCGAGAGGCTGCCCCGTCCGCCCAAGGACGTGCCGCGCCTGCCGGAGGATGAGGCGAGTGAGAAGCTCACGGTGCGGGAGCTCACGGACAAACACAGCAGCGACCCCAAGTGCTTCGTCTGCCATCGCCGCATCGATCCCTATGGGTATTCGCTCGAGGCCTTCGACGCCATCGGTCGACGTCGTGAGCGCGACTTGGGTGGGCGCGCCATCGCGACTAACGTGAAGACCATGGACGGAGCGGAATTCGACGGCCTGGAAGGGTTGCGCCATTACCTGCTCACCGAGCGGCGCGACGCATTCCTGAAACAATTTTGCCGCAAACTGCTCGGTTATTCGCTCGGCCGCGGTGTGATCCTCTCCGACGGCCCCCTGATTTCCGAGATGCGAGCCCAGCTCAAGTCGCACGACCACCACATCACCGCCGCCATCGAAACAATTGTCCGCAGCAAACAATTCCGCGAGATCCGCGGGAAGGAGATGGTGAGCGAGGATTGACCACGATTTTCGCTATCACTTCGCCATCAGATGCGGTATGAATTCTGTAATTCGCCCAAGCCTATGACCACTCACCAGTTCTCCCGTCGCGCGTTTCTCCGTGGGGTCGGCGTCACCATGGCGCTGCCCTGGATGGAGTCGCTCACCGTCTGGGGCGACACGCCGCCCGTCGGCGTCAAGCCCGCCAGCGAGGCGCCAGTGCGGCTCGCAGTGCTGTTTTCCGGCAACGGTTTTCACTCGAAGGAATGGTGGGCCAAGGGCGAGGGCAAGCAGATGGAACTCGGCAAAGTGCTCGCCCCACTCAACGATTTTCGGGAGAAAATGCTGTTCATCCGCGGCCTGTACAACGAGGAGGCTCAAAAAGGGAATATCCACAGCTCGCAGACGGGCAATCTTCTCTCCGGCGCGCCGCTGGCGTCTGGGGGCGAGATTCGTTCCGGCACCAGCATCGATCAGTTGGTCGCGCAGCGTTACGGTCATTCGACCAAGGTGCCCAGCCTTGTGCTCGGTTGCGAGAAGTCCAATCCATCCGTGCACAAGAACTACTCGATGCTCTACAGCTCGCACATTTCGTGGACATCACCGACCACGCCCACGCCGCTGGAGATTTATCCCGCGCTGGCGTTTGACCGACTCTTCAAGGATGAGGTGAGCCTGGGCGACAAGAGCGTGCTCGACGCCGTGTTGACGGATGCGAAGGATCTTCGGCGTCACATCAGCTCAACCGACCAGCGCAAGCTCGACGAGTATCTCGATTCCGTGCGCGACGTGGAGCAGCGGATCGAGAACGCCGGTAAGAAAGGCGAATTGCAGGGCTGGCGGCCGACTTTGGAGAAGCCGAACATCGCACGTCCCGCCGACGGCATTCCGCAAGACATCGGCGAGCACATGCGCCTGATGTGCGACATTCTGGTGCTTGGGTTCCAGACAGACGCCACGCGTGTCTGCACCCTCAAATTGAACAACGATCACAGCTCCCTGCGTTTCCCGAATCTCGGCGTGGACTATATGATTCACCATCTTCTGTCACACAGCGACACCGCAGATTGGCTGAAAGTGAACCAATTCTTTCTCGAACAGGTGGGGTACATCGCGCGCAAGCTCGACGCCATCCAGGAGGGCCCGCGCACCGCGCTCGACAACACGATGCTGATGTATTGCTCTTCGATGCTCACAGGCAGCCACGACGCGATGCAGCTTCCGGTTGTGATTCTCGGCGGCGCCGGCGGCCGCCTCCAGGGCGGGCGAGTGCTGGACTACAAGGAGAAGCCGGACCGTCAGATGTGCCGCCTTTACCTCTCGATGATGGACAAGATGAATGTGCGCCTGCCGAAGTTCGGGGACGCCACCCGACAATTGGAAGAAGTCTGAGGCTGCTTGACCAGCCCATGACGCCCATCGCATCACCTCAGGTCGGCGTGGATCGAGCGGCGCTTCGCAAGAAAGTGGCTTGGCGGGTCCTTCCTTTCGTTTTTCTTCTCTATATTGTTGCCTACCTCGACCGTGCCAACGTTAGCTTCGCCAAGCTTGCGATGGCCGACGACCTGAAGTTTTCCGAGTCCGTTTTCGGTTTTGGTTTTGGGATCTTTTTTATCGGCTATCTCATTCTGGAGATTCCTGGAGCCCTGCTTGTGGAACGGTGGAGCGCCCGGAAATGGTTCGCGCGAATTCTCATCTCATGGGGACTTGTGTCGGCTTTAACGGCCTTTGTTCGGACTCCGACCGAATTTTACGTCGCGCGTTTTCTGCTGGGCGTTGCGGAGGCGGGATTCTTCCCCGGGGTCATCGTTTACTTCACGCATTGGTTCCCGGGCCCCGAGCGGGCGCGAGCCCTGTCGGGGTTGGTGATGGCCGTGCCGTTCAGCCTGGCTTTGGGCGCACCCGTTTCGGCGGTGCTCTTGAAAGCGAACTGGCTTGGATTGTCGGGTTGGAAGTGGATGTTCATTCTGGAGGGTTTGCCGGCGGTGGTGTTGGGAGTGATCACCCTGTTCTACCTGACCGACCGCCCCTGTGATGCGGGGTGGTTGTCGAGCGAGGAACGCAATACGTTGACCTCCGAGCTCGAGGCCGAGGCCCGGGCGAAAGAAGTCGCTGGGAGCATGAGCGTGTGGCAGGCGTTGACCCTGCCCAACGTGTGGTTGCTCGCGCTTGGGATTTTTGCCACCAACACCGGCGGTTTGGGGCTTGCTTTCTGGCTGCCTACGACGGTGAAGAACCTTTCGGGAGGCTCCAACTCGGAGGCGCTTTTTTACAGCGGCGTGTTTTACCTTTGTGGGTTGGTCGGCGTTTTTGTCTCAGGCCAATCATCGGATCGCACCGGCGACCGAAAGTGGCACTGTGTTGGAGGCCAGGTTGTGACCGCAGTCATGCTCGCGGGGAGCACCATTCCGGGACAACCTTTCTGGCTCGTGATGGGCTGGTTGTGCCTCACAGGGCTCACGGCGTTTTTCTGGCCGGCGCCTTTCTGGGCGCTTCCCACGATCACGCTCACGGCATCGGCGGCGGCGATTTCCATCGGCTTCATCAACATGTTCGCCAATTTTGCCGGTTATCTCGGGAACCACACGATCGGCTGGTTGAAGTCCCAAGGATTCGGCGAGGGTGCCTGCCTGCTGTTTCTCGCCGCGTGCTATCTGATCGGGGGAGTGATCATTGCCCTGGTGCGCGTGCCTGCCAGCAATCCCCGGATCCCCTGAAATGATCGAACAACCTTGTCACGAATCACCTTTCCTTGGCGCCAGCCTCGAGATTCTGGTGGAGGAAGCGGGTGAGCAAACCATGGAGATGACGCGTCGTGTTCTTTCCTTCTGAGATGGAGTGAGTTCGGTTCGGGTAGGCCATCATGGTGAAGGGTTTGTTGTTGGCGACCAGTTCATTCACAAGCGCCTCCAACCCCTGGTAATGCACGTTGTCATCGCCGGTGCCATGAACAATCAGGAGGTTGCCTTTGAGACGGTGGGCGTGGCTGATTGGGGATCCTTTCCGATAGCCATCCGGATTTTCTTCGGGCAACCCCATGTAACGTTCCTGATAAATCGAATCGTAATGGCGTTGGTTGGGAACAGGGGCGACCGACATGCCGGTCTGGTAAAGGTCGGGATACTGAAAAAGGGCATTGAGAGTTGACGAACCGCCGCCGCTCCAACCCCATATTCCAACACGCTTCGGATCGACATATCCCCATCGTTTCAGGATCGCTTGGGTTGCGGCGGCTTGATCGGCCGGATTGAGGATGCCGATGCTTTTATGGAGGCTGCGGCGCCATGCGCGTCCGCGCGGCGCCGGGGTTCCGCGGTTATCCACGCTCATGACCAGGTAGCCCTGTTGAGCGATCATCCAATGCCAGAGGGTTTTCTTTCCGGACCAAGCGTCCAGCACCGTTTGCCCCGCCGGCTCACCGTAGACATGGAACAACACCGGATATTTCTTCGTCGCGTCGAAATCTGGCGGGCGAATGCACCAACCATCCAGGGTTGTTTTTTCTCCAATGTCGACGCGGAAGAACTCCGTTGATGGCTTGCTCAATGCGTCGAGTTTCCCGTTCAGCTTCTTGTTCTCCTCGATGACGCGATGTGCTTTGTGTTCAGGCAATCGGATCAGATCGGTTGTTGGGGGTCGATCGAAAGTGGAGTGAGTGTGAATGGCCCAACGACTGTCGGGCGAAATATTGTAGGTGTGCGTGCCCGGCTTGTCGGCAGGAGTTAACCGCTCGGGTTTGCCGCCTTCCAGTTTGACTCGGAAGAGCGAGCGCCGTGTCGGATTCTCCGGGGATGAGATGTAGTAAAGCCAGCCTTGCGCCTCGTCCACGCCCGCGATCGAAAGGACGTCGAAATCGCCTTTCGTGACACGCGACACGGTTTCGCCATCCCGAGACACCCTGTAAACGTGCTGCCAGCCGTCGCGTTCGCTGAGCCAGAGAAACCGTTTGCCATGATCGATCCATCGGGCTTCATTCTCGTTCTCCACCCAGGCGGCGTCAGTTTCCTTGACGATCGTTTTGACCTCGCCGGTTTGAGCGTTGGCGAGTATCACGAGGTTCGTGTTCTGTTTGCGATTGAACTGTTGAAGCAGAAGTTCCGTGGAATTCGAGGCCCAATTGAGCCGCGCCAGATAATGATTCCGAGGGTCACCGGGCACATTCATCCATCGCGTTTCGCCGCCGCTGGCGTGGATCACTCCGATCCTCGCCGCTGAATTTTGTTCGCCGGTTTTTGGATAAAGAATCGGAACTGTCTTGGGATAGAAACTATCCGTGTTGTTCATCATCTGGAACTCCCGGACGCCCTTGGAATCGAGCTGCCAGTAGGCAATGCTGAGACCGTCTGGACTCCATCGGAACCCGTCACGAAGAGAGAGCTCCTCCTCGTACACCCAGTCGAAGGTTCCGTTGATGGTCTGCTTGGATCCGTCGTGCGTGAGTTGCAGGAGGGTCATATCCCGGAACTGTTGCACAAAAATATTGTGATCTCGGACGTAGGCCACTTGGGTGCCATCGTTCGAGAACTTGGCGAACATCAGGGTGGATGGCGCGGCGTCGCCCCCCAGCTTCCTCAGCTCACGGCTCGTGATATCGTAAACCCAGTAATCCCCCCGAGTGTTTTGCCGCCAGACTCGCCGGCTGTTTGTGAAGATTAACAGCTTCGTTTCATCCTCTGAGAATTCATATCCGTCGATCGCGAGGGGCCGAAATTCACCAGGGATTGTGAACGCGTGGGCAGGAGCCACGATCTCCTTTTTCTCCGATTCGGGATCGGTGAGAACCAGATCCTTACCCTCTCCGCCTGCAACGGCTTTCTCGAAGCCATAGTACCCCGTGCCACGCTTGGACCAAACTATTTGAGGCGCGGATTCGGCGTTAAATTCATCTCCTTCGAAGATTCGATCCACGGACAACAGAGGCGAGTTGGTGGAACTTCCTTCCGCCGCCACCGCGTTCGCGAGAAGCCCCGCCAGGACCGGCACGCAGACAGCACCGATGGAAACAATTCGTTTCAGTCGAAGGACTGTAGCAAATAGTCGATCATTCATACTTTGAAGCATCCATTCCAAACTCGTTCCAGAAACGCTGCGTTAACTTATGAAAATCCAGCGCCTTCGGCCAGGCCTATCCGTGGGTGATCCCTGACAGGTTTCCCTTGGATTGTTACATGCGCTTCTGATTTCACGATTGTCGGATTGAGTCTTGATTCTGACTGGCGCGGTGGATTTGTCGAGATTTAGACCCACTTTCACAAGAAATTTAGAGTTATGTCAGGAGCTCTGAACCCGGTGCGAGCTGTTTTGATCTTTCCCCCCTTCATAATCAGAACTGCAGCGTTTTTTCGAGGAGTTGCGTGCGCAAAATTTGCGCATTCGAGCGAGTGATGCGCAATTCCTGCGCGAGCGGGCGTCTTTCGGAGGGGGGAATCAGAACAAATCGACGCGATTCCCGTGGCACACTAATTGCGTGAGGGTTTGAGCAATGTTCGAGGATGCGTGTGCGCGCGTTTTTGACTTCAAAAAATTAAACGCTCAAAGAAAAAGGCAAGATATGAACAAATTGAATCGGATAGTCGTGATGGCCAGCCTGGCGGCGGGTCTTTTCTTGGGAACCCAATCGCTCTCAGCCCAAGGGCAGGGACAGGGCAGAGGGAATTTCGATCCTGAGCAGATGCGCCAGCGTATGATGGACCGGTATAAAGAGCAGATGGGCGTCACGGATGATGCGGAATGGAAGGTGATCCAGGAACGAGTTGAAAAAGTGGTGGCTGCCCAGCGCGAGGCCCGCACCGGTGGCGGCTTGGCCGGGATGTTCGGCGCCGGGGGTGGGGGTCGGCGACAAGGGCAGGGTGGCGGCAACAACAATAACGCAGAGGCCACTCCGGGGGCGCCGCGTGGAGGCGGTCGAGGTGGACTTGGCGGCGAACCCAGCCCGGAAGCAGAGGCACTCCAGAAGGCGATCGAATCCAAGGCTTCCGCCGAAGAACTTAAAACGAAGCTGGCGAAGTTTCGCGACGCGCGCAAGGACAAGGAAGCGAAGCTCGAAAAAGCCCAGGCGGATCTTCAGAAGGTTTTGTCAGCACGGCAGGAAGCAGGCGCTGTTTTGGTCGGACTGTTGAAGTAAACGGCGGACCTTTCGAATTCCTTCTTGCCAGTCCCACCAGACGCATGAGCCCAAACGACCCCCATGAAGCGGCCCTGAGGCAGTTGCTGGACCGGATGACTGCGGGCAAGCAGTTGTCTGGGATGGACGCCGAGGTGGTGTCGGGGTTAAGCCGGCAACAGGGGAGCGTGCCGTTGCGGACGGAGGAGGATATCCTGCGCTGGCTGGCGAAGGAATACGACCTGCCTTTCACCTCCCTGGACGATGTGGAGCCGGATCGGCAGGTGCTCTCGCTGTTCCCCGCTCGGTTGTTGTTGCGGGACGAACTCCTCCCTTTGAGGCGCGTCAACGGCAGCGTTGAGATTGCGACCAGCCGGCTTTTTGCGACAGCGGGTCTGGACACACTCAAGACCATGACGGGTTTGAATCTCAAACCCGTCCTGGCACCCAGCGAAGCCATTCAGCGTGAGATGAAGAAGCGCCTCGGCGTGGGCGCGGACACCATCGACACGCTGGGTGAGGAGGCACCGCTCCAGGTCGTGGATGACAATGATGAGGAGGACACGAATCTGGACAACGCGGCGGAGGATGCGTCCATCATCCGTTTCGTGAACCAGGTGCTGAAGGACGCCATTGATCTGAGGGCTTCGGACATTCATTTGGAACCGTTTGAGGACGAGCTGCGGATTCGCTACCGGATCGATGGAGTTCTCCAGGAGGTTCCGGTGCCGGCGCAAGTGAAGCGGTTCCAACCCGCGATCGTGTCCCGCGTGAAGATCCTCAGCCACCTGAACATCGCTGAAAAGCGGCTTCCACAGGATGGACGCATCAAGATACGGCTCGATGAAAACGAGGTGGACATCCGTGTCTCCGTGATCCCCATGCTGCACGGCGAAGCGGTGGTGATGCGGTTGCTGCGCCAGAATTCGACATTGCGCGGCATGGGTGAACTGGGCATGGACCCAAGGGAGTTAAAATCGTTCCGCCGCATCCTTGGACTCCCGCACGGCATCATCCTGGTGACCGGTCCGACAGGCAGCGGTAAAACATCAACGTTGTACACGGCTCTCAGCGAGATCAATGATGCGGTGCGGAAGATCATCACGATCGAAGATCCCATCGAATACCAGCTCAAGGGGATCAACCAGATCCAGGTTTCCGAAAAATCGGGGCTGACCTTCGCGCGGGGGTTGCGCGCGATTCTGAGGCACGACCCGGATGTGCTGTTGATCGGGGAGATCCGCGACCGCGAGACCGCCCAGATTGCGGTGCAGGCTTCGCTGACGGGGCATCTGGTTTTTTCAACCCTGCACACGAACGATGCCCCGGGCGCGTTAACGCGGTTGGTGGACATGGGGGTGGAGCCCTATTTGGTGGCTTCGTCGCTCGAGGCGGTGCTGGCCCAGCGGTTGGTCCGGGTCTTGTGTCCGAAGTGCAAGCAGGTGGATGATTCAGCCACCGCTCGGGCCCTGAGGTCCGACTTGAAAATTTCGTCAAGCATCCCATTTTTTCGGGCCGTGGGATGTCGCGAGTGCCGCCAGACGGGTTACCACGGACGCCGTGGCATTTTCGAGTGGATGGAGACGACGCCCGAGATCCGGCAGATGATTTTGAAACATTGTTCCAGCGGGGAGATTCGCGAGGTGGCTCGAAAAGCGGGGATGCGCGCCTTGGCGGATGACGGCTGGAGGTTGGTGCGCGAAGGCATTACGACCCCTGAAGAAGTGTTGCGCGTGACCAAGGACCAGTCCCTGGGCGAGAGCGCCAGGGATCCGAAAGCTGAATTGGTTGCGGGTGAGGATGTTGAATCTGCGAAAGAAGGCCATGCCTCTGTTTCAGTATAAAGCGGTGCAATCCGATGGCCGGTTTGCCGAGGGCGAACTGGAGGCCGGCGGCAGGCAGGAAGCCTTCCGTCAGATGGAGTCGCGCGGATTGCGCCCGATCCGCCTCGCGGAGCGCCCTGGGGTGAACGGCGTCGCCAAGGCTTCGAAAGCGCCCCAGGCTGAAGCGAGGAAGACTCACGAGAAGGTCAACGGCCAGGCGCTTCCTTTCAAGCTGCCTGGTGGTGGTGGAAGCCAGAAGGTTTCGGCGCGGATGCTCGAGAATTTCACGCGACTGCTCTCCAGCCTTCTGGCGGCCGGCGTTCCGTTGAGCCGGGCGATGGTCATCTTGTGCAAGGAAGCGGCATCCCCGGCTGCAGGGGCGCAATGGAAGCGGGTTCACAACCTTGTCGTGGATGGTGTTTCCCTGGCCGATGCCATGGCCAAGTCCCCGGAAACGTTTCCGCGCGTCTATGTCGCCATGGTGGAAGCGGGGGAGACCGGAGGGTTTCTCGATGTCGTGCTCGCCCAGATAGCGGACTTCCAGGCGCGGGAAAAGGAAATGAAATCCAAGGTGATGACGGCCCTGTTGTACCCCGTGATTCTGCTCGTGCTGGCCTTGGGGGTGCTCGTGTTTTTGCTGGTCTTTTTCATCCCTCGCTTTCAGTCGATCTTCGCCGGCTTCGGTGCCAAGCTTCCCTTGATCACCCAGATGATCGTGGGGACCAGCGAGGTGCTGCGGTCGTACGGACTTTTCATTGTCGTGGCATTAGCGTTCGGGGGCTACATGATCCGGAACTGGTTGACCTCCGAATCCGGTCGGCGCAAGTGGGAGGGGTTGATTCTGCGGGCACCCTTGGTAGGGCCCTTGGTCGGGCAATTTGCCATGTCGAGGTTCTGCCGGATGCTCGGCACCCTCCTCGGTGCTGGGGTGCCCTTGATCAACAGTTTGAATGTGGCCCGGCGGTCCATTGGAAACCAGGCTTTGGTGGACGCCATTTCAAACTCGATCGACCGCGTCAAAGAGGGTCGTCCGCTGGGGCCCAGTCTGGGGGATTGCCGGACCCTTTTTTCGGGAGCGACACTGGAGATGATTTCCGTGGCCGAGGAGAGCGGACGACTGGATCAGGAGCTGGTCCGGATTGCGAACGTCACGGAAGGCGACCTGGACCGCCAATTGAAGATGGCGGTGGCTTTGGCCGAGCCTCTCATGCTTTTTTTCATCGCGGGCTTTATCGGCACCATCTTTATCGGTATGGTGATCCCCATCTTCACATTGCAAGATCACATTAAATAAACACACGACAGGTTCTATGAAGCACCAGCCCATCCAACTCAATAAACTCAAAGCAAGACGGTCCGCTTTTACGCTGATCGAGCTCCTGCTCGTGCTCGTGATACTCGGCATTCTCGCGGCGATAGTTGTGCCGAAGTTTTCGGGCAGAACCGAGCAGGCGCGCGTGACGGCAGCTCGATCCCAGATCTCCACCTTCAGCACCGCTCTGGACGCGTTTGAGATAGACAACGGTTTCTATCCGAAGGGAAAAAACGGACTGAGCGATCTGGTTCAACAGCCCCGGGACGCCCAGAACTGGAAGGGGCCTTACATGAAGAACGAGATCCCCGTGGACCCATGGCAGCACGCTTATATCTATGATTTTCCAGGGAAACGAAACGCGAGCTCCTACGACTTGATGTCCATGGGACCTGACGGCCGCGTGGGAGGCGATGATGACATTACCAACTGGACTCAAGCGAACGAAAAGCAGTAAGGCGGCAAAGCCATGCGCGTTCACACTCATCGAGTTGATCCTTGTCATGGCGATCCTGCTGATCGTGCTTTCGATTTCCGCGCCCTCGCTCTCCGGATTTTTCAGGGGGCGGACCCTCGATTCCGAGGCCCGACGGATGGTCTCCCTGACTCGTTACGGCCAGAGCCGCGCGGTTTCGGAGGGCTCTCCGATGATGTTGTGGTTCGACAAAGACGAGCGGACCTACGGGTTGCGGGAGGAATCGAGTTATGCGGACAGGGATTCGAGGGAAACGGTATTCGAGCTGGGGAAAGAACTCGAGGTCGAGCTCGAATACGCAAGGCAAACCACACGGGTGGGTCGGCAGACACAGCGTGGAGGGAATCAGAGCGGCGGAGCTTTGGACGGTGGAACCCTGGGCAGGGGAGGGCAGAACGCGTTGCCCGCGATCCGTTTTCTTCCCGATGGGTTTATCGCCGAAAGCAGTCCGGAAAGCATTTGGATCCGCGAAGGGACCCGGGATTCAGTCTGGATTACACGAAGTCGGAATCGTCTGAATTATGAGATTCAAACCAACAGGCTTCAGTATCCTGGGCGTTAGGCTCGGGAAGAGAGGCTTCACGCTGGCGGAGGTGTTGGCGGCCGTGGCGTTCATGGCGATTGTGATCCCCGTGGCCGTCCATGGCATCCAGATAGCGAACCTGGCGGGCCAGGTCGCAGAACGTAAGAGCGCGGCATCCCGGCTGGCGGACCGCTTATTGAACGAAATGGTGATTACTGACCAATGGAAGACCACGGCTCAGAATGGCTCTGTCCAAGAAGGACCCTATCGCTACCGGTGGCAGTTGAAGAGCGAGCCCTGGGATAAGGATTCGCTCCGGCAGATCTCCATTTTGGTGACCTTCGCCGTGCAGGGTCAGGATTATGACGTTCGGTTGGGCACGCTGGTGGATACTTCCCAACAATGAAACCCACGGGGATTCAGAACCGACGGGCTGAAGCGTTCACACTCGTTGAGGTGTTGATCGCGGTGATGGTGTCGGCGATTTTGTTGGCGGCGGTGAACGGCGTTTTTTACGGAGCTATGCGGTTACGAGAGAAAACAACGCGGGCGATTGAGAAGTCGTTACCGATACAACAGGCGGTTTCGATTATCCGCCGCGATCTGCTTGGTATTGTTGTTCCCGGCGGGAGGCTCACGGGCACTCTCAAAACTGCGGCGGTGAGCACGGGCACGAGCACGGGGTTCGGCACACCGCTCGGCGCGGAATTTTACACTTCGACCGGTCTGCCGTCTGCCTACGGGCCGTGGGGCGATGTCCAAAAGGTGGTTTACACACTTCGGAGTTCCACGAATCAGACCCGCTCCGCGGGGATGGACCTGGTGAGGTCGGTGACGCGAAATCTTTTGGCGAACGTCCAGGAGCAGACGGAGGAACAGTGGTTGCTCGGGGATGTCCGCACCGTGGAGTTTCTTTTTTACACCGGAACCGAGTGGCGTTCGGATTGGGATTCAACGACGGAGGAGAAGGCGCTGCCGCGCGGCATCAAAGTGCAGATCCTACTTGCGGCTGACGACGCACAATCGGAGCGAGTTCAGACTCCCATCCAGATCGTGGTTCCGATCGTGACGCAATCGAGCACAAACAAGACACAAACAGCGGGAGTGCAGGGATGAACATCTTTTTCGAAAAGGACGTCCGATCCTGTGGCAACCCCTCCCAGCGCGGCTCGGTGTTGGTGATCGTGTTGTGGGTTGCCTTTGGGCTGGTGAGTCTGGCGCTGTATTTCGCGAACTCGATGACTTCAGAGTTGCGCGCTGCGGACAATCGCGTGGCCCAACTGGAAGCAGACCACGCCATCGAGGGCGCGGCGCGATACGCGGGGACGCTGCTTTCGAACCTCGAAAGACCGGGGCAGCTTCCCGAGCTTCAGACCTACCAGCGCGAAGAGGTTGGCGTGGGTGACGCCTCGTTTTGGTTTATTGGAAGAGGCGGGCAACAAGTGGCGGCCACCTTGCCCGTGTTCGCGCTGACGGATGAGGCCTCCAAGCTGAATTTGAACACGGCGACGGTGGCGATGCTTGAGGCCCTGCCTCGCATGACGCCCGAACTGGCGGCTGCCATCAAGGATTGGCGCGATGAAGACAGCGATGTGACGACCGGGGGAGCGGAATCGGAAGTCTACATGCGCCTGACGCCGGCTTATGATTGCAAGAATTCAAAATTCGAAACGCTCGAGGAGTTGAGGCTGGTTGTGGGGGCTGATAACGAGATCCTGCTGGGGGAAGACCAAAACATGAATGGCGTGCTCGATGCCAACGAGGATGATGGAAATCTCACCGCTCCAATCGACAACCGCGACGGAAAGCTGAATCCGGGAATTCTGGAGTATGTCACCGTCTTCAGCCGCGAGTCCAATCTTCGCACGAACGGAGCCCCTCGGATCAACCTTGCGCAGGCTGGCCCGCAGTTGCAGCAACAGTTGGCTGGGCTTCTGCGGGAAAAATTCAGCGCGAACCGCGCGAACCAGATCGCCGGGCGTTTGGGCGGGGCCCAGGGCGTGTTCCGAAGTGCCATCGAATTTTTCGTCCGCAGCGGCATGACGGCGGACGAATTCTCGCAGGTTGAAGGCGATATCAGCGCGACAGCCGGCCAGACCATCGAGGGCATGATCAACGTGAACACAGCAAGCGTCCAGGTGCTGGCCTGCCTGCCTGGCGTGGGCACGGATAAGGCGCCTTCGATGGTGTCGTATCGCGAGTCCAATCCCGACAAACTGACGTCCGCCGCGTGGGTGGTGGATGTCCTGGGACAACCGGGAGCCATCCAGGCGGGCCCCTACATTACGGGCCGAAGCAGTGTGTTCTCGGCGGACATAGCGGCCGTGGGGCATCATGGCCGAGGCTATCGAAGGACCCGGTTTATTTTGGATCTCACCGAGGGAGCACCGAGGGTGGTGCATCGTCAGGATCTGAGCCATCTGGGGTGGGCGCTCGGTAAAGATGCGAGGGAAAGAACGAGGGAAATAATGACACTGCTGGCTGGAGGAATGCGATGATTAAAATTGTGAAAAAGCGGTCAATATCCTCCCTGCTTGGGCTTGTTTTCGATGGGAGCCGGGTGGAAGGAGCTTGGCTGCGCCGTGTCAACGGTGGTTTGGAGGTCCGCCGGGCTTTCACGGCTCCGCTGACGCTGGATCTTTTGGCCGGTGCCCCGGAATTGGTGGGGCGCGAGATCCGGGACCGGCTCGATGAACTGGGGATTCGCGAACGCCGGTGCATCGTGGGTTTTCCTGTCTCGTGGGCTCTTTCGTTGGAGACCAAGCTGCCGCCGATGCCCGAGGAGGACATGGCCAGTTTTCTCCAGATCGAGGCGGAGCGCGGCTTTCCTTACGGCCCCGAGGCGCTTCTGATCGCGAGCTCCCGGTATCGATCCGGGAGCGGCGACGAGTACGCGACGCAGGTGGCGGTGCCCAAGGACCAGCTCCTGAGGCTTGAGAGCGTGCTGAAGTTCGCGCGATTGCAACCGGAGTCCTTTGCGCTCGGGATAGATCCCACCCAATGGCCTGATCCCGCTTCCAAAGTGTCGATGCTGATTTTGGATGTCACCGATCGCGCAGTCAATCTGATGATTTCTTGCGGGGGTGGCGTCGCCGGTCTCCGTACACTTTCGGCTGATCACGCGGACGAAGGAGGCCAGGTGCGGCCTTACGCGGATGTGATCGCGAGGGAGGCGCGCATCACACTGGGGCAGCTCGCGCCCGACATGAGGCAGTCCATACGGTTGCTCCGTGTCGTGGGCCATGGGGAGCGGGCGCGGCAGTTAGCCGAGGATATACTTCCAAGGGCCACAGCCATGGGCATGAAGGTCGAATTCGTTCCGGGGCCGACAGGGATGCAACTCGGGCTGCAAAAGACAGGCGGGGAGAAGGTAGGAACCGCCTGTGCGCTGGCAGCCCTCGAGCTCGGGGGGCGGCGGTTCGGCCTCGAATTCCTTCCTCCCAAGGTGAATCCATGGCGGCAGTTTGCCGCCCGATATTCCACGAAGAAGCTGGCCTGGACAGGGGCGGCTGCGGCCGTCGTGGCGTTGCTGGCGGCGGCGCTGTTTCTCACACAACAATGGCAGCTTTCACAACTGCGCTCGAAGTGGAGTGGCATGTCCTCAAAAGTGGCTGAGCTCGAGAACCTGCAGCAACAAATTCGCCGGTACCGTCCCTGGTTCGACGACTCATTGCGAGGCCTCAGGATCCTGCGAAAACTGACCGAGAGCTTTCCTGAGGACGGGTCGGTGACAGCTAAAATCGTGGATATCCGGGAACTCTCGATGGTCACCTGTTCCGGATCGACGAAGGACAGCAAGGCATTGCTGAAGACCCTGGATCACTTGCGCGGCTCCAAGGAAATCGCCAATGTAAAGGACGTTCAGACTCAGGGAGTGGCACCGGCCCCTTTGCAGTTTAGCTTTAACTTTCAATGGTCGGAAGGAGGCAGCAGTGAACCCCAGTAAACGGCAGCAGTTTCTCGTCCTCATCGCGGCGGTCGGCGTGGCCCTCTTGGTCTGTGACTCGCTCGTCGTCACACCCCTGATGCGCCTTTGGAAAGAACGCGGAACCCGGATTGTGGAGCTCAGGAAATCAGTGGCCCGCGGCTCGGACATCCTGGGGCGGGAACAGACCCTCCGCAACCGTTGGGATAGCATGCGAACAAACACGCTAGGAGGCGACGTTTCGGTCGCGGAAAACCAAGTTATGAAAGCCTTCGACAAATGGTCCGTGGACAGCGGCATCAGCATCAACTCGAGAAAATCCCAAGGGAAGAGCAGTGGGGATGAGTACCTGACTTTGGGATGCCGGGTGGACGCGTCTGGGAGTGTGTCGGCCGTGGCCCGTTTTCTTTACGAGATTGAGAAGGATCCCATGGCATTGAAGGTGGAGCATCTGGAGATCAGCACGCGTGACGGCCAAGGCCGACAGTTGACGCTGGGACTCCAGGTCAGTGGACTTGTCTTGAATCCGTCACCGGATGCTCGCAATTGAGGGCGACCGAGACGTCGGGATTTTCGATCATTGGTGCCTATGAGTGTATGTTAGCGAGCCTGTTAAATTCGATGAAAGTCAGACAACAGAAAAAGTCGATTATGTTCCTGGGAAGGGAACATCTCCAAATTTTGGACGTGAATCGAGGCTATGGACCGGAGCGCGGCCATCCTGGCCGCAGCCTGTCCGTATCTCGAGGCTGTGGCGATGATCATACCGCACACCGTGTTCCGCTGCTGCTGCGGCATGGAAGCCCGCGCTCCTCGGAACGATTCATGGGAATGTTCCGCCGGATGGTGACGATAGGCGTGGTGGGGATGGTCTGGCTCATGGATTGGGAGGCGCGCGGCGCGGACCGTTCCGCGAGATCCCAACGCATGCCGACGATGCGGCCTTCCGCTTCGGGGACGAACGCGACCAACCTGTCGGGGCTTGCGGCTTTCAACATCATTTCGGAGCGAAACATTTTCAACCCGAACCGCGGACCCAGATCCTCGGGGACGGTTGGGGATGCGCCCCCTCCTAAGACGTTGAAGGTGGAGTCAGTTTCCCTGGTGGGCACCTTGATCCATGGGAAGGGGATGATAGCATTCTTCGATGGATCAAGCGACTCCTTGAAGCAGGCCGTCAGGGTGTCTGACACCATTGCCGGTTGTAAAGTGACGGCGGTGGTCCCGGATGCGGTGTGGCTCGAAATGGCCGGGAAGGAAGTGGAGATGAAAGTGGGAATGCAGTTGCGCCGCGAGGACGAGGGTGAATGGAAGCTCAGTGACAAAGCGGAGGCAGCGTCCAAGTCGGGCGCGGGAAGCGGTGGTTCGTCCGGCAAATCCTCCGGTGAGGATTCAGGCGGCGGCGCGGACGAAGACGATGTGGTGAAGAAAATGATGCAACGCCGTGAGAAGGAGAATAACAAATGAAAATTGGAATTCGACGGATCGTATTGTCGGGCCTTGTGGCAGGCCTTGTAACGGCCCTTTTCGCCCAGCAGGCGGACACCCCGAACGTGAAAAAGCCGGAGGAAGCCACCCGGGCTGAAGTCGCCAAACCCGCTGAGAAAACGGCAGGTCCCGCCGAGGAAAAGCCTGTGCTCACGCCCCCAGGCCCCGAGGTGAAGGCCAACCGCCCCGGCGTCACGGTCACCAAGACGGCGGATGGCAAGGAGGGGTATCTTCTGAATTTCAGAGGCGTGCCTCTGGAGATGGTTCTGAATTATCTCAGCGAGGCCGCCGGTTTCGTCATCATACTCGAGACTAAGTTGGAGGGCAAAGTTGACATGTGGAGCAATCAGCCTCTCAGCAAGGACGGCGCTGTGAACGTTCTCAACACGGTTCTGAACAAGAACGGGTACGCGGCGATCCGAAATGATCAGGTGCTGACCATCGTCAACCGGGACGAGGCAAAGAAGCGCGAGATCCCCGTCCGGAGCGGCAGCGATCCCGAGTCCATTCCCAAGAGCGACGAGATGGTCACACAGATTCTGCCCGTGCGGTACGCGAACGCCACGCAACTCACCAAGGACCTGCTGCCGCTGCTGCCTTCGCACGCCAACATGACAGCCAACGAAAGTGGCAACGCCCTTGTGATCACGGACACCCAGTCGAGCATCCGCCGCATGGCAGAGATCGTGAAGGCGCTCGACACATCGATAGCCAGCATCTCCGCCATCCGCGTGTTTCCGTTGCAGTATGCGGATGCGAAGGAATTGGCCACGGTTGTGAAAGAGCTTTTTGACACCTCGAGCAACACCCAGCGAGGCGGCGGCGCTGGAGGCGGAGGTGGCGGTGGATTGGGGGGGGGCGCGGCTCAGTTGTTTGCGCGGTTTGGCGGCGGCGGTGGAGCCGGCGGCGGCGGCGGTGGAGGGCGTGGCGGTGCCGGTGGCGCTGATGCTTCGGGGGACAGCGCGGCTCGCAAAGCGGCGTCACGCGTTGTGGCCGTCGCGGATGAACGCACGAATTCGCTGGTGGTCAGCGCTCCCGACGAGTTCATTCCCACGATCGAGCAGTTGGTCAGGGAAATCGACACGAACGTCACGGAAGTCACGGAGGTTCGAGTGTTCCGCCTCAAGAACTCGGATCCTCAGGAAATGGCGGACATTCTCTCTGGCCTTTTTCCTGACGACAGCAAGACCGACAGCAACAATGCCCAGGTCCAGTTTAATCGTGGCGGGCCATTTGGTGGTGGAGGCGGGGGCCGAGGAGGCGCTAACGCCGCCGCCACGAGCACGCGGAATAAGAAACAAGGACGCGTGATTGCCGTGCCTGACCAGCGCACCGCATCGGTCATCGTCAGCGCCGCGAAGCAGTTGATGGGACAGATCGAGGAAATGGTGGCGCAGCTCGATAGCAACCCCGCCAAGAAGCAGAAGGTTTTTGTGTATTCCCTGGAAAATGCGGATGTTCAGAGCGTGGAGGAAATTCTCCGAGGGATGTTTGAAGGCCAAAATTCCCGGAACAACCGGTCGACGACAAGGCAAAACACAACCAACCCGCTCAACAACCGGACTACTGGAAACACGGGAGGCAACACCGGCGGCGGGTTTGGGGGTGGAGGCGGCGGAGGCGGCGCAGGAGGTGGTGGAACCAGAGGAGGCGGGGGATTTTGAAACGGATGGGTTAGAGGGCTAGCTCAGCAAGGATTGATCATGAAAAAGTTTTATTTTGGAAAAAAGCCGGAATGGGTTTCGCCAAGGTCGTTTGCGGGCGCGGCGTTGGCCTTGGCGGTGGTGTGCGGGCTTGCGCTCGTGGATCTGCAAGCCCAGCAGCGTGGGAACACAGGGGGTGGGAGGACCACGGGGGGTGCGGGTGGCGGCTCCGGCACCCGAGAATACAACAACAACACGATGGTGGGGGAAGCCACGTTTTCGAGCGACCCGGAGACTCGGAAATTGATTGTCATCACCGACGATGAAACCGCGTTGCACATCAGCCAGGTCATCACGAATCTCGACCGCCCCAAGCCTCAGGTGCTTATCAAAGTGGTGTTCCTGGAAGTCACTCGCCGGGACGGTCTGGATGTCGGGGTTGAGGGAAAGTTCACCCACAAGATCACGGACACGCACACCGGGGAAGCTTCCTCATTGTTTGGGGGCTTGGCTTCGCAGACCACCGGCGGTTTTTACAAGGTTTTGAGCGATGACCTCGAGATCACGCTCCGCGCCATCTCGGAGGCGGGCAAGACAGAGGTGCTGTCCAGGCCTTCAATTCTCACAAGGAACAACCAGCAGGCCGTGATCACGGTCGGTCAGACGCTTCCTTTTGTCACCAACTCAAGGATTACCGACAATGGGCAAACCATTAACACAATCGAGTACCGAGACATCGGGATCATCCTCCGTGTGACGCCTTTCATCACTTCGGATGGAATGGTGGAAATGATCGTGGCACCGGAGATCTCAACGCTCACGGACAAAACGGTCCCTATCTCCAACACCGCGAACGCTCCCGTGATTGCGAAGCGCTCTGCCGAGACCGTGGTGGTGACGGCGGACGGAAAAACGGTCGTGATTGGGGGGTTGATGGAGAACAATAAGACGGAGTCGGTGCGGAAGGTTCCAATCTTGGGAGATATTCCAATCCTGGGCATGGCCTTCAAACGCAAAATAAAAGAAAACACCCAGACCGAGCTCATCATCTTCCTGACGCCTTATGTGGTTCAACGGCCGTCCGAGCTGGCGAAAATGACCAAGAGCGAGACGGACAAGGCGGAGCTCGCGCCGAAGGCATTTTCAGACAAGGACCTGGACAAGTTTCTTGACGGACTTCCCCTGAAGGAGTCCGCTCAACCTATCGGAAGCAAACCGGTGGTCCAGCCACCTCCACCGGCACCGGGGTCGACCAGACCCAGCCCCGTGAAACCGAAGACCAGGTGATTTCAAAAAGGGACATCGGATGATCCGGCGTAGTCGCATCGTTTACGGGTTGCTCGCTGCCTCTTGGGTGGGGATATTGTTGTGGCAGGCGGTCGAGCACCTGCGTGTTCGACAGGCGGCACGCGCTGCCCTGGTCTATCGAGCGCGGGACATCACCACGACTCTGGGCCTTGTGATCAAATCGCAGTTGCGGTTCGGCGGATTTGTCACGCAGGAACGACTCGAACCCGCTCTCAACGAGCTGGTCAAGGCTAATGAGGTGAAGTCGGTCTCCCTGTTGAACGAAGCTGGGCGCGTGGTGGCCACAGCCGGTGCCGCTGTGGATCTCGAACGGAACCCCAACACACGCACGGGGGAATGGTGGGACCACCACAGCGTGACCCTGGTAAACCTCGTCGACCTGGGCACGGCAACGAATCTCGTTCAGGAAGGAGAGCGACCCCCGACCATCGTCCTTTTGCCTCGGCGTGACCCTGGAACGACGACGAACGCTGACCCTTTCAGCCTGTCAAGATTTGGGCGAAGACCCGGAGGATCGCGTGGAACAAACACAATCGCGAGCGCCGGAACCAATTCTGCCGATTCCGCCAGTTCCACCAACTTGACCAACTCGACTTCCGACCCCGGGCCCGGCACAGCCGCGAGGCCTGTGGAACTTTCGCAGCGGTCCGAGAGGCCTCCCCCTGGTGAAACTCGTCCAGGCGAGCCCGGCGGAAGTCGGCGGGATCCCTCGGGACGTTCCTGGTTCCGACGTCCCCCGTGGATGAGCGAGCCGGAGTTCGCTTCGTTGATTCAGAAGCAGGGAATCCATAGTTTTGTGGTGGTGCTCTCAAACAATTCTTTTTTAGAGGCCGCCATCCGCGATTTGTGGCTGCGGCTTCTCACCAGTGGATTTGGAGCCGCCGCGGCCTGCGGGTTTGGACTTGCCTGGCGTTCAGTGGCCAATTCATCCGAGTTGCAAATTCGTCTTCTTCGGGCGAGCGAGATGAACACGCATCTGCGCGAGATGAACATCGCGGCTGCGGGACTGGCGCACGAGACCCGAAATCCGCTCAACATCATCCGGGGGCTCGCCCAGATGATCGCGAAACAATCCGACTCGACAATCGAGGTTCGGCGCAAGTCGAGCGAGATCACGAGCGAGGTCGACCGCGTGACCGCGCAGCTCAACGAGTTCATCAATTACTCGAAACCCCGCGAAGTGCGCCGCGCGCCGGTGGCGCTTGAAGCGGTTGTCGCAGACCTGGCGCGGGCGTTGGAGTGCGACATTGAGGAGAAGTTGGTTCGGTTCGACAACGCGTGTGGGAGTTTCAAAGTGGAGGCCGACGAACAATTGTTGCGACAGACCCTTTTCAACCTCCTGTTGAACGCCATCCAGGCTGTGGAACGGGGTGGAGAGGTTATGATCGCGGCGTTTAGGACCGGGGATTCCGGTGTTTGCGTGGAGATTCGGGACAACGGGCCAGGCGTTCCGGAGGAGCACCGGGCTGAGATCTTCAAGCCGTACTTCACCACCACGCAAAAAGGGACAGGGCTGGGCCTGGCCGTTGTGAAACAAATCGTGCTGGCTCACGGCTGGGATATCCAGTGTGTTGCGAACGAACCGCGAGGCGCTATTTTCAGGTTGAGCCATATCAAGCTGTCGCGAGAGGCTTAGACCCGCTATTTTGCGAGGTATGTCGTCCCTGTTGCCCACTCCGGTTCAGATCGCCCCGCCCGGTCGGATATTGATCGTGGACGATGACGCCGGGCAGAGGAGTTTGTTGGACTCGTTTCTCCGAAGCCAGGGGTTTGTGACCCTCACGGCATCCAGCGGGGAAGAGGCTCTCGAGGTTTTGAGACACGAGGATGTGGCGATGATGATTTCGGATGTCCGAATGCCCGGCATCTCGGGGTTGGAGACACTCAAGCGCGCGAGAAAGGAGCGGGCGGTGCTCCCGGTGCTGCTCGTGACAGCCTACGCGGATATCCGGGAGGCGGTGGGCGCGATGCGGGACGGGGCTTTGAATTACCTTACCAAGCCCATCGATTTGGATGAGTTGGTGGTCTTGGTGCGGCAGGCAATGGGCCTCGCGCAAGGGACGGGTTTGAGCTTATCCGAGGACCGTCAGCTTCCCGCTGGCGTGGTGGCCGAGAGCCCGCTGAGCCAGGCTGTATTCAGGGATGCGTCGCTGGTCGCCGACTCAGACAGCCGGATTCTCATCACCGGCGAGAGTGGCGTGGGAAAGGAAGTGTTGGCGGACGTGTTGCACGGGTGGAGTCCGCGAGCTGCCGGTCCCCTGGTGAAGGTGAACTGCGCCGCTATCCCGGAGAACCTGCTCGAAAGCGAATTGTTTGGACATCAAAAGGGCGCGTTCACAGGCGCCGTGGCCCAGCGCATCGGGCGGTTCGAGCTCGCCCATGGAGGCACCATTTTTCTCGATGAAATCGCGGAGATGTCGCCTCAACTTCAGGCGAAGCTGTTGCGCGTGACCCAGGACGGTCGATTTCAGCGGGTGGGCTCGAACTCAGAGATCAAGGTGAACGCGCGCATTCTTGCGGCAACAAACCGCAACCTGGAGCAAGAGGTGAAGAGCGGGCGTTTTCGCGAGGATCTGTTTTACCGGTTGAACGTGGTGGAATTGAACATTCCACCCCTTCGCGAGCGCACCGAGGACATCCTGCCGCTCGCGCGGCATTTCATCGCTGAATTCACAAAAGGGCGGGCTCGGTTTTCCTCATCTGTGACGGAGTGCCTTGAGATCTACCCGTGGCCCGGAAACGTGCGGGAGCTGCGCAATGCCATGGAGCGTGCCGCCTTGTTGTTCAGGGGCGAGATGATCTTGCCGGAGCATCTCCCGAACAAGGTGCGCGAAGGAGGCGTGCGTCCTCCCGCGAGCAGCGAGATCCCTGCGGCGGATCCTGAGCGCCTTGAGGAAATGGAACGTCACGCCATCTGTCAGGCATTGGTCAAGCACGAGTTCAACCGAACGGAAACAGCCAAGGCCCTCGGCTTGAGCCGCCGAGCGCTCCTCTACAAGCTCCAGCGGTTGCGCGAACTCGGCCACAAGGTGGATTCGCCTTGAGGCGTCCTGAACTCCCTCTTAAAGGATAGGAATTTGCTTTTTAAAGGTGAAATCCAGACCTCCCGACATAGCCCTCAGACCTCAGCATGACGCGGGTAAATCAGGGAAATGAGTGCGCAACCCGAATCCTTCAAAATCGACGCGGAAATTTGTTTCCCTGGCTCCCAATTGGCGGGAGAACCAGGGAGAGGGGGCATTTCGAGGGAATCCAACTCGCCATTGTTTTCCTCGTTTTACCCCCCAAATTCTGAGGTCTTAAAGTTTCGGAGTTGGGATGGACCGGAAGGGTTGGAGGAACTTAGTCATTTTGTCGCAAAGCCCTTCTCCAAAGCCTTCGGGTTCTCAGCCTTCTTTTGCGTTCTTTTTGCCTTTTCGCGAAGGGATCTCCTCGATTGAGACGACATGCAGCGGGTCGAAGGAGCTTGGCAGATCATGGTTGCCAACCACGATCACCGATTTCTTTCCGACAGCGATGAAATCCGGGTGCGGCACCTTGATGGCGCGACCATCGGAGAGGCGCAGCAGGAATGGTTGCACGCTGCTGTGAACCCTTTCGCGGATCAGTTCGATATTCATGAGGCATTCATTTTTGCACAGACGTTCGGGAAGGGCAAGGACGTCTGTTTTGGCGGGTAGTGGAGGAACAGAATTGACGCCATACCTGTTCTGACATAGCGTCGCCGCAATAAACGGCAAGAGCTTGATGGTGCTCCGCGGAGAAATCAAGACGCCGCCGATGTCCGAGGCGGCACGCCGGGAGACGGGCTTTCTGCTTCGCCGGCTGCAGCAGGGGGATAACCTGGCTCTGCCGCACTCGCGCCCGATGCCGGACATTGGCCCACGCTGCCACGAACTGCGGATCAACGACGCGAACAAAACGTGGCGCGTAATCTACCGGATTGACGACGATGCAATCGTCGTGGTCGAGGTGTTCGAGAAGAAGACGCGCGCCACACCGCACCGGCACATCGCCGAGTGCCAACGCAGACTGCGGCTTTACGGTCAGGCCGCTGGAGAATGAATATGAAACTGGAAAAGAAACGACGCTTGGAAGCGGCAGGCTGGAAGGAAACCACCGTGAAGGAGTTTCTGAATCTTTCCGACGCGGACGCGCAATACATCGAAGCCAAATTGGCGTTGAGCCGACGGCTGCGAGAACTGCGAGAGGAACGCCATCTGACTCAAACCAAGGCAGCCTCACTCCTCAAGACCAGCCAAAGCCGGCTGGCTCGCATGGAAGCTGGCGATCCATCCGTTTCCCTGGACCTGCTGGTTCGAGGCCTGTTTACCCTGGGAGCAACCTGGAAGGAGTTGGGAAAGACAACGTGATACTCCAGCCTGTCGGTGTAGGTCAGCCGGATGTATTTGAGGCCGTGGTGGTGCATCCTGTGAAGGCTTGCGTCGGCCACCCCTTGAAATGCCATCAGTTCTTGACTATATGATGATAACCGGGTTTTGGCATTGCGGTAAGCAAAGGTCAACGTGTCCGCCTCCTGCCTAGCCAGGACCGTCCGCTGCGTTGGTAGAGGCGATCAGTCAGTGGCTCGGCTGAAGGCGGTCGCTGGAGACCGATCCAAACGGCACATAGACTGCCGCCAGAATCGAAATCCGTGGACCGCTTTCACTCTAATCGAACTGCTCAAGCGACCCGGTCTTCGCCAATCAAGAATTCAATCTGAGTGTCGTCCATCTACTGCTTCAGAGGTTTTTTTCAATGAAGTTGTAGGCGGTCTCGCGCATGTTCTTGGGGAACTCATGTCCGCACGAAGGGTGTTCGACGATCAGATTCTGAGGGCGACCGTAGAGCCCGTAGATCTGCCTTGCGGCGCCGGCGACCCGGTCCACGCTCTCCCACTTGAAGTTGGTGTCGCCCAGAGGGGCGCTGATGAGACAGGGGCGTGGGGCCAGGGACGCGATGATTTCGTGGAAATCGAACGGGATTTCCCGAAGCGCATACGCTGACAATCGAGGCATGTAGCGGTCGCCGGTCCAGCCTTTCACGTTGCCATCCATATAATCGAGGAACGAATCCAGCCCGCAACTGCTGACCACCACCCGGATTCGCGGATCGAAGGCGGCGGTGAAAACGCTGTTGTGACCTCCCAAGGAGTGGCCGATGGCGGCGAAGCGCCCGCGTTTGACAATGGGCAGGGATTCCAGGAGATCCAATCCGCGGATGTTATCCCAGATGGCTTTCATGGTGGCGCTTTCGTAGCCCAGTCGGCGCCAGTCCGGCGCGTAGTTTGCGAGGAGTGGATAGGCGGGTGCGAGACAGACGAACCCTCTTTCAACCAGTTCCACGCCATAGCTGTCATTCGTGCTCTTTCCCAAACCCACCACCACTTTGTGGCCGAGGGAACTGGTCGGGTGAAGACACAGGATTCCCGGAACCGCTCTGCCACCTTTCAGAGCTTTTTTCGGGATCAGCAGGTAGGCGGGCACGCGCGATCCCGGCTCCGAGGCGTAAGAGAGGAGATGTCGCACATAGGTGCCGCAATCCACTTCTTCATCTAGCCGAGGGTCGAGCGCGCACCACTTTTCCTTGCCGGGCAAGGGCCCCATCACCTGCTGCATCGACGTCAGGATCTGGTTTCGGCGTTTCTGCCAGTCGCTCTCCGAAAACACTGTGCGAACATCCCCGGCAGAGCCCGCGTAGCTCAGTAGATTATAACGATCCTGACGACGTGACTCCGGAGTTGACGGCTCGGCGGTCAGTGTGATGGCTGCCAAAATCCCGATCCAACAGACCACTTTTTGAGTGATCCGCGATCGTTTGGTCTTTGAGTTCATGATGGTTGATATCCTGCCAGTAAGAGTGGGAGGTGGAAAGTGGAAAGTGGAGAGTGAACGTTGAGCGTTGAACGTTCCCCAGCAACCCAACAGAACCATGAGCCACCTCGTCAACATCAAAAGCCGTATTAGCGAGCGAGAGCCACGGGATTTCGCCGTGCTTCAGGCCATGCATCTGCAATACCAGGCTAGCCAGCAAACGGGAGGATCTTTTTGTCTGCGGCTGTCAGGGCAAAGAAACGTTCAACGCTCAACGCTCAACGCTCAGGTCCCGGGCAGAGCGGAGACTGCTCTGCCCTATTCCAGAGAGCTTTGGGAAGCGTGGTTGTCAGGGACTCGTATGACGGGTTTCCCTTCAACTTCAGCTCTCCACAATTTTCCTTGCTCCATCCCTTTTCAGCTTTCTTCATGAAAGGCATTGCCAAGTCAGGGCCAATTTGTCAGACAATCTGTTGCGTGATGAGTTGTTCAAGATTCCGGGTGTTTGGCGCGAGCGGTCGTCGGGGACGGCCGCCCACAAGAATGGGCCGATTGGCTGTCTTTGCGCTGCTCGGCGCCGCGTTGCTCTGGGGCAGCGGTTGTCGGCAGGCGGTGTCCCCTGAACCGCCGAAAGTCGTCGCAAAGCCGCGGTGGGACACGTTGTTTTCCGTGCATTTTGCGGGCTCACGGCAGATCTTGGCCGAGACCAATGCGGCCACACTGCGCTCCTTTCTGGAGCTGCCCGAGACCGCCGTGCTCGGCACGAATGTGGTGGGTAAGATCACTGCTGTCATGGCGGGTTTTGTCGCGGCGCCGGCCCAGATCGAAGAATCGAAGGAGCGAGTCAGTCCGTTGGTTCAGGATTTGATCGGCCACGAATTTTGGTTGACCCTTCGGAGACCGCAAGGAGGTCATTCCGAGTGGACCTGCGCCGTCCTGTTGGATTCCGAAAAGCTTCCGGTCTGGCGGACGAACGCCTGGCAGATGCTGGCTTCGATGGGCTCCGATTCGAACGTCGTCCACAATCACACCGCCCCTGGGTCGAATGGTTTTGAGGTGGTCCTTTCGAATCGCACAGTCCGCGTGGCGTCGGTGGGCAACTGGTTTCTTTGCGGTGTTGGAGCCGAGGCGCTCCCGGGGTTTGCGGAGGTGGTTTCCGCCACCCTATCCACGGGCCGACCCCTGCCCAGCGCGGCTGATTATTGGGTTCGGTCCGAGCTGGATATGGAGATGCTGAAGGGGGAAAAGAACTTGATCATGGGAGCCCCGCTTTCGAAGATATCGCTCGCGATCTCGGGCCACAATGGGCGCATGACAACAACCGGCTCCTTTGTTTTTCGCGAGGAGCCCAAGCTTCGATTGGAAACTTGGAGGATTCCGACAAACGCGGTGCATGATCCGCTGGTGAGTTTCACGGCGAGCCAGGGCTTTGACACGTGGGCTCACGTTTTGTTTCCATCCACCAATGTGACGCTGCCAGAGGTGTCGAGTCAGCTTTTTGTATGGGCGCGAGAGGACATGCCTTTCATGACCCTTGCAGCCACGCCCGTTTCTGATGCGACCAACGCCCTCTTGAGCCTCAGCTCCGCCCTCGTTTCCAGCGCCAACGCGCGGCTCGACGGAAAGGGCGCCGGGGGCCTGATCTGGAATCCCAACCGCCCCTCGATTGTGTGGCGCGGACTTCCAGCTTTTGTCCCGTACCTGGAGCCTTTCGTGGATGGAGAAGCGCAGTTCCTGCACGGCGGTTTTTTCCCTCTCACCACGCAGCCGACCAATCCGGCACCGACCGAGCTTTTGGGGCAGGTGGCGGGCCGGACCAACCTGGTTTATTACGATTGGGAGATCACGGAGACCCGGCTGGGGCAATGGGCTCAAATGTTCCAATACGCTTCGTTGCTCTCCACGCGGCCCCAGCTTGGTCTGGGCGGGCCGTCGAGGGCTTGGCTTGCCGCAGTAGCTCCGCTTTTGGGAAACACGGTTACAGAGATTATTCAGGTTTCTCCGAAAGAGTTCCATTTGAATCGCCGCTCCCACATAGGGTTGACGGGGGTGGAACTGAACCTGTTTGCGCAGTGGTTCGATGAGCCGTCGTTTCCGTTTGCGGGGTTACGAATGCCGTTTCAGCCGCTAGGATTCCCCACGCCATCCCCCTCGGCCAAGCGAGCCAAAAAGGGTCCCGCTCCTGGATCTTCGACCCAGGACCTTCCGGTGCCCGGGGGGCCCGTCCCGACACTCCCGGTTCCGCCGGCACCTCAGTAGGGTGTTTGTGACTCACCGCTTGCATGCTTAAACTCGGCGTCAACATCGACCACGTAGCCACCCTCCGGGAGGCGCGGTACCGGGGACGCGGTGCCGGCGAGCCCGACCCCATCGAGGCCGCACGAGTGTGTGTGGAAGCGGGGGCTCACGGCATCACGGCGCATCTGAGGGAGGACCGTCGGCACATCGTTGACCGGGACGTGGAGGCGCTGCGGGCCTCGCTGAAGGTTCGGTTTAACCTGGAGATCGCGAACGTGCCGGAGATCGTCGAGATGGCGCTGCGCCTCAAGCCGGATGTGGTGTGTCTGGTGCCGGAGCGGCGCGAGGAAGTGACCACCGAGGGCGGATTGGATGTGGCATCTCACATGGAAGCGTTGCGGAGCACAATCCGGCGGCTCAACGAGGGCGGCATCGAAGTGAGCCTTTTTATCGCTCCGGACGTGCAACAGATCGAGGCGTCCGCCCAGGTGGGGGCTCAGTTTGTCGAGTTGCACACAGGGGCGTTTGCCGAGGAGTTCCATGATCCTGCACGTGGAGGAAAGGAATTGGACCGGCTGGTGATCGGTGCCCGGCTGGCGCGATCCTTGGGGCTGCGCGTGAACGCGGGGCACGGTTTGAATTATGAGAATTTGCTCATGCTCCACCGGGTGCCGCATCTTGAGGAACTCAACATCGGCCATAGCCTCATCAGCCGGGCCGTGTTTGTAGGTCTGGGCCAGGCTGTGAAAGAGATGCGGGCGTTGATGGAGGGGTATGAAGGCGAAGCGGGGGCTACGGGTTAGCGCCAGCGGCTACAAACAAGCGACAAGCATCACGCCTTGCAGCGACACGATTTTTTAGACTCCACCCTGATTCTGGCAGGGCATGGCTCCACCTTGAACGCGGAGTCGAGCGCGCCAACGTATCAGCACGGCGATGAGCTGAGGCGGCGTCGGATTTTCGGCCAGGTTCTCGAGTGTTTCTGGAAGTTGGAGCCGTCGGTCTGCGGGGTGATGAGGGGGGTGGCGACAAACCGCGTGTTTGTGGTGCCTCTGTTCATCAGCGAAGGCTATTTTACGGAGCAGGTTATCCCTCGGGAGCTCGGATTGTGCCGGCCCGGCGCGGAGAGCTTTGCTCGCGTGCAGAGGGTGGGAGGGCGTCGCGTTTATTACTGCGGCCCCGTGGGCACGCACGCGAGCATGACTGAGGTCATCCTGTCCCGCGCCCGCGAGGTGGTCGCGAAGCACCCCTTTCCGCGAGCTCCAAAACCCTCGGAAACCACCCTCTTCATCGCCGGACACGGCACGGGGAACAATGAGAACTCTCGGAAGGCCATCGAGCGCCAGGTGGAGCTGATCGGTCGCCTGGGGATTTATGCGGAGGTGTTCGCTGTTTTTATGGAAGAGGAACCCCGGATCGAACGATGTTACGAGATGGCTCGCACACGCCACGTGGTCATGGTTCCGTTTTTCATCAGCGATGGACTTCATTCTCACGAGGACATTCCCAGGATGCTCGGGGAATCCGAACACACCGTGCGGGAACGGTTAAAGCTGGGACAACCCACATGGCGCAACCCCAGCGAAAGGCGGAATAAAATGGTTTGGTACAGCGCGAGTATCGGGGACGACCCGCTGATTGCCGAAGTCATCCTGGATCGTGTCAAGGAGGCTTGCGCGGGGGATCTTGAACCTTGTTGAACATCGTCCATGAGGATGAATCGCTCCTGGTGGTCAACAAGCCCGCTGGATTGGTCTGCCATCCCAGCAAAGGGGATGCGATGTCCAGTCTCATCGGTCGCGCGCGGGCTTATCTCGGAGAGGGCACGGCGGTCCACATGGTGAATCGGATCGACAGGGAGACCAGCGGTTTGGTGATGGTTGCAAAATCACGGGAGGTGGCGGGTGAACTTGGGAGATTGTTCGAACGCCGCGCCGTTCGCAAAGGGTACGTGGCGATCGTTCACGGAATGATGGAGAGCGCCGAGGGTGTCATCCGCAGCGCTTTGGGGAAGGATGAAGCGAGCCCCGTGGCGATCAAGGACAAGGTGCGGGACGATGGGGCTCCATCGGAGACGCGCTACAAGGTTTTGTCGACCTGGACCGCTTCGAAGGAGGCGCTTTCTGAGGTTCATGCCGCGATTTTGAGCATCGCTGTGGGACTTGGAGAAGAGGCCGTGCTTGGATTTGAGCGGGAGTGCTGGACCCGAGCCGCTGAGGGCGCGGCATTTTCGCTGCTGTCACTCGATCCGAAGTCGGGGCGGAAGCATCAGATTCGTATCCACCTGGCGAGCGTGGGATTTCCCATCGTGGGGGACAAGCTGTATGGGGTTGACGAGCAACTCTACCTGGACTTTGTGATGGGCCGCATGAAACAGGAAGACTGGCGTCGGTTGATTCTGCCGTACCACGCGCTTCACGCCGGAGAGCTTTCTTTTGAATGGCGGGGGCGACAATGGGCGTTTCGGGTTCCCGCCGAGAGCTGGTTCACGGGTTTCATAAGCTAAAACGGGTTTAGTCTCGCCAGCGGGGGGGGCAGAGAAGCATTTTAGAGTGCATGGAACAGGCCATTCCAACCCAGATGCGCGCTTTGGTATATCGGGGCGCGAACGATCTTCGAATTGAAACAGTCCCCGTGCCGGACATTTCCGATGAGGAACTGCTGGTGCGGGTCGGGGTTTGCGGTGTGTGCCCGACGGACATCAAAAAAATCCAACATGCGACCGTGCCACCTCCCCGGATTTTTGGACATGAGACCGCCGGAGTGATTATCCGCGTGGGTTCGCGGGTGAAAGGGTTTTCGGACGGGGACCGGGTTGCTTTGCATCATCACGTTCCCTGCCTAGAGTGTCATGCCTGCCGACATAAAGCGTTTTCGCAGTGCCCGGTCTATCGGAAGACGGGGGTGACCGCGGGTTTCGAGCCTGCGGGCGGGGGTTTTGCCGAGTATGTACGGGTGCTGCCATTTGTGTTTCCGGGCATTGTGCCGATTCCTGCGGGGAACTTATTGGAGGAAGGAGCTCTGCTGGAGCCTGTGAACACAGTGCTCAAGGGAGTTCGGAGGCTTGGATTGCTTCGAGGGGACCGAGTTTGGGTTGCGGGGCAGGGGCCTGTGGGGTTGCTGTTCACACGGATTCTGACTTTGGAAGGCGTTTCCGTGGTCGCATCGGATTTGATTGGTGAGCGATTGGAATTGTCTCAGAACTATGGAGCGACTGAGGTTTACCTTGCCGACGAGGCTGATTTTGGGGAGCGGTTGAGGCGCAGTGCTGGGGGTGGCTTTGACGCAGTGGTGGTGGCGGTTCCGGTGGATGACTTGGTCTGTTTGGGGATGGATAGATTACGAGGAGGAGGCAAGATACTTTTATTTGCGCACACGAAAAAAGGAGCGATGCGGGATGTCGACCTCGGTGAGATCTGTGTGGCGGAGAAAGACGTAATGGGCAGTTATTCAGCGGATATCACCCTTCAAGAGGAAGTTGCGGACCTGGTATTTTCTCGAAAATTGGATGTCAGGGGATTGGTCAGCCATCGGTTCACGCTGGAGGATGCGGTTGCGGCTGTGGGAGTTGCGGCGCGACCTCGTTCCGGCACGTTAAAAGTAGTTGTGCAACAGGCGGAAAGGGCCTAGATTGGGTGTGTGTTCAAAGCTCCATCGATCCAAGCGTTTGTTTGGCAAATCGTGGGGCAGCTTCCCTGGGGAGCGCTGGCCCCAAGTGAAGTTTAAAAATCTATTGACAGTTTGTCTGATTTTTGAAAGATTCGGCGCACACACGGAACAACACTAACAATAAATGAGAACAAAAACACTATTACTTACGGCCGCATTAGGCGCGGCGGGTGTGGCCACCTCACTGGCCCAGTCCGTTTTCTCGGTCAATGCTGTTGGATACGTCAATGTTGACGTGCCCAAGGGTTTTTCGATGATCGCGAATCCTCTGGATGCCGGTGCGGGTAACAACACCATTGCGAAGTTGCTTGCGGGGGTTCCCGACGGCACTGTCGTCTATCAATTCAGCGCAGCGGGTTTCTCGGTTAACACGCTGGACTTGGGCGAGTGGAACTCTCCCAATGCGGTTCTTGCTCCCGGTGGTGGTGCATTCATTAAGAGTCCTTCAGCGGCGAAGATCACCTTCGTTGGTGAAGTCATGCAGGGTGCCCTTTCCAACCCAATTGCTGCGGGGTTCTCTATTATGAGCTCCCAGGTTCCGCAGTCTGGCAAGTTGGATACGGATCTGAAGTTCCCAGCTGCCGACGGCGATACCGTGTATCAATTCGACAATGCCTCCAATGGCTATAAGGGACATACTCTGGACTTGGGTGAATGGTCTGGTGGGACGCCGACCCCCAAGGTTGGTGAAGCGTTCTTCGTGAAAGCGGCCAAGGCGGCTGTCTGGGCGAGGACGTTCTCGGTTAATAACTAAACAAACAAGCGAGGAACACATAAATAAAATATAAGATATGAAAAAACTAATAGGAATCGCTGCGGTTGTCGTTGCTACAATCGCCGCTCAAGCTCAAGGGACCATTAATTTTGCGAATCGCGGTGCGTTTGCTGCGAACGGTGCAGATGCGAAGGTTCTCGGTGTCAGTGGTGCACCTTTGGATGGTGCTGGGTTTATGGCGCAGCTTTATGTCGGGGCTAGCGCGAGCAGTCTGGCTGCTGTCGGATCTCCGGTTCCCTTCCGGACTGGTGCCGCTGCAGGGTTTGTCTCGGCAAGCACTGTGACCACGGGTTTGGCTGGTGGGGCTGCGGCAAGTGTCGCGATGCGCGCTTGGGATGCTTCTACTGGGGCTAACTATGACGCCGCCACGACTCGTGGCAGTTCCGCTGTCCTGTCCGTCGTGTTGGGTGGTGGTGGCAGTCCTCCTGCTGTTCCCGTTGATTTGGCGGGTCTGGCTGGTTTCAGCTTGGCTGGTGCAGGTCCTGCAAATATTCCGGAGCCGTCCACTGTCGCTCTCGGCCTTATCGGTGCGGGTGCGTTGTTCCTCCGCCGCCGGAAATAATGTAAGTTGGTGTGTTCTCATTAAGCCGCCCGAAAGGGCGGCTTTTTTTTGTCAATTTGAATTGACTCACGGGTCTGATTGTCTTATCTCGCTTGCGGAATTCGGTTATTGGCGCGTTCGTCTATCAGTTAGGACGCGGCCCTCTCAAGGCTGAAAGACGGGTGCGATTCCCGTACGCGCTACCATTCCTTCTTCATCGTGTTGTGGGATCATCGATTGTTTCGTGAGAATTTTCCAAATTATCTTTAATCCGATTAGCGCCGGTGAATTGGCCAAGATGCCAAAGGAGTTGCAGCTTTATATTCTTGGAGAATTTCGTGGACTGCCCCAGGAAGTGCTTGAAACAGATCTGGAGAAATTCGGCAAGATGGAGCGGAATGGCCTGGTGTTGCATCGGTTTAGGATAGGAGAATACAGGGTTTACTTCGAACGACATGCCCTGGGTTTGGTGGTGCATCGAATTCTGAGCAAGAACACGCTTCGCGACTTCTTGTTCAGATCGAGCCTGCCCATGCTGGAGGACGAGATCCTTCAGGAGAACCCTAAGTTCTGGGAGTTGATCAACGCTTCGAAAACGGTGAGTCAACCTGGAAAGAGCCATTGAATTAACCGCAAAGAACGCAGAGAACGCAACGGAAAGAACTTGCGGAGTTCAGAAAGAGGGATGGACAGATCAGCCCGCTTCTTCGCCCAACTCCACATTCCAATAAGCGAGATCCACGAAGTGTTTCCAACTGTCGTGGCAATGAACGCCGAGGTTGATCTGGATAAACGGGCGCCACTTTGGGCGTTTAGGTTTGCGGACGAGCAACATGCCGGCTTCTCTGGGCGTGCGATTTGCCTTGCGCGTGTTACAACGAATGCAGGAGCAGACTATATTTTCCCATGTCGTCGGCCCTCCATGATCGCGTGGGATGACGTGGTCTAGGTTGAGCCCGCTTCGATCGAAGAGCACGCCACAGTATTGGCAGGTATTGTGGTCGCGTTCAAAAATGTTATGGCGAGTGAACTTCACTTCTTTCTTGGGCATCCGATCGAATATGAGAAGGAGGATAACCCTGGGGACGCGCATCCTGAGTGAAATCGAGTGGATGCATTCGGAGGTGGGATCAGACTGCGACAGATCTGTCCATGTTTTGAAGTTGTAAGTTTGGAAAGAGCCATCCTCTGCGCCGACGACGGCTTGGGCATGGCCTTCGAATAGGAGAGTGAGAGCCCTGCGCACGGAACAGACGTTGACCGCCTGCCAGAGTCTGTTCAGGACGAGCACTTGTTGGTTCAAGAACGAGCTCATGGTCCGCGAAATATTGGGGCGGACGTTATCAGAGGGTGTTTGGGGTGTCAAACTGTGCTTGGGCGACCAGTCGCAACCCTTCGAGAGTAAGGAGCGGTTCGACGAGCGTGATCTCGGGGAGTTTCGCAGCCATGAGCTTTGCGTAACCGCCAGTGGCCACGACGGGAAGGAACTGGACACCCAACTCCTTTCGGATTTGATCGATCAGCTCCTTGATGAGGCCACGGTATCCATGAACGGCCCCTGCCAACATGGCTTCGTGAGTGCTCCGGCCGATGACGCTTCTGGGTTCGCGGATTTTTATTCGAGGAAGGAGGGCGGTTTTTTCGTGGAGATAATCTGTCATGCATGAAAGACCCGGCGCAATGATCCCTCCTATGTAGTCACCGGCTGAGTCAACGACGTCAAAGGTGACAGCTGTGCCAAAATCCACGACCAGTGCCGGGGCACCTAAGCGGCGCTTCACGGCGACGGCATTTGCGAGGCGGTCGGCACCAATTGTCTCGGGCCGGGCGTAGCGCACTCCCACACCTACAAGATTACGGAATGTGAGCTCGATCCCTTTGATCCCCATGGATTGAGCGACCCAACGGGAGATCAGGCGAGTCGCCGAAGGGACGACACTGCACCAGGCGACGGAGGTTATCGAGTGTGATCTGACGAAGTCAGCGCTTTGTTTTTGGGCGAGCCCGCGAGACCAGTTGGAGGTGAGGATGTCGCGATGGCGCAGCAACCGTTTCGAGTTCGCGAGGCCGAGGTGTGTGTGGGTGTTACCGACGTCTAACAGGAGAATCATGAATCGGGCTGGTTGGTACGTTAAAGGGTTGATATGATAGATTCTTGCTCAGCAAATCATCGATGATTTATCTCTCAGAATTGGAACCACGGAAGCAACACCGAAAAGAGACCGAATAATTCCGCTTTGTGTTCGTTGGATTGCCCCCGTCGGTTCCATTTCGGTCCTCCTTCCGTGGTTAATCCCCATGTCCGAGTCCGTGGTTCAAATTTCAAATATCTTTGGCTAGCGTTTTGCGCAAGGAAACGTCTCCCCCGATCACGCGCTCAAGTCGTCCGTGCTGGCTTCGAACGAGAAGAGCGCCGTCTTGATCGAGGCTTTCGGCGCGCCCTATGATGGTGCGATCTCCGACTTGGATTTCCACTTCGCGGTTCAGGGTGCATGAAAGACTTTCCCATTCCTCGACGACTTCGTGAAAGTGTCCGTTTGTGACCCGTTTATAGTCGATGTCCAGTTGACGCAGGACTTCGGCGGCGAACTCAGGCCTGTTGATGAGTGAGCCGGATTGGATTCGGAGTGAGGACGCGGTGGGGCGCAACGCCTTGGGGAAGTCCGATTCGGTCATGTTCACGTTGATCCCGATCCCAAGAATGACATGTCTTACATGATCGAGTTCCGCCGCGAGTTCGGTGAGAACGCCTGATATTTTCTTTCCTGCGATAAGGAGGTCATTGGGCCATTTGATTTCTGGACTGAGGGTTGTGACGTTCCGAACGGCTCTGGCGAGAGCGGTGGCGCTGGCGATGGTCAGCTTCGTGACCGCCTGCGGAGTCAAACTGGGGCGCAGGAGCACGGAGAACCAGAGCCCCTTGCCTGCGGGGGACGTCCATTGCCGACCGCGGCGACCGCGGCCAAGACTTTGCGATTCCGCGAACACGACTGCGCCTTCGTCGACGCCGTCTCTGGCCAGTTTTTCCACGATGTCATTTGTGGAGGTGGTATTTTGGAAAACACGAATATCGCGTCCGATGATTTGAGATTCATCCAATCGGGAGAGGAGATCGTCTGCGTGCAACAGGTCTGGGGAGTCCAGGAGAGTGTAGCCTCGGTGGGGGCTTGCCTCGATGTCGTAACCGAGCGCGCGCATTTCTTCTATCCGTGCCCAGATGGCGGCGCGACTGATGTTGAGGCGCTGGGAGAGATCGGCACCGGAAACGGAGCCGGCTTTGTTCGTGCGAAGCGAACGGAGGATTTCGGAATCGATCGTCATTGAATGTGAAAACGAAGTTTGAACCACTAATCTTCGCTAATTGACACTCATGGTGAGGGAGTTAAGCCGATTTAGCACCGATCCATGGGGTGAGGCGATGCTCGAATTGTTTCTTTCACATTTTGTTGCATGAGTGATGATTAGCGAGAATGAGTGGTTTCTAAAGTGCATTTTCCAGAATCAGACGCGGAAATCGAGGCCGATGTCCACGGCGGGTGCGGAATGAGTGAGAGCGCCTACGGAAATGAAATCGACCCCCGTTTCAGCGATTGCTCTGAGGGCATCGAGGCGGATGCCTCCGCTCGCTTCAGTGAGGGCACGACCGGCGACGATAGCGATCGCTTCACGAAGCTCAGGCAGGGACATGTTATCGAGCAAGATGACATCGGCACCGGCCTCGACGGCCTGACGGACCTCAGAAAGGGAGTCGGCTTCCACCTCGACCTTGAGGTGAGGGAAACAAGCGCGAGATCTACGAACCGCGGCGGCGATGGGGTTTGGCTTTTCGTTTTGGAGCGCCACAAGGTGATTGTCCTTGATAAGAATTTGGTCGTAAAGACCCATACGATGGTTGGTCGCGCCTCCACAAGACGCGGCGTATTTCTCGAAAAGGCGCCATCCTGGAGTCGTTTTCCGGGTGTCGAGAATCCGAGTTTTGAAACCTTTGATTGCGCGGCAGTATTCTGCGGTTTTGGTGGCGACACCGGAGAGGCGTTGGACGAAGTTGAGCGCGGTGCGCTCTGCTGCGAGGATTGCTCTGGCCGACCCGTGGAGGGTCATGAGGATCCCACCTGAGGAAGCCCATTCGCCATCTTTACTGGTGGCAGTCACGCAAAGATTGGGGCAGGTTTGGAGAAATACCGAACGCGCGATGTCGAGTCCACAGCCGATCAGGGGTTGGCGGGCGACCATATCGGCGGCGGCCAGAACGGAATCAGGAACCGTGGCGATGGAAGTGGCATCACCAGGACCGATGTCCTCTTCGAGCGCCTGCTTGACCCGCTCCATGATCAGACAGTCTGGAATCGCGACCATGGCGGGAGAATGGGGCAACGGCCTTGAGGATCAAAGAAAAATCAAGACAGAGCAGGGGCGCGAGGGTGCAACTCACGTTAGCTGGGATCGCCTCCCCTGACGCGGGCATCCCGTCGCTCGACTACGGTGAAGTGGCACCACGGATAACACGGATAACACGGATCTGAACTCAGTAAAACGACCCTGTTTAGCCTGATGCTCGAGCAACTCCAATTCCCTGCTCCCAATCGTAATCGTAATCGTAATCCACCCCTCTGTTTCAAGGGCAACACCCGAGGATTAGATTCTTAAATCCTAAATCTCGATGAATTATCTCTCAGATTTTGAACCACAGAGGCACAGAGGCACAGAGAAGAACAAACAATGAAACCAAACTTTTCCCCCTCTCTTTTCCCCCTCTGTGTCTCTGTGTCTCTGTGGTTCAAATT
>CAMBEJ010000027.1 GCA_945865375.1 Akkermansia muciniphila | reverse complement strand
GTTTCCGGGAGGTGTCGTTCGGAGGACAATACCTACCGCAGAATGGGAAGAGTTAACCACGGATAACACGGATAGCACGGATAAAGTACCCATCTCAGCTCCCTTTCCTCATCCGTGTCATCCGTGTTATCCGTGGGTCACTTCAGCGTGGTTAAGCGGCGGGATACCCGCGTCAGGGGAGGCGACCCCGGATAACGTGAGTTGCACCCCAGCAGTTCTCATGTCGGTATTTTCAGGCTCTGAACTCAGTAAAACGACCGTGTTTAGCCTGAGGCTAGAGCCACTCCAATTCCCCGCTCCCAATCGTAATCGTAATCGTAATCCACCCCTCTGTTTCACGGGCAACACGCGAGGATTACGATTACGGTTAGGAGCAGGATTACGAAAAATGGAGGAATTGGGGTTGCGCGCGCAGATCACGATTTCAACCGGTTTTACTGAGGTCTGTTCCTTGAGATGCACCCAATCAGCCGATGCCGACCATGGTATCAAACTTCGTAGGCCAGTTTATGTGGTGGTTCATAACTAGCCAGGGTTGGATCGTCGATTCTGAGACCGTGGTCGTCAGAATTTCCAAATCGCGTCCATCTGAAGGCGGCCGAGATCGCTGTCGGAGCCCGCTGGACTTTCGCGGATGTTCTCCGTGATCCAGTAGGAGACATTGAACGTCAGGGCGTCGAAGGGCGAGTAACCCAGCCGGACGATGTGGCCGCGGATGTTCGTGCCGGCGACAAACCCAGCTTTGGCACCGGCCGACTGTGGAGCCTGGTTGAAAGCGCTGAAGTCTGACTCAGACAGTTCCTCCCAGATCGCGTCGGCTTGCAGCTCACGAAACTCGTAGCCCGCTTCCCATTGTCCCTTTTTGCCGGCTTTGCCGAAGGTCAGCTTGGCCGAGTAGCCCTCATTGGCGCTGGGTGCCGAGGGATTGTTCAGGTATTCACCCGCCACACGGATGGGGAAATGGCCTGGATATCCCGGAAATGAATCCAAGACGTAGGTGACAGCGCCGTCAACGACGATTGGATTGAAGTTGTAATGCGGGGCGCCGGTAGCGATGTTCCCGACGTGAGTGTTGCCCTCGTTTATGTTGAGGATGCCGGTGGTGTGATTGAGATTCTCGCGGCCGCTGATACCCAGCAGAGCCGCGCCCAGCGAGGTCTGCCAGTGCGACCCCCATTTCGCGTCCCACAGCGCCTGGCCGCCAAACAGGTAGGCGTCGTGTGAGGTGGGTGCCAGTTCCTCCAGCACGAATTGCCCCGCATTGAGTTTCAGGGTGTGGTTCTTGTTCGGACGATAAGCGAGTTGCTGGCTGAATCCCTCCGGCGTGTAGTCAGGATCGATCACCAGCGGGGTTACGGCTATGGGGTTTTCCAGTTTTCCCATCCCCAACGAGAGGGACCACTCGTCGCCCCGCAGCGCATGCCACTTGCCATAAGCAAGATCGATCGACACCCCCTTCTTGCTGGCGTTGTTATCGAACATCTGGTTCGACGAGATCGGATTGCCAGCCGTGTCGCCTTCGGTGGCCAATCGAAAGCCCGCTTCGAGTTGGTCCTTCAACTCGAAGGTCACGCCCGCGCGCAGCCGGTACTGGAATCGGTTACGGTCAACCGAGGCAGGGTTGTCCGCGTAAAAACCCTCGAACCTCCCTCGAAAATCGCCGTTGAACTTGACGCCGGTGACCCAATCGCCGAAGCCGAGCTTGGCACCCGAGCCCAAGACGGGCTCCTTGGCAGCACGTTTGGCCAGTTCAGCCCGAGCTTTTTCCACATCCTGTGGCGAGATGAGACCCTTCTGCTCAAAAAGGTTTAGTAGCACGTCAGCATCCGAAGCCGGTGGCTTGGGACCACTATCGGCTCCGCAAAGCAGAGTCGGGCTTATCGCTAGACCGGCGCTCACGCCGAACAGTGACAGGAGTTGGATGTGTTGGGCGGTTTTCACGTTATGCGCTTGGCTTGCGGCTCACTCGGTGGCGGATGATGATCAAAAAGTTGATCATGAGATTAGCCTGAATACAAAACTCTTATCTGTGAGCCTCTACCCGCCCGCGAACACGGGCCGGAAGTTCGCCTCAGTGAGGATCCGAGCAACTTCGGTGCGCTTGTCGCCCTGGATCTCGATCTGCCCCTCCTTGACGGTCCCGCCGGTACCGCAAAGTTGCTGCATCTTTCTGGCCAGTTGTTCCTTCTCCGGAAGACCGATACCGACAAAGCCTGTGACCACCGTCACCGTCTTGCCGCCTCGGCCGGCTTTCTGGCGGATGATATCGACGCGGCCGCGATTTTTTCGCGGCGGTGGGGCGGCCTCGATGCTCCGCTGAGCCTCATCAGGAGAACTTTCAGGGGCGGTCGAGAGCCCGGAGCTGGATAGGATCTCGAAGGGGTTGTGGCCGAAAATCTGGCCTCCGTCGGTGGGTATGCGTTTGTGACCGCTCATGCGCTTGCTTTGTTGAAAAATGTATCCAGTAGGGCAAGGGATGGCGAGAATTTGTTGGGCTGCCGGTATAAAACGGCGCACTGTGGTCGTCGAGAACGCTAACCTGCAAGAGGTCGCGATCGACTGCATTTCATGCCGGAGCGAGGGGAAGGTGGGAGTCTCGAGGATCCGACTCAAGAATGAAACCGAAGCCCGGGCGGCCACTGGCGGATCCCTGGTGCATTCTGGAGATGGGCTGTTGGACGTGGGGGCGCGACCGGCGCTTGACCCACTTCAACCCGTTGTGGGCAAGGCCAATGAACTCAATCTCACACCCCGGTGCGGTCCGGTGGTTTCTGGATTTGTTCATTTGAAGACTTTGGGCAGGGTGCAACTCACGTTATCCGAGGTCGCCTCCCCTGACGCGGGTATCCCGCCGCTTAACCACGCTGAAGTGACACCACGGATGACACGGATAACACGGATGAGGAATGGGAGCTGAGATGGGTACTTTATCCGTGCTATCCGTGTTATCCGTGGGTGCGGTAGGTATTGTCCTCCGAACGACACCTCCCGGAAACCGTGAGTTGCACCCCTTTGGGCATTTGCAGACCGATTGACTTTCGGGCTCCGGGCGTTTAGTAAGCTGATATGAACACCTTGATTCTCTCTTGTGTCGCGGGCCTTTTGGCGGCTACCGCGTCGGGTGCTGATTGGCCACAGTGGCGAGGGCCCTTCTTCAACGGGAGCTCGGACGAGAAAGATGTCCCGGCGGCTTGGTCGAAGAGCGAGAACATAGCCTGGAGCGTTGAACTGCCAGGACCGGCTGCTTCGACGCCCGTGGTTTCTGGGGACACCATTTTTGTTTCTTCGAGCGACGTGACGGCGCAAGGGTTGGTGGCGATGGCGGTTGATCGAAAGACCGGCAAGGTTCTTTGGAAGCACCCCGTTGCCGAGGGACTTCGTCGGGACGACAAAAGCAACTACGCATCCCCGTCGCCTGCCACGGATGGGAAGCAAGCGGTCTTTTTTTATGGCAACGGCGACTTGATAGTATTCGATTTTAAGGGGGACAAACTATGGTCGAGGAACATCCAGAAGGATTTCGGCGAGTTTGCTTTTCAGTGGACGTTCTCGACAAGCCCAGTCCTGTACGACGGGAAGCTGTTTCTCCAGGTATTGCAGCGGGACGTCCCCGCGAACGGCCGAGGCAGGAGGGACGGCCCGAACGAGTCGTATCTATTGGCGTTGGATCCATCGACCGGGAAGACATTGTGGCGCGTGCTTCGACCTTGCGAGGCCGTTGGCGAGTCGAGGGAGGCCTTCAGCACACCGGTCCCGTTTGTGCATGGCGGAAGGAAGGAGCTTCTGATCACGGGAGGCGATTGCGTCTCCGGCCATGATCCCGAAAGTGGCAGGGAGCTCTGGCGGTGGGGGACTTGGAATCCCCAGAAAATACCCCACTGGCGGTTAGTGCCGTCTCCGGTGGCCGGTGACGGCATCGTTCTCGCATGCGCCCCGAAATCCGACCCTGTTTATGCGGTTAAAGCGGGTGGCATCGGGGTCTTGGATGACACCCACATTGCTTGGAAAAGCACGCCACGAGGAGCGGTGTCCTCAGACGTGCCAACGCCCGCGTTTTACAGGGGTGATTTCGTGTTCCTGAGTGACGTTCGGAAAACTCTCTCACGAATAGAGCCAAAATCGGGTAAAGTGAAATGGTCCTTGGAGCTCCCGGGCCGGGCCAAATTCGAGGCTTCTCCGACCGTGGTGGATGGCAAAGTGTTCATGATAAATTTCGCCGGTGATGTGGCGGTGGCGGACGTGGAAACGGGCGCACTTCTTCGCGTGATTCCGATGGGTGATGAGAGGGATGACACGATCCGGTCCGTGATCGCCGTGTCGCACAGCCAACTCTTTATCAGAACCAACAACCGTCTGTTTTGTGTGGGGCGATGAACCTTTGGTCTGGGAGGCAGTTTTGGACCCTAGCACGCGAGGCTCTCAAGGCGGTGGCGCTGCTTGTGTTTGCCGCAGCCGCCGTCTTGTTTTTGTTCGAAAGGATGAATCGTTCGCGTTCTCAGGCCCCCGAATTGCGCGCGGGGGAATGGAGGGAATCTGAGAATGCGACGAGAGTCGAATTGGAGCATGTGGTGCTGGCCCAACTGCAAGCGATTCAACAACGACGGTTCATGGAGGCATACACCTATGCCGCCCCTTCCTTGCAAAGGCAGGTGGCGCTGGAAGACTTCGAGCGGATGATTTGGGGCGTCTACCCTGAGCTGACGGTCACCTCATTGCAAGACTTCGGGGAGGCGGTTGACAACGGGGTGTCCGAGGCCTCGATTGAAGTGAAGCTGGTGCCGCCGTTTGGCGAGCGCTATTGGTTCGTGTATTTTTTGGTTCGAGACGGGAGGGACTGGCGTATTCTCGGGGTCGCACGACAGCCGCCTCCATGGGGGCGTGGACGGCGCCGAAGATAAAATGTTAGAGTTCGGTGATTCGGACGTTACGAAACTTGACCAAGGATTTGTCGTCGTGGTTTTGGAACCCGATGAACCCCTTTGTTGAGCGCGGCGCCTCTGTATCCACGACCAGCAGGTTGTTCAAGCTTACCTGGACCTTCGCACCTTTGGCGAGAATACGGACCTGGTTCCACTCGCCAGCGGGCCGGGACATGTTGCGCACCGGTCCGACCACATCATAAAGAGAGCCTGAGGTGCTCTTGGAAGGGGGCTTTCCGAAGTCCGCTAAGATCTGAATCTCGTATCCTGTGAAAGCGGGGTTCTTCTCAAGAGCGGACCGGATGAAAATGCCGCTGTTGCCCCCCTCGTTGATGGCGTATTCGAGTTCGAGCACGAAGTCACCATAAGGACGCTGAGTGCGAAGCCAGGATCCAGATTTCTCTGGATTGGTGGACCAATCGCGGCCATTGTTTCCAACGAGAACACCCTCCTCTACAGACCAGGAGCCACCGTTTGCGGGGACCCAGCCTTTGGTGTTTTTCCCGTTGAAAAGGTAGGCGCTATTGCCGCGGGTGCTCTTTTTTGTGGAGGAGCAACCGATTGAGACTGCGGAGGCCGCAGCCAGGAGGACAAGAAGGAGACGATTCATCATGGGTGACAAGGCTAACAGGGTTTGCCGAATTTGCCAACTGGGTACCACGGGGAAGTGGAATTATTTCGACTTATGGACTGTTGCAGGGTGTGAGGGCCTCAAAACTTCTAAGAGCCCTTGTTCGGTCTATGAAGAATACCATTTGAATGGGTTGCTGGTTTTGTCAGTCTGTGGGGAGTGATTTCGGACTCCCTCATGAACCGTTTTGTAGCAGCCGACGTCAGGAGGCTCACTTCTTGTATGATGCAGAACGCGACTGAACCTGATCCAGGGCTGCCTGGCACGCCAAAGAAAGCGGTTCTTTCACGGCGGGCGCTGCTGGCCGCTCTGTTCTTGGGCCTCGTGTGTGGGATGGGCACGATATCCGTTCTGGCTGGGGCGCGCGATGGCACTCGGTCAGGATCACGTTCGAACCTGGCCGCTTCCAACGCCGCCGCACTGGAGATTCTAAGGACGAATTGTTTTGGTTGTCACAATGAGGAGAAGCACAAGGGAGGCTTAGATTTCTCAACCCGCGAGCGGCTCATGAAGGGGGGCGAGAGTGGCGAACCCATCAGCCTGACCAAACCGGATTCAAGTTTACTTCTCAAAGTGTTGGCTCGCGAAGCAGACCCGCACATGCCGCCAAACAAGCAGCTTGAAGCTGGGGACATCCGGGCGTTGCGAGCCTGGGTGCGACAAGGAGCGGCCTGGGCTGAAGGCGCGATGAGTGGGGATCTCGTTCCCCTGCGTCCGGTTCTGCTGACCTCATTGCCGCCGGGGTACCACCCTGTGTTGGCGATGGCTCTGTCCGATGATGGAAAGAAACTGGTGGCAGGTCGTGGAAACCGTGTGATTCTTTATGATGTGACCACGACCAACGTCGTGGCACGCGAGGGAGGTCAAGCGCACGAGGATGCCGTCCAGTCCGTGGCCTTCAGCCCGGACGGGAAAACGGTGGCCTCGGGGGCCTTCCGAAAACTGGTTTTGTGGGGCGCAGGCGAGACGTTGGTGAAGCGGACGGAGGTGTCGGCTGGGTTCTCAGATCGGTTGACGGCCTTGACATTTACGAGCGACGGGGCGCGGCTGCTGGCTGCGGAAGGGACGACAGGTTTGCGGGGCAGGATCCGGGTATTGGATGTCGCTTCCGGCGCTCTCTTGCAAACCTGGGACGCGCACAACGATGTCATTTTCGATCTTTCGCTGAGCCAGGACGATCGCGTTCTTGCAACCGCGTCCGCTGACAAGCTTGTCAAGATTTGGGACTTTACGAAGCGCAGAGAAACGGGGAGGATCGAAGGGCATTCGGCTGCGGTTTATGGTGTCTCGCTGAATCCAGAAGGGACCCAGATGGTCAGCGCTGGTGGGGATAAGCAACTCCGAATATGGGATGTGAAGACACGGGAAAAGGTGATCGGGCTCGGAGATCCCAAGGCGGGAGTCGTCGCCGCACGCTGGGTCCGAATGACGAATATGATCTTTGCGGCAACGGAGGGCGGGAATGTTCTGAGCTATGTGGATTACAAGCCTCATAGCGGGGAGCAAAGTTCCTCGTCCGGGACTGAGCGCTCTATTGGCAAAGCCTCGGAGGGGCTTCAATGCATGGCTGTTTCGAAGGATGGTGAGGTGGTGTGCGCCGGAGGGCAGGATGGTTGCATTCAGGTGTGGAAACGGGACGGCAAGTTGATCGCGAAGCTTTTTGAGCTGGAGGCGAACTAAGAAAATATAAAACCACGGGTTGACGTGCTCAGGATGCCTCTTAGTATCAACAGGATGAGCGATTGTTTTGGAGAGCGGTTTGGCGTCCTCCGAGCACGCGTTGTCATGGGCATCGAATATACATCTTCTTTTCGGTTTGTGGCCGTCCTTTACATGGCGGTGCTGCTGATTTCTGTGCGTGCGGGTGAGAGGCCGGGACAGAGGCGGGACGCCTCTGCCACTTTGCTGACCGCCGCGCGCTCGACAGAAAGAACGCCTCTCTCCTCCGTGAAGCCGCGGCCCGAACCGGTCATTCCGCCTGCTGACAAGCTTGTCCGGTTGCGGGTGGAACCTTCGGCGTTGGAGTTTTTTACAGGAGACCGCCCCCGGCCAGTAGTGGTGAGCGGGGTGTTGGCGGATGGATTTGAGGTGGATGTCACCGGGCTGGTTCGATGGGGCTTTGAAACCAGCGGCGTGGCGCGCATGGACGCGACGAACAGGGTGCTCGCGATGAAACCCGGAAGCACCGTGGCCGTGGCGCGGCTGCGCGGTGTCGAGGTCCGGCTTCCGATAAGGGTGGAGTCATCGTCGGGACCGGCCCCGTTGAGTTTTGTGAAAGATGTCCTTCCTGTTTTGAGCCGGTTGGGCTGCAACGCGGGCGCATGCCATGCCAAGCCCGAGGGACAAAATGGATTCAAACTCTCCGTCTTCTCGTACGATCCGAAGTCGGACCATTCAGAGATTGTGCGCGAGGGTCGCGGTCGGCGGGTGTTTCCGGCGAACCCGGAGGAGAGCTTGATTCTGAAAAAGCCGACACTCGGTGTTCCACACGAGGGCGGGGCGCGTCTGAAGGCGGGTTCAATGGAATATCAACTCCTGGTGCGATGGATCCGGGAGGGCATGGCATTCGAGCAGCCAAAAGAGTCGAGGCTGATCGCGGTGGAAGTGTTTCCAAGGGAACGTCGTTATCGCAAGGGAGCCTCGCAACGGTTGCTTGTGCGAGCCCGCTACTCGGATGGGACGGCGCGAGATGTGACGGATCTGGCCATGTTCGATTCCAACGACAAGGACATCGCCAGGGTGGACGAAGGGGGGCAGGTGACGGTGGGCGGAGTGAACGGGGAAGGGGTTGTCGTGGCTCGTTTCATGGGCTTGGTGGATGCTTCCCGCATCACGGTGCCTTCGGAGCGGCTTTATCCCGAATCGCGGTACGCCGCGCTTCCAGTTCAAAACTTTCTGGACCCGCTGGCCTATGCTCAGTTCCGGAGGTTGGGGCTTCTGCCATCGGACCTGTGCTCTGACCCCGAGTTTTTGAGACGATCATCGCTGGACGCCACAGGAGTCCTCCCGACCCCGGAAGAGACTCGGGAATTTTTGGCGAGCACCTCCGTGGACAAGCGCGCTCGCTGGGTGGAGAAGCTTTTGCGGAAGCCTGAATACGGGGATTACTGGGCCAACAAGTGGGCGGATTTATTCCGGCCGAACCCGGACCGGGTCGGGGTTAAGAGTGTCTTCCTGCTGGACCAGTGGCTGCGGGAATGCTTTCGGGAGAACAAGCCGCTCGATCAGTTTGCTCGGGAGATAGTGCTGGCCCAAGGAAGCACCCATCAGGTGGGGCCAAACGTGATTTACCGGGACCGTCGGGAGCCGCCGGAGCTCACCACCCTTTTCAGCCAGGTGTTCCTTGGAGTGAGACTGGAGTGCGCCCGGTGCCATCATCATCCCAACGAGAAATGGGGGCAGGAGGACTTTTATCAATTGGCGGCATTTTTTGGGCCGATGAAGCAAAAAGGTTCCGGTCTGTCACCACCCATTTCGGCAGGTACGGAGCATTTTTATTTTGCCCCGGGTGGCAGCGTCACGCACCCCGTCACGGGCGAGGTCATGAAGCCGAAATCACCCGATGCAACGGCGGTGGACGTGCCGGCTGACCGCGACCCGCGACTGAGCCTTGCGGACTGGATGACGAGTCCTAAAAACCCTTATTTCTCGCGCGCCCTCGTGAACCGGGTTTGGGCGGTTTTTTTTGGCAGAGGAATCGTGGAGCCCGTGGATGATTTTCGGGTTTCGAACCCGGCCTCGAATGATCCGTTGCTGCAGGGGTTGGCCGATGATTTTGCGGCCCATCATTTCGATCTGAAGCACCTTGTGAAAGCCATTTTGGAGTCGCGGTTGTATCAACTCAGTTCTACGCCCAACGAAACCAACTTGTCCGACACCAAGAACTTTTCGCGATCATACCGCCGTCGGTTGCCGGCCGAGGTCTTGTTCGACGCCGTGAGCCAGGTGACTGCATCTCGCGAGACGTTGGCGGGAATGGTTCCAGGCGCTCGCTCGATGGAGGCCTGGACATACAAGATCGAATCCCATTTTTTGGATGCGTTTAGCAGGCCCAACTCGAGCAGCGACTGCCCCTGTGAACGGGACCGTACCACGAGTGTGGTGCAGTCGTTGCACATGATGAACTCGAAAGGGTTGCAATCAAAATTCACAGATTCGAATGGAAGCGTCAAAAAACTCGTCGAAAGTGGGCGGCCTCCACCGGAGCTCGTGGCGGATTTGTATCTCGCGACGTTCTGCAGGCTGCCCGAACCGAGGGAATTGGAGATCGCCACGCGAGCTTATGAGGTTGAGGGGGCCACGCGTCAGACGGCGACTGAAGACATTCTTTGGGCTCTGTTCAACTCGGCGGAATTTGTATTTAATCATTAGCCAGAAAGAGTTGTTGAGAGATTAAGATTAGGATAAGAAATGATTCGCCGAGATGGAGACATTTAGAATCGAGCCGCCCTATGATCCGAACCACACGCAACTGCGCAGGCATGACTCGCCGCGATTTTCTTCAACTGGGGATCGGCGGCTCGTTGGGGTTGGGCTTCACGGACTTGCTAAAACTGCGGGCTGCGAGTCCTCCAGCGGTGAGAAAGGCCGGAAAAGGCGTGAATTGCATTCTGGTCTGGCTGGATGGAGGCCCTTCCCACTACGAAAGCTTCGATCCCAAGCCGGACGCTCCATCGGACATCCGTGGCGAATTCAAATCGATCCCCACGAAGGTGCCGGGAATCCATTTTAGCGAAGTGGCGCCGAAGTTGGCGGGTGTTGCGGACAAGGTCACGATCCTGCGTTCGATCGCGCACAAGGATCCGAACCATGGGGGTGGGAATCACTATATGATGACCGGTGCTCCCACGCCCGTGCCGGTGGCTTGCGGTGCTTTTGTCACCTTCCATCCCTCGTTTGGGTCGGCGGTTTCTTGGTCAAGGGGAGGGCGTGAAGGGTTGCCTTCGTATGTCTCGATGCCGAGCGTGACGCGGTCCGGGGGAGCTAATTTCCTGGGGGGCCAGCATGCGCCGTTTGCCATCGGGGGCAATCCCAATGACAAGGGCTTTCAGGTTCGGGACGTGGTGTTGCCTTCCGAGATCAGCGAGGGCCGGTCCATGAAGCGGCAGGAGTTGCGCCGGTCGCTGGACCAGATGCGCCGGTATACCGACGCCCTCGCTGAAGATCCTGCGGTGACGTTCGATCAGTATTACCAGCAGGGGATCGATCTTGTCTCGTCTCCAAAGGCGCAGGCGGCGTTTGACATCAGCCAGGAGGATCCCAAAGCGCGGGATCGCTATGGCCGAAACGACCTAGGGCAGCGCATGCTGCTGGCGAGGCGTTTGGTGGAGGTGGGTGTGTCCTTCGTGACGGTTTATTACGGCGGCTGGGACCATCACACGAACATTTTCAAAACGTTGAAAGGGGACTTCATGACCAAATTCGACCAGGGCCTGGCCGCCTTGATTGAGGATCTGGAGGAGCGCGGCTTGCTTGAGAACACGATGGTGATTGCCCTGGGTGAGTTTGGGCGAACTCCAAAGGTGAACAAAGACGGAGGTCGGGATCATTGGCCTCACGCGATGTCGGTGCTCATGGCGGGCGCGGGCATTCCTGGCGGGCAGGTCGTGGGCGCGACGGATGTCAAAGGTTATCACGCTTCGGATAATGTGTATAAGCCCGAGGACTTCGCGGCGTCGCTTTACGCCAAGATGGGGATCGACCATGCTCAGGTGTTGCATACCAACACGGGGCGGCCCGTGCCGTTGGTGAACGGGGGCCGACTCATCAAGGAGCTGTTCGTTTGAGGTTTTGGTTCATGGAAAGCAATGCGGGCTGGTTGATGGGTATCAGCTGCCTGATACTCCATTGCCGGATGGTCGGTGAAACTCCCAAGCTTGAGCAATTGTTCCCGGCTGGTGGCGTTCGTGGGACCACGAACAGCCTGATGGCGGTGGGCAAATTCGACCCCTGGCCAGTGGAAGTCTGGATTGATGCCCCTGGGATCACGCTGAGGCCTGAAAAGGAAGCAGGCAAATTCTCCGTGGAGATTGCCAATGACGCCGCTTTGGGGCCCCGGTTGGTTCGGTTTTTCAACAAGGATGGAGCGACGGATCTCAAATTTTTTGTGGTGAGCGTTGGCCATGAGATTCTTGAGAGCGAACCGAACGACGAGTGGGCTCATGCCCGGTCAGTGCCAACCCTGCCGGTGATCCTCAACGGGAGGCTTGAAAAAAACGGAGACGTGGACTCCTACTCCGTGACGCTGGAATCCGGGCAGTGGCTCGTGGCCTCACTGGAAGCCTACCGACTCGCATCCCCCATGGACGGTCTCCTGCGACTGTTAGACGCTGCGGGGCGGCAGGTGGCTTTCAACCATGATGCGCGGGTACTCGATCCGTTCCTCGTGTGGAAGGTGGCTTCGCCCGGCAAGTATACAGTGCAGGTCATCGCCTTTCCCCATCCTGCGACGGCATCGGTCAACTTTGCGGGCGGGGCGGCCTACGTTTACCGATTGGCCCTCACTGCCGGGCCCTTTGGCAGCCACACGCTCCCCCTGGCAGTTCGCGTGGGCGAGCGCCGTGAGATCCGAGTGGTGGGTTGGAACTTCCCGGGTGGCGCGGCGTCGATCCCCATCGACTTTCAAGCTCCCAACACTCTGAATGGAGCTGGAGAATGTGGGGTTGCCTCAAACGCTTTTCTCTCGCCCGTCCGCGTCGGCCTGAGCGAAGACCCTCAGTTTCTTGAAGAAGCCTTAAAAATCGATGCGGCGGGCGTGCGAGAAATTTCGATTCCGTCGGGGGTCACGGGTTGCATTCTGGTTTCGGGGGAAGAAGATCGTTATCGATTCACCGCCAAGAAGGGGGTCAGGATCGAATTTGTGGCACGCTCCGGATGGTTTGGATTTCCTTTGGACGCATGGCTCATGATTGCGGATAGGCAAGGAAAAGAGCTCGCAAGGGACGACGACGCGGCCGGGTGGGGGGATCCGCGGATCGACTGGACGGCTCCGGCGGATGGGGATTACACGCTGGTTTTGGGGAGTTTGATCCATCGTGGGGGGGGTGAGTTTCTTTATCACCTTTCGGTCGGGACGCCGAAGCCCTCAGTCAAAGCGACCGTCGCGGACAACGTTTTCTCGCTGATTGCGGGGAAGACCAACGAGGTCAAGATCCACCTCGAACGGAAGAACGGGTTTGAATCCCGGTACACTTTGCACGCGGCGGGACTGCCTGAATGGGTTGGGGCTGTTCCGGTGGAGGTTGGGGAGAAGGCGACTGAAGCGGTGGTGCGGTTGACAGCGCCTGAGGGCGCCGCCTTGTGGAACGGCCCATTTGGTTTGGTGTTAAGGCCACCCTCCGGGCCGGAGGTCAAGGTCACCGATGAACTGATCAGCACCAGCGTCAACAACGGTGTGCCCGGAGGTTTCTTGGAGCTCGTGGTTCCGGAGACGGCTCATCTTTGGCTGAGTGTGTTGCCAAAGCCCGCCGAACCTCCTTCGAAAAAGTAAGCTATGACTTTCACAGAGATTTTGGTGGCGAAAGGCCTCATGAGCTCCGCGCAACTTGATGAGGCCCTGGCGCTTCATAAGGCGGAGGGGCTTCGGATCGACCTAGCGATTGTGCAACTCGGACTCTTGACCGAGCGCCAGGTGCTCACCGCGATGTCCGAACAATTAGACCTGCCCATTGCGGACCTTGAGGACATCATCATCGACTCGGAAGTCCTTCGGTCATTGCCGGCCAAGGTGGTTTACCGCAAGCGATTGGTTCCTATTTCCAGAGTGGACAAGGTGCTCAGGGTGGCTACGTGCGACCCGTTTGATCTTTACGCCTTTGACGACATCCGGTTGATGACGGGGCTTGAGATCGATCCAGTTCTGGCGACGCGGGCAGACATCGAGAAGGTGATCAAGACGCAATATGGCCTGGGGGGAGATACATTGGACGAGCTGGTGGGGGACGACACGGAGCTCAGGAGCGGGCCTGAGGCGAGCGACGACCTTCTTGAGATGGCGCAGGAAGCCAGCGTGATCAAGCTGGTCAACGAGATTATCCTCGAAGCGGTGAGCGAACGTGCGAGCGACATCCACATCGAGCCTTACGAGACCCAGCTCTCCATCCGCTACCGCATCGATGGGGTGTTGCAGCAGGCGTCCGTGCCGCCCCAGATCCATCGATTTCAGGCCGCGATCATCAGCCGCATCAAAATTCTGGCCAACCTCAACATCGCCGAGAGGCGGGTCCCTCAAGACGGGCGGATCAAGTTTCAGATCGGGGGCCGACAGATCGATGTCCGGGTCAGCGTAATCCCGATGTTGTATGGGGAAGGGGTGGTCATGCGGTTGTTGGACAAGGCGAACGTGCTTTTTACGTTGCCCGAAATCGGCATGGACGAGGCAACTCATTCACAGTTCAAAGCGCTGGTGGACCGGCCGCACGGGATCATCCTTGTCACCGGGCCCACCGGGAGCGGCAAAACCACGACGCTCTATTCCGCCTTGAACGCCATCGTGGGACCTGAGCTCAAGGTGCTGACGGTTGAGGACCCTGTGGAATACCACCTTCACGGCGTGAACCAGATTCCTGTGGACGCGCAGGTGGGCATGACTTTCGAACGCGGTTTGCGAGCCATTTTACGGCACGATCCCGATGTGGTTATGATCGGGGAAATCCGCGATCTGGAGACAGCGCGGGCGGCGACCCAGGCTTCGTTGACGGGGCACTTGGTTCTATCCACGTTGCATACCAACGATTCCGCGTCGGCACCGTTGCGCCTGATCGACATGGGCGTTGAGCCGTATCTTGTCGGCAGCACATTGATAGGCAGCATGGCTCAACGGCTGGTTCGAAAGATTTGTCCGAAGTGCAAGGCTCCAGAGGTGCCGGTGCGAGATAAGTTGCCCAGGGATTTCCAGCTCGCCGAGGGAGATTTGCTGTATCGGGGATCAGGGTGTTCAAACTGCCGCAATACAGGTTTTCGGGGGCGTTCGGGGCTTTACGAGCTGATGGTGATGAACGATCAGCTTGCCCAGTTGGTGATCGACCGGGCGCCGTTGCATGAAATCAACGCCGCAGCCAAGCGCCACGGACTGCGTTTGTTGCGTGAGGACGGCTGGGTCAAGGTGCATCGAGGAGTGACGACAGTGGAGGAAGTCTTGAACTGCACGGCCGTTTGAGGTTTATGAACAGTTTCCGCTACACGGCACGGACCGAGACGGGCCAGAAAACCAACGGGGTTCTGGAGGCTGACAGCGAGGCTGCCGCCCTGAGGATACTCGAGGAGAAGCACTTGTTTCCCATCACAGTCACGGGCCACGGGGTTTCCGCGGAGGGCGTCAAGAAGCCTCGATCGAAGCTTCGCGTCAAGTCGCGGGATGTGGGGGTCATGTACGGCCAGCTTGCGGATTTGATAGGCTCGGGGGTGCCGCTCCTCCGCTCCCTGGACTCGCTCGTGAGGTCGACAGTCAACCCTTCGCTGCGCGCTTTGTTGAAGGACATCAGGTCGGGCGTTGCCGAGGGTAAAACTCTGACGGATTCGATGCGGCAATTTCCGACCGTGTTTCCGCCTTTGCACACGGCCATGGTCCAGGCGGGCGAGCGCGCGGCGTTTCTGGAGGAGGTGTTGCGGAGTCTCGCGGGGTTCCTTGAGCGGTTGGATGAGCTCCGGGGAAAGGTCATGGGAGCTATGATTTACCCGACCTTGCTGACGTCCTTGGGAGTTACGGTGATGCTCGGGGCGCTGATTTTCTTCGTGCCCAAATTTGAACCCTTGCTGGCGAGCGCGAAGAAACCTTTGCCCACCGAGATTTTGTTTGCCGCCAGCACCGCCGTGAGAAGCCATTGGTATTTTTTGCTCTTGGGCCTGGCGGTGGCGGTAGGCTTTGTCTGGACGAGCCTCCGCAACGAGCGATCCCGGCGGTCTTTGGAGAAATGGCGGCTGAAGGTTCCCGTGGTTGGGGAGGCCCTCAGGCTCTTGGCTATCACCCGTTTTTGTCGGATCCTGGGCACTATGCTTTCTAACGGAGTTCCGCTCCTTCAGGCTCTCAAGATCAGCAAGGATGCCACGGGGTCGACGCTTCTGTCCGAGCGCATCGTGGAGGCTACCGAGGCCGTTCGTGATGGGAAACGGCTGTCCGAACGTTTGGGTGTGGGAGGATTCTTTCCGGAACAAATCCTCGCGATGATCGCTGTGGCCGAGGAGTCGAACAAGCTCGACAAAGTCCTGGTGCAGATCGCAGACACCGTGGAAAGGCGCACCAACCGGCATGTGGACCAGGCCGTCAGCTTGATCGAGCCAGTGATCCTGTGCGTGGTGGCCGCCGGCATTGGATTCCTTGCTTTGGGGCTTTTGCTGCCCATTTTCACAATGGCCAGCCAATTGGGGTCGAAATGAGGTGAGAACCTGACGAAGGAGAGGGCAGGGGCCGAGGTTGAGTGTTTTTATAGTTTGGTTGAATTTCAATGCCAGGATTGTCGTCGAACTATCGATTAGCGGTGGTCGGGCAAGGTGCAGGCCGGTCGAGGGTGTCGCGGTAGAAGTCTGGGACCAAAATTTTCCGATGACTTTCTGAAGTTGATTCTTGCGACAACGTTCTTCATTTAGATAATAAGCATAGCCTCATTTTATTGGGGTAGGAAATATGAGAATGACGATAGGGTTGGAGAAAAAGAATAGGCGAGACAGGCGGGCGGGTTTTACACTCATCGAGATCCTACTGGTGATCGTCATCATCCTGCTGCTCGCAGGGGCTTTGGTGGTGTTTGTGCTCCCGCAGCAGCAAGGGGCGGAAAAAAACACGACGAAGCTGATGCTGGGGCAGGTGGGCAGCGCGCTGGACACGTACCGGTTGAACATGGGCCACTATCCGACTGAGCAGGAAGGTGGTCTGGACGCCCTGATGAAGAAGCCGACATTCGAGAATGAGCGGATGGGGGACAAGTGGCAGGGTCCCTACCTGAAACCTGGGACGAAACTGGATGACCCGTGGGGTCACAAGCTTCGTTATGAAGTGGTGGTTGGCGCTGCGGAGGGTGGCAAGACCATTCTTCCGTACAAGCTTTCATCGGTGGGGCCGGATGGCCAGCAGGACACTGATGACGACGTCAAGGTGGCTACCGGCGAGGAAGATAAAGAGAGTTCGACGTCGGAAGCGAAATGATGTAGGGTATAAAAGATATGTTTTTCGGAAACCAACAGACGAGAGCACGACCAAGCTGCTGCGGCTTCAGCCTTATAGAGCTGTTGTTGGCGGTGGTGCTTGTCCTGTCGTTATTGGGAGCGGTGGCCTTCAGTTTCTCGACGGTCCATAAAGGGGCGGAACTGGATGAGGGCACGATTCAACTGGAGGCTCTTTTGAGGTTCGCCCGGGCGCAAGCCGCGAATACTGGGCGCAAGGTGCAGATCACCTTTAATGAAGCTTCTGAGGGGGGGGCAAACCTTTTGGAGAGCGCGCTGCAAATCTCATGGGAACCCGATCCCTTGGGGCAGCCAGGCCTGTTCGAGGAATTGCCAGAAGGAATCGGTTTTGCGAAATCCATCAATGACCTCGTCAGCGTAAAGAACGTGGGTTTTGGAAAATCGGAATCAGAAGTGGACAAGATGACCGATGACTCGCAAGCGGTGGAGGCTATGGCGCTCGAGGAACTGACCCCAGCGCCTGCGGCCATCGCTTTTTATCCAGACGGTTCCTGTGATTCAGCCAAAATAACTATGGCCTCCCGCAATGGGGAAGATTCCCGGCGGACATCCATCCGGTTGGTTGGAGCGACGGGCGTTATGCGACGGGTGGCTGTCGCGGCCGAAGGGGGCTCGAACCAGGAACTATTCGTTGCTCCTCCAGCGGCGGAGTGAAAGCCAGCGGCTGTTTGGGGCACAGAGATGAGAGCCTCTTCCTCCACGATTTGCGCCAGGAAGTCTGTGGTCCGCGGGTTGCCTTCTCGTGGTTTTCTGTTCGGACAGAGTGCGAGCGGCACTATTCTCCTTGAGGTCGTTCTGGCGCTTGTCCTTTTTGTGGCTGCTGCGGCCATTATCGGCGCAGGGTTCAGCGCCTCTGTGGACAGCGTGGAGCGTCAGCGGTTGAACTCGCATGCGGTGAACCTTGGGGTCAGTGTGCTCTCTGAACTGCAAATGGGGATCCGCAAAGCCGACGAGACCGGACCGAGCCCCTTCTCGGTTCCGTTCGAGACATGGACATGGGAGCTCATCCTGGCTCCTGTTGAGACGGATGTGGAGGGGTCAAAGGGATTGACGCAGGCCGAAGTGGTGATTCGGCATCGTGATCCCCCAATGGTTTACCGGCTGGCTCAGTTTTTGAAACTCAGCGCGCGAGGCAGCGAATCGAGCGCGGTTGATATCCGATGAAACCCAAGGCCCCTGAAGACAGGACGAGAGACAGCGCTTTCACGCTGGTGGAAGTCATTCTGGCAATCGGTATTGCCGTGGGCCTGCTTCTGGTGGCGCTCACGTTCTATGCGCACGCCGCTTCGCTGCGCGGTCAGCTCCTTGAGGAAACGGAAAAATTGGCCTCCGTGCGCCTTGTGATGGACCGACTCACCTCCGATCTTCGCGCCGTTTTCCCGCATTCGAAACAGGGGTTCTCCGGCACGGGGAACTCGATGCAGTTCACCACGGAGAATCTCGTGGAGGCAGCGGCATGGGCACCCGTGGCGGGCGGGCGGCGGGACGCTCCCGTGACCGATCTCAAAGTGGTGCTCTACTATCTCGCCACCTCCGTGGAGGGGACAAATCGGGTGGTCTCAGGCCTGGAACGAAGCGAAGTGGCCTTTCCGATACGAGCGTCGCCTTCCCCCGGCCTGGCCGCTACTCGAAGCGACACCGCCATGACGTGGACAAACATGCCTCCATCGGACCCTTTCGCGGACATGGTGAAATTTGCCCGCTTCCGATACTGGGACGGCGTGGCGTGGCTGGCTGATTGGAACTCGCTTGGGCCGCCTTTTGGTGTCGAAGTGAGTCTGGGGTTTGAAGCGACCTTCGAGCAGACACCCCTGGAGGTCTATCCTCACGAGATATTTCGTCGCGTGATTCATATTCCCACCAGTCGACCGACGCAGTCCTCGAGTGAGGAGCTGTTATGAAGCCCTCGGAGAAGCACTTTCCGAAGGTCGGTGGATCGCGTCGGGGTCGAGGCGGATTTGTGTTAGTCGCGATCCTTGTTGTGATCCTGATGTCATCCATGGTGGCGATGAGCCTGCTGTTTCGGGTGAGCGCGGAACAAACGGCCACGAGTGCGAGCAACGGTGGCGATCAAGCATGGGCCGCTGCGATGAGTGGGGTGCGGGAAGCCATGCGTGCCGCTCAAGCGGCGGTCGCTGGAGCCGTTGAGATCGGAGACAACCCCGCTTTGTTCCGTGAGCGTTTGATGTATCACGATGGCGCCGACGCCTGGTATTTCAGTGTGTTCATGCCTTCTAGCGATGACCTGCGTTCCGAGCCGCGTTTTGGCCTCGAAGAGGAGGCGGGCAAGCTGAACCTGAACGCGGCCGATGAGGCGATGCTTAGCAAGCTGCCGAGATTGACCGCAACGCTCGTCCAAGGAGTTCTGGATTTCATGGATGCGGACAACGCACCCCGTCCCGAGGGAGCGGAGCAGGAATACTATGACGCCCTGCCTCAACCCTATTTGATTCGGAACGGGCCGTTGGAGACATTGGACGAGCTGCTGCTGGTGCGCGGGTTCAACCCGTCCCTGCTCTATGGCGAGGATGCGAACATGAACTTTCGCCTGGACCCGAATGAGGATGATGGGGAGGAGCAGTTTCCATTGGACAACAAGGACGGTCGGCTGGAGAGGGGGCTGGCTCAATTCCTGACGGTCTCGGCAGGCGAACCGAATGTGAACGAACTGGGCGTTTTGAAGGTGAACATCAATGACGCAGGTGCGATTCTTCCGGTCGGTCTTTCGCCCGCGTTGACGGCCTACCTGGCTGCTTTGAGGGGAAATGATGTGAGCCTGAAGCATCCCGCCGAGTTGCTCGAGGCGGCTGGCAAGTTCAAAAAGGGTGGGAATGGAGTTGAAGTGACGCTGAATTCGGGCGTTGGCAAGGAGGAATTGGCGATGGTGCTTGATCGTTTTAGGGTGGATGATGCGGCCCTCGTGACAGGACTGATCAATGTTAACGGCGCTTCGATTCCGGTGCTCCAGACCGTAAGCGGCATCGATGAATCCCTTGCTGAATCGATTGTTTCGGCGCGAAAGAATCTTTCTCCAGAGCAAAGAAAGTCTATCGCCTGGCTCTACCAGGAGGGAGTGGTGGATGCGGCAAAATTTAAGGAAATTGCCCCACGGCTGACGGCCCGGTGTTTTCAGTTTGCCTTCCACGTGGTGGGCTATGGAGTGCCCTCAGGCCGCTATAGGGTACTCGATGTCGGCATAGACATTGCCGGGGGAAATCCTTCGATTTCGCGCTTGAGGGATATCACGCGTCTAGGGCTTCCCTTTCCCATCGAGATCGGCAAGCCCGCGCCTGCGAAGGTCGCCGTGGACCGGAGCGCCGATAGCCACGTCCGCGCGATCTCTGAAAGGCGATCGCAAGACGCCCGTCGTGCTCCTACTTCGCGCCATCTCATCACCACGCCCATGCAGGTTGGAAACCTGCGATACAGCAGGCTGGGAAGCCTGCGCTACCAGGCCGGTTTCCAGCCACGGTTCACGTCCCAATGTTGGAAGTTTCTTCCCTCCCTGAAACGATCGGAGGGCTTGCATGGCTGAACCCTCTGTCACGCCGTCTTCCTTTGCCGCGCTGAGGCGGTTACGAGCCGGCTCTGGTCGAACGCGTTTTCGTTCCCGATCCCAGGGGACCGTGACGGCGATCGACACCGATGGCCGCACGGTTTGGGTTGCCCAGGCCGCAACCCGCGGCGATCACTCCGCGATCGCCTTGGTGGATGCCGCTGCGTTGGAAATCCCAAAGGACGCGGATATCACCGACCCCGCCGTCTTAGGGGTTGCCATCGGGAAGGCGCTGAAGCAACTGAATCTCAAACCGGGCGCTGTGATTATGGGGGTTCCCCGCACCAAACTTGTTCTCCGTCCGCTGACTGTTCCCACCATCGAAGATGTCCGGGAGCTTGCCTCGGTGGTCCATTTGCAAGTGGCAAAGGATCTCCCGTTTCGTAATGAGGACGCAGTGATTGATTTCACAGTGAGAGACGACTCCGTTGGCCAACATCCTACCATGGAACCGGGTGCCGTAGTTGCGGAAGGGGTCGCCACGGTTCCCCCATCCAAAATGGAAGTGCTGGTGGCGGTGGTCCAGAGGGACGTGGTGAGTTTCTGCGAACGGGTCGCGGAGGCAGCCGGGGTGAAACTGGCGGCATTGGGGCTCCGGGCTTCCGCCAATGCGCGTTGTGTCGAAGCTTCCAGGATGGCTCAGGGCGGGGAGACCGTCGCGTTCGTTTCGCTGGGATTTTGTGAGGTGCATATCGATGTCATCGGCCGGGATGCCCTGCTTTTCAGCCGAGGCACGACTGTCAAATCGGATGTGGAGAACCGATCCAGCGAAACTGGCATCGGTGCCGCCCCACTCTCCAAGGAGTCGCGCCCCCTTACCGTCCCTCAGGAGCCTCAAGGATCCACAACTGTCGGAGCCGTCGATTCCGATTCATTCGTCGATCACGTCTGCATCGAAGTCGTCCGCAGTTTGCACAGCTATGCGGGGTTGTTTCCGAACTCACCCGTTGCCAGGATTCTCGTTTCGGGGGCGGGCGATCGGGAGGAAACCGTGGCCTTGGCGTTGTCGCGGAGATTCCACGTCCCGTGCGATGTTTTTGATGCATCGACCTTGCCCGAGTTGCCCGCGGGATCCGTCCGGCACGCCCGGGGAGCGGTCGGGGCCATTGGCTTGGCGCTTGGCGGGGCGGATGCCTCGGGGCTCCCCTTCAATTTTCTTGACCCCAAAAAGCCGGCTGTGGAGCGCAATTTGGTCCGGCGGCGCGTCATCATTGGGGTGGCGGTGGCGGCAGCTTTGTTGATGATTCTCGTTGTGGTGCGAGTCAAGATGGTAAACCAACGCATGGCTGTTTTTCGGGGGGTACAGCTTGAGTTGGCCGAGGCGGAAAAGAAACGTCCCATTTACCTCAAAATGCGTCGGCAAGCCGCGACGGTGAACGAATGGCTCAAAGGCGAGCGCGATTGGCTTGAGCATTACGCTTATCTGAGCGCCGTGCTGCCACCTTGCGAAGATTTGTTTGTCTCGTCGCTGACGATCAGCGGCCAAGGGGCGATCAGGCTTTCGGTGCAGGCTCGCAGCGGCGAAATTCTTTCGAAACTGGACAAACAGCTTCGCGCCGCCGGCTACGAGGTGAAACCGCTGGCGATCACGCCGGGCAACGACCGTTTCGGCTATGATTTCAGATCCACCGTGGAGCTCATCGTTCCAGACAAGATGAAGTTCGACATCGCAACGGTCCGAGCTTCGGCGCGGCCCCCCGACGACTCATCGCTTGAGCCTGGGGCCTTAAAAGGAGGTCGCCCATGACCCGACTTGAAAAAGTTCTGGCCGTGGGGATCGCGGGCATTGTGGGCATTTTCGGCATCGGGTTTGGCGTGCGCACATTTTTGCTCAAGCCGCTTAAGGAAGCGGACAAACGGATTGCGGGGTTGCGTGAGAAGCTGGAGAAAGTGAAATCCGAACGTCGCGTGTACTTTGCCGATGAGGAGCGCATGAAAAGTGTCGCCCAACAGATGTTTTCGGAACGTGTGGACCTGGCGAGCGCGAAGTCGGGCGAGATTCTGACAAAAGTGATTTTGCAGAGCGGGCTGAAGGAGTCTGACTTCACTCGCCTGCCAGTCGGGCCACGCAAGTTGCTTGGGGCTTCCGAGATCGGTTGGAGTGTTCAGGGCGATGGATCAGTGAGCGAGGTCATCAATCTCATTTTTTTGCTCAAGGAGTCACTTTTTCTTAACCGAGTCGAGAACCTCTTTGTTTCTGCCGGGGATGCGCCGGGTTTCGTCCGAGTGCGTTTCCGTTACCTGACACTTGTGCTGGAGCCGGCGCCGACGGTTGAGCCCATTGACCTCTCTCAAAAATTCACCCTGGAGAGCGCGGAAAGGCGTGCCTACGACGGGATTATTTCCCGTGACATCCTGCGGCCTTACGTGAAGCGTCTATCCCAGTCGGCTGCCGGTTCGGACGGTTCGGCTGCGTCGGCGGCCAAAGGGCCTCCGGGGCCAGAAAGCTTCCGGATTGTTTCATTGTCCGAGTGGCAGGGTGAACCAGAAATTCATGTCCGCGATCTGACGAGCCAGAAGACCTTTCGTTACAAACCGGGCGACCCGCTTGCGGGCGGCACCGTGGTGATGGTGGACTACCGGCCCGCACCCACGCCGGGGCGGGAGACTGTCCAGTCTGAGAGCCGTGTGATCCTGCGTTTTGGCCTGGATTATTGGGCCATCGAACGGGGCCAGACGCTTTCCGATAAGCGTCTTTTGAAACCGGAACAGTTGCCACGTGAATTGCTTGGGAGCTTGGCCCCTTGAAGGGCCGCTGTTGAAATTAAATCGAATTCTTAGATTCTTAAATCCTAAATCTCGATGAATCATCTCTCAGACTTTTACCACGGAAAGCACTCCGAAAGGGGACCGAATAATCCTATTTTCTCTTCATTGAATTATCCCGTTCGGTTCCCTTTCCGCGGTTAAAATTCAAACATATTTGGCTAGAATTAACTGACGAAAATGTTGTTAAATACTCTCTCAGAAAACGTTCAACGCTCAACATTCAACGTTCAATGCTCAATGGAATTGGACCTGGTCCCAGTTTCAAATCTCTTTCGCTTGATGTTATGACAAAAATAAATTGGGTTCGTGCGTTTGTGTTTTCAGTGCTTTGCCAGGCGCTCGTCGCAACCGTTGTCTGGGCTCAAGAGACCCAAGTCGCTGTTGCGACTCCCTCTGCAGCGCCAGCGGCACCAGCCTCTGTGCCGGCAGTGGTGCCCAAGCCCGCTCCTGCTTTGGCATCGACGGGACCCGCTGCGTCAGCCCGAAACATTCGGTTTCAGTTTGAAGGCATACCCTATACCGATGTTATTGAGCGGTTTGCGCAGATGGCGGCCCGGCCTCTCCTCACGGATACGAACGTCATGGGCACACTCACCTACAACGATCCAAACTCCTACAGTTATCAGGAGGCACTTGACACCCTGAACCTGATTCTGGCGATGAAGGGGGTTATGCTGGTCGAGTCCGGCAACAATCTCAGATTGGTGACCTTCAAAGAGCTGCCCTCGATGCCCCTTCGAATTTTGCGTGGGCTCGACGCGACGGGCGACTCGCGCCCTGGGGAGATCGTGACAGTTGTGTTGGACGTGAGAAACCTCGATTCCAAGGAGATCGCGGATGCGGTCACTTCGATGCTTTCGAAAGCGGGGTCCATCGCAGCCCTGTCGCGGGGCAGGGGACTCATTGTGACGGACCGTGTCTCGAACATTCAGCGCATTCGAACCCTGCTCGCAACCATCGACACAGAAGCGGCTGCGGACCGGCAGATGAAGACTTATACCCTGCTTCACTCTTCGGGCTCTATCATCGCCGACCTGCTCAACCGCACGTTTGGCGTCGCCACAGCTCCCAAGCGCACCTCGTTCAACCCGAGCACCAAGGTTATGGAGGTTTTGCCGCCGGATCCGAACGATTACATTACAGCCGTTTACGATGACGCTTCGAGGACGCTGGTTCTATTTGGGCCCACCGAACGTCTCAGTCTGGCGGAGGAGCTGATCAATAAATTCGAGCAGAAGGAGGGATCGGGCGGGGATGTTCGGATTTACTATCCGCAAACCATCAAGGCGGAAGAGCTCGCGAACGTGATACGTCAGGCGATTCCTGGCGTGGCGGGCCCGAATGAGACGGCGGCGTCGGCGTCCACGAAAGCCCGGGTCATTGCCGACAAAGATCAGCAGCGATTGATCGTCGCCGCCCCCATGCCCGGCCAACTGGAGCAAATCGAGCAATTGATCAACCGGGTGGACAAGCCCATCCATGGCCAGGCCAACGCTTCGAATGTGCCGCTGCGCTCCCAGACGGTGCAACTCACCAAGGTATTTCGTCCCCGCGCTGCGGAGGCCACCAATATGGCACACATCCTGACGCAGGCTCTGACCCGGCGGTCGCCTTCCGGGCAGGTCTCCTCGACGGCCAGCATCAGTTTCGACGCCAGCTCCCAAAGCGTCGTCGTCACAGGCGGCCCCAACGACTTGCAAGTGGCCAGCGACATTGTTTCACAGCTCGAGACTGGCAGCACCCACCCCACGCCCATGCAGACTCGGTTCATCGACGTCGGGACCGCCGCCGAGGCGAAGCGGCTGTCGCCCCTGGTGGAGCAGCTCTACCGCAACCAGGTTGCCGATGGCGCGGTGGGCGCCGTGGCGCATGCGAAGATCCTCAGCGATGCGACCTCGGGACGCCTCATCGTTACCGCCAGCGAAGACCACCTTTCACGCATTGAAGCGCTGGTGAAACAGCTCCGCGCCGACAGGCCGTTGCCGCAGCCTCGACGTCTCCAAATCATCACACTTCAGAACGCGCGCGTGGATGCCGTGATCGTCAACATCCAGGGCGTTGTGAGCGAAAAAATGGTCGAGAAGCCATTCGCCGACATCTCAAAACCTTCCATCCTTTCGGATCCTGCCAACAACCGTCTCCTGGTGACCGCGACCGAGGATCAGATCAAGGAAATTCAGCAGATTGTCGATGTCATGGACATCGCCCCTGAAAAGGGTCGGCGCGAGATGCAGGTGATTCCGCTCACGACAAAAACCGCCGCCGAAATCATCCCCATCATCTCGCAGCTTCTTGAGCAGACTTCCGAAGGGGCCTCAAATCCTCAGCTCGCCCCCAGGCTGACGGCCGATCCGACTGGGAAACAGATTATCGCCCTGGCGCAGCCAAAAGATTTGGAACGGCTTCAGGTGTTGATCCGGCAGTTTGACACCACTCTCGCCTCCGCATCGCCACGGGAGTTCAAGGGGGTGGAACTATTCGGACGGAACGCCACGGATTTCACACCGTTGGTGACAAAACTTTACCAGGAGCAACTGAAAGGGGTTCCGGAGCCTTTTGGCGGAGCGGCCACGCTGATCGCGGACACGCCGAACAACCGGATCATGGTGAGCGGGTCGGAAAAGGAGATCGCGCGGGTTGAAGCCATCATCCGGCAGCTTGACGCTGCGGGGCAGAAAGCGGCTAAAGAGGAAACCAGGGTGATGCGTTTGAAAATGGCATCGGCAACCGAGATTGCCACCTTGGTGGAAAAGAGCGTCAACGCCAGGAATCAGCAGGTCCGGGTTCTTGTGGACGGCCGCAGCAACAGCCTAGTGGTGAACGGTGAATCCTCGGCTGTGGCGGCGGCCGCGCAAATCATTCTCGAACTGGATACGCGCCCTGATGCGTCGCCTCGAGATATGCGCATCATCGATCTGCGTTCGGGGGATGCGTCCGCCCTGGCCCCCATGATCACCAGCCTGTTCGCTGAGATGGTGAAAGACCAGCGCGGGCCCGACCACGTGTCGCAGACCAAGGTGGTTGCGGACACGAGCGCGAACCGCCTGATTGTGACAGGTCCGCGGGATGATCTGGCCCAGGTTGCGAAGCTGGTTTCCCAATTGGACCAAACACCCGAACAATCCGGTAGCGCCCGGGTTTTCAAACTTCAAATCGCCAGCGCCACCATGCTGGCGCCCATCGTGTCCAACGCGATGGTGCGCTTCGATCAGCGTGGCCAGCCCATCCGTAAGGTCATGATCTCGGCGGATGAGAAATCCAACAGCCTGATCGTCACTGGAGGGCGGACCGATGTTCAAGATGCGGCGGTAATCATCGAGCGTCTCGATGGGGACTCGGACACCTCGGAGGTCCGTGAGAAGGGCCGTGAGTTGAAGATCATCCCTGTGAACACGACCGAGCCGGACGCGCTCGCGACGCTGGCGTTTCGCGTGTTTGCCTCACAAAATGCAGGGCGCAACATCACAAACCTGCTCAGCATCACACCCGAGCCCACGGGGAAGCGGCTGATCGTGCTCGCCCCGGCGAGCATGATGAATCAGATCGAAACGGTGGTCACGGCGCTCGATCAACCATCGGACCAGGCTGCCCGGGAGCTGCACAGCATTGATCTTAAGGGGTCCAATGCCGCCGTCATTTTTCCCATCGTGAGCCGTGTGTATGAGGAGCAATCCAAAGGCAAGACTCTGAAGCCGGCGACTCTCTACGCCGATGCGACGGGGGCGCGGTTGAATGTTTGGGGCACGCGCGAGCAGGCGGAAACGATCCGGCAGATCATGGGCACCCTCGAAACTCAACACCGCGCTCCCCGCGAAACGAAGGTGTTCGACATCGGCCGCCTGGCGGAAGCGCAGCGTCTGATGCCTCTGGCACAGCAGCTCTACAAGGATCAGCACGCCAACAGCACCAACAGCGGAGCGGCGGATGCGCAATTCATCAGCGACGGTCGGACGGGCCGCATTATTGTGGCGGCAAGGCAGGACCAAATGGTTGGCATCACCGAGATTTTGACGCGACTCCAAGCCGACACCCTCCCCGGACAGACCGAGCGTGAAACCCGCGCCTTCGAGGTCGGCACCGCAGCCGATGTCCAGCGCCTTCTCCCGATCGTGCAGCAGCTTTATCAAAATCATTGGAAGGATAAACAGGAGACCGATCCGCCGGACGCGCAGATTGTTGGGGACGCCCTGGCGGGTCGCATCATCACCAGCGGCAAGGCTGAGCATCTGAAGCATATCGAAAGCATTTTGAACCAGCTTGGCGTGGGGAAACCCAGAGCGGCAAGAGGGGATAGGGAGACGCGCGTTTTCGATCTCACAACGGCGAACGCGGTGGAGCTCGCCACGACGGTGCGCACCCTGTATCTCGACCAGGCGAAAGCCCGGCTTGGCACCCTCACGCCGGACACATTGATCATGCCGGACAGCTCCGCCAACCGGATCATCGCGACCGGTGATCCCGCCGAATTAGAGGCTATCGAGGAGATTATTAAGAAGCTCGATAAGATCGGCACTCAAAGCGCGTCGGCGCGGGTTTTCAAGCTGAAATTCGCGGAGCCGGAGAAGGTCATGGAGATTCTGTCAACGGCGCTGGTGCGTTACGACGCTTTCGGCAGAGCACAAAAGCGTGTTTCGATCAGCGTGGACAGCAAAACGCGCACCTTGATCGCCACGGGCGATCCGAAGGAGTTGCAGGCGGCGTCGGTCATCATTGAGCAGTTGGACTCCTCATTGGGAGAGAGTTCAGAGAGAAAAATGAAGCTGGTGTCCCTGCAGAACGGCCGCGCTTTGGAACTGTCGTCGAAACTGCGTCAGCTCTACATCGATCAGATGAAAGCAAGGCCGGCGCTGGGCGTTGCGGATGCGTTGATACTTGAGGATGCGACGAGCAATCAGCTCATCCTGACGGCGAATGAAGGGCAGTTGGCACTGCTGGAACAGATCCTCGCGGACTTGCAGGCGGCTCAATCGGCTCTTGCCCCGCGCGAAACAAAGATGATCGAGATTGGCAAGGCTGAGGAGGTGGGCCGGTTGCTCCCACTTGTGAGACAGCTTTATTCGGAACGTTGGCGCGACCGTGCCGCAACGGACCCCGCCGATGCCCAGATCCTTTCCGATTCCCGGAACGGACGCTTTATCGTGACAGCGCGAACCAATCAAATTGCCGCCATCGAAGATATTGTGACTCAGCTGCGCGGAGGGGAACAACCCCTCGGACGCGACACCCGGATCTTTGAACTGACGTCGGGTTCGGCTTCCGAACTATCGGTCACGCTGAAAGCTCTTTATCAGGAACAAGCGAGAACCCGGCTGGGGATCAACGCCGCAGACACCTTCATTCTGGCTGACACCGGGGCCAATCGTATCATTGTCACGGCCTCGACAAACGAGATCAATGTGGTGGAGGACATTATCAAGAAGCTAGACAAGATCAGCACTCAAAGCGCGTCAGCGCGGGTGTTCAAGCTCAAGTTCGCCGAGCCGGAGAAAGTGATGGAGATCCTCTCCACGGCCCTGGTGCGGTTCGACTCCTTTGGCCGCCCACAGAAGAGGGTCTCGGTGAGTGTGGATTCCAAAACGCGCACCTTGATCGCCACGGGCGATCCCAAGGAACTCCAGGCTGCGGCGGTGATCATTGAGCAGCTTGATTCTTCTCTGGGCGAGGTCCCGGAGCGGAAGATGAAGGTTTTTCCGGTAAGAACCGCCAAGGTCACCGAGTACGCTTCAAGACTGAGGCAGCTTTATCTGGATCAATCCCGTGGACTGCCAGAGCTGACGACCAGCGAGACCCTCATCCTTGAGGACGCCGCTAGCGGTCAGATCATCCTGGCGGGCACCGACGCTCAGATTGCGTTGATCGAACGGATCGCGGACCAGATTCAGGAGCAGGCCGTCAAGCAAAGCCCCCGCGATTCGAAGGTGTTTGACGTCGGGCCTCCCGATGAAGTGCAGCGGAATCTTCTGCTCGTTCAGCAATTGTACACGGACAAATGGAAAGACAAGGATGCGTCTGATCCCCCCGATGCGCAGTTCATGCCGGATTCCAAGAATGGACGGATCATCGTGACAGGGCGCTCGGAACACCTTGCGGCGATCGAAGGCATTCTGGCCAAATTGAATGCTTCGAACTCCAGCGTGCCTGCCCCGGAGACGCGTGTGTTTGACTTGGCGTCTTCGTCCGCCGCAGAACTCGTGGTGACGGTCAAGGCGCTCTACCAGGAGCAGTTGAAGGCTCGACCGGTGGTGCCCGCCCTCCAGCCAGTCATCCTGGCGGACACGATCGCGAATCGTTTGATCGTTTCCGGCGCCACCAATGAGTTGGCCGCCGTCGAGGACATTGTGAAGAAGCTCGACAAGACGGATGGACGGAGTGGCAGCGCCAGAGTGTTCACGTTATTGCAGGCAGACCCGGAGCAGGTGGCTTCACTCCTTTCGACATCCCTTGTGCGCATCACACCCAACGGGCGCCCGGTTCCGCGCGTCAGCGTGGGGACCGATCCGCGCAATGCGATGCTGGTGGTCTCCGGTGATGCGGCCGATCTTCGCGCCGCCTCGATTATCATCGAGCAGATGGACAAGACGGCGACGAAGGAACCCCGGTTGATGCGGGTGTTTCCTCTCAAGAACGGGATGGCCAACGACGTGTCCTCCAAGGCCCGCCAGATCTACCAGGACCAAAGCAAAGCGCTGCCGAAGACGGGAGGCCCCGAACCGCTCCTCCTAGGCGATGAAGTGACAGGCCGATTGATCGTCACAGCGACCGAGCCCCAGATGAAACTAATCGAGGAAATCGTCGGAAAACTTCAGGACACAAGCGTCGGATCCGCCCGGCAGCTTCGGGTCTTGCTGCTGGAACGGAATTCCGCGGCATCCATCAGCGCCATGATCACCAGGCTCTACGCGCGCCAGATCGCGAGCCAGGACCCGGGGGAGCGCGTGGTGGTCAGCTCCGGTGCCGATGATCGGACCCTGGTTCTTGATGCCAACGGGCAGACCCTTGAGAATCTCGAACAGCTTGTGAAAACGCTGGATCGCGCCGACAACGATGCTCAGGGGGTGATCCAGGCGGTTCATTTGAAAAAGGGAAACGCGACGAGCCTCGCTGAAGCCGTGAACAAAGCCATGGCTGCGCGACTTCCCACGAACAAGACCCAGCGTGTCAGCGTGACCGCCGTCGCCGGTGCGAACAGCCTGCTCATCAACGGGCCCACGAACACGGTCCAGGACGTGATGAAGATCGTGCGCGAGTTGGACGAGGAAGGCGCGGACGTGGATGTCGAGGTTCGAATTTTCAAGCTGGAGAACGGGAATGTGCGGGAGATTCAGGGAGTGCTCAGGCAGATCCTGCAGAACGTGACGGAGTCAATTGATCGCTCGCACGCCGGCGTCAAGGGGGCTCCTGCAACGATCTCCGTGGATGAGCGGGGCAACAGCTTGATCATCACCGCCACCGCGGCGCATTTTAGGATGGTGGAGAAAATCCTACCGACCCTTGACAAGTCCCCTGAGCGCTCGGATCGCGACGTTCAGTTTGTGTGGTTGCGAAAAGCCAAGGCATCCGATGTCGTGTCGAAGGTGGAGGCGGTGTTCACGGGGTGGTCCGATGCGGATCGTCCGGTGATTGAGGCGGACAGCATGAACAACTCGATCACGATCATCGCGCGCCGCGGGGATCTGGCCCAGATTCAGGATTTGATCTCGCGGCTTGACGACACGGCGAAGGATTCCAGTGTGCAGGTCCGGCTCAGGCCGATGGATCGCATTGCGGCCGACCAGATGGCGCGCATGTTGCAGAACATCTACCCGCAGATGACCCAGGCAAGAGTGCGCGTGGTGGACAAGATAACCCAGGAATCCCAGGCTCCGACGAACAACCCTGCGCGTCCGCCTGCCTCCGTTGTTCCACCTCCCGCCCAACCCCCGGGACAGCCTCCGGTCGCAAATTCTCAAGACCCCGCCGACAGGACCTCGCCGGAGGTGATCGTGGCTGTCGACAAGGACGCCAACGCACTGATTCTCTCCGGCCCCGTTCAAGAGCTGGACAACATCGACAGGATCATCAGTGATCTCTCTTTTTCTGTTCAGGGAAACGAATCGGAGTTTCGGATGTTTCCGTTGAAGGAAGCGGATCCCCTGAACGTGGCAAGGGCGCTTGGCGATCTGTTGAAGCAGGACCCTATTTCCATCCCTCAGGGCCAGCCTGGGCAACCGCCACCCGTCACCTTTTTGAGAGCGCAGCAGCCACGGATCACGGTGGTGGCTGAACCGCGCACTCGCAGCGTGATTGTTCGCGCGCGGCCCACAGATTTCATCTTGTTGGAATCGCTGATCAAACAGATGGACGTGGCAGGCCAGACCGCCCAGCTTGATTTTCGAGTTGTCCCTTTGACGAACGCGCCGCCGACCAAAGTGTTGCCATTGGTGCAGCAGTTGGTGACACAACTGAACATTTCTCGGCCGGGCGAGCCTCTCAGCGTCACGGTTGACCCCCGATCGCGCGGGTTGCTCGTGGTGGCTCGCGACACGGTGTTAAACCAGGTGGAAAAGATGATTCGTTCTTTCGACACACCCGCTTCCCATGTGGAGGCCGAGGTGCTGGTGCTACCGCTCAAGAAAGCCAACGCCACACAGCTCGCGGGTGTCTTGCAGTCGATGCTCCGTCCCGCCGTGGCAGGCGAGTCCAACGCGGAGGCGCGGGAGCTCCAGGAGCAGGTGCGCCGGCTTAAAGTGCGCAATGATCAAGGCGAGGCCGTCCTGCTCGATCTGAGTCAACCGATCAAAATCGCTGCGGATCCCATCGCCGGACAGGGGGGCGGCAACCGTCTGTTGATCACATCCACACCTGACAATCTGAAGGCCCTCGCGGTGGTGGTGGAAATGATGGACACCGTGTCCGTGCTCGAGGGTGTCAGCGTCCGGCTTGTGCAACTGGAACACGCCGATGCCGCGACGGTGTCGCAGACCCTCACGACGATCTTTTCCGAAGGGCAACGTCTGGCCATCGGCCCAGCGGGTCCGGGAGCACAGCCGGAGGGGGATTCAGGCAAGGCTCTCGTGAGCCCGCTCAACGTGGCGGTTGATGCCCGCTCGAACACGCTCATCATGAGTGGGCAACCCGAGACACTCAAGCTCGCCCTGCGGGTTATTGATGACATCGACAAGCAGGTGGACCGGTTTGTCACAGAAGTCAGGCTGTTCCGGCTCAAGCATGCTTCAGCGACTCGGATTCTGCCTTTGTTGCAGTCGGTTTTCGCGGAAGGCCCGGCGGTGCCTGGCACGGAAGGGCTCACCACTCAAGTGACCCGATTGAGGACCCTGAGGGACTCCGAGGCCTCCAAGACCAGCACCGAGTCGAAGAGACGAGCTGCCTTGGTGATGCAGGTAGATGATCTGTCCAACGTGCTGATTGTGGCCGCTCGGAGCGATACCCTCCCCCTGATTGCCGATGTGATCGACCAGTTGGATACTCCCGCAGCGTACGGGCTCGAGACCGTGCGCATTTATCCGTTGAACCACGCGGATCCTGTCGCGATTCAAAAAGTCATCAGCGACCTCTACACCGGCCCGCGCTCCGCGACATTGCGCAACGAGGACAAGCCCATCGTGTCGATCGATGACCGCACGGGCTCTCTGATTGTGGCGGGCAACTCGAAGTCTTTCGCAATCGTCGATGGATTGTTGCAAAAGCTCGACCAGAAGCTTCCCTTCGACCTGCGGGAGATCCGAATCATCCCGCTGGAGAATTCGGATGCCGGAACCTTGGCGGCCACGATGCAGCGCCTGGTGGATGCGCGCATGACCCAGCGGGCTTCTGCGAACCGGGGGGCGGCTGACAGCCTGAAGGTCATCATCCTCGCGGACCCTCGCAGCAACAGCCTGCTGGTAGGGGGGTCCAAAGACAGTTTTGAACTGGTGGAAACACTGGCAAAGGAGCTCGATAAAAGCGGCCCTGCCCTGAGTGGACAAGTGCGGATCATTCCGCTCACGCATGCCGACGCGCGGGTGGTGGGCACCACCCTGGTCGCGCTGTTTGAACAACGCTATGCCGCGGCCCGGACCCCGGACGTCGGCAGAAATAAGCCCGTCATCCTCCCGGACTCTCGCAGCAACAGCCTGCTCGTCGCGGCCAACATGGAGGATAACAGAACCCTGGACGATCTGTTGAAGAAACTCGATCAGAAGCTGGAAAACCCCTCGTTAACGCTCACGGTGCTGCCTCTCAAACACAACGATTCCGCGAAGGTGGCCACTATGATCGAAAGCCTTTTTGCCGCCCGAATGCGGGCGCAGGTGCTGCCGGGCCAGGCCCCGATCCCTGCTGATCAGGTCAAAGTTGAACCTGATCCGCTGAATAATGCCCTCATCGTTTCGGCCAACAGGGAGAACGTGGAACTGATCCAGAGCCTGCTCCAGAAGATCGATTCAGAGCCGGTCATCCCCGGCGGTGTTTTCGAAACGTTCACGCTCCAGTTCGCGGATGCGCAACGGGTGTTGAGCCTGCTCAAGTCGTTGGTCGATCAAGGGCTTTACCGTCCAGGGCTGCCCGCAGGCACCACAGGGAAAGCCATGGGTCGCGACGCGCTCGCACTGAGCGTGGACTCCCGCAGCAACACTCTCATTGTGTCCGCCAGTCCGGAAAATCTGGCGTTGGTCCGCGAGGTCATCCGTCGCGTTGACAACAAGGACTTTACCGCTGGAGGAGATGTGCGGCTCTATTCCCTGAAGCACGCTCGGGCCAGCACTTTGGCGGCGACTCTCACACAGTTTTTCCAGGCGAAAAAGGCTGCTGACACGGTGGCTATCAACGCCGGAGAAAAGCTTGTCCCGGTGTCCGTGATCCCCGATGACCGTGTTAACATGCTCGTGGTAACCGGCGGGAGGGAAGCGTTCGACACCGCTGACCGCGTCATCCAGCAACTCGATGGAGAAGGCGTTTTTTCGCGACTGAACTTCCGGGTGTTTCCTCTCAAAAAGGCCACAGCCACAAAGCTTCAGAGCACGCTGCAGCCCATCTTCGCGAATCGTCCACCCAAGGTGAAAGGGGAACCCCTGGACCCGATCACGATCGTTGCTGACGCCTGGGTCAATGCGTTGCTTGTCGGGGCTTCGGTGGAGGACATGACCATTGTGGAATCGCTCCTCGCCAGCCTCGACAGCGAACCTGCTGACGTGGGGCTGTCGGTGCATGTGTTTCCGCTCGTGAAAGCGGATGCCCGCCGCGTCGCAGCCACCGTGCAAAGCATCTATCGCGAAGGGACGCCCGGGACGACTCTTCCCATCGCGGTGAGCGCCGACGAACGCATGAACGCCATCGTCGTGAGCGCCGGTGAAGTGGATGTGAAACGCATCGGGGAGCTGGTGAAGAAGCTCGACACGGACCAGGTTGCCCGGGTCAGCGAGATCCGGGTGTTCGCACTCCGCTACGCGCGCGCTGAGTCGCTGGCAACCATCCTGACCACCTCATTGAACACCAAGCCCACTCCATTGAGCGAGCAGAGTCCCAACGCCCAGTCGGTCTTGCAGTTCATCACCCAAACCGAGCGCGGGCAGGAGCTTGTCACTTCGGCGCTTAAGGAAGCGGTTTTGATCACTGCGGAACCGCGGGAAAACTCCCTGATCGTTTCTGCTCCGGTGGATTACATGGGTTTGCTCGAGCAGATCATCACCCGCCTGGACAACTCGTCCCATCGCAAGGCCAAGATCAAGGTGTTCAATCTTGTGAACGCCGACGCGCGCCAGACTTCGGAGCTGCTGACCGCGATGTTTCACATGCAGGCGACGCCGGGGACAGGTTCCGCAGGTATGCGATCGATTCAATACACGCTGGTGAGGCCTTCCTTCAGCGGCCCTGGCGCCGGGCGAGGGGAGTCCCAGATGGCTTCCGCCGTCCTGGGGACCGATGAGCAAACCGCCCTCACCGTGTCGATCGATGCACGCACGAACAGTCTGCTGGTCGGGGGCACCGAGGATTACGTCGAGCTGGTTTCCCAGATCATTGACTCCCTGGATTCAAGTCCGGCACAGGAGCGGAAAACCGAGGTGGTGCGACTTCGCAACGCTCAGGCCTCCGATGTTTCCATAGCCGTCAGGACTTTTCTGGATCAGGAACGGCAGAAAGTGACTCAGGTGTTGGGTATCGAAGCCTCCGGAACCGCTCAAAGGATGTTAGAAAGGGAGATTGCCGTGGTCCCCGAACCGACCAGCAACACCTTGCTTCTCTCAGCAAGCCCCCGGTATTTTGAGCAGATCCGATCCCTCATCGACGAGCTGGACCAAGCTCAGCCCCAGGTTCTGATTCAGGTCCTCATCGCGGAGGTATCCCTGGATGACGGACTCGATCTTGGCCTCGAGTGGACTTACAACAGCACGCCTTTCGCAGCGGGTGTGGATATCAGCGCGTCCAAGTGGATCACTTCTGGGTTTTCATCGGCGGTCACGGGTGGAGACTACAGTTTTCTTTTTCGCGCCCTTCAGGAGAAGGGACGTCTTGAAGTCTTGAGCCGTCCGCAGATTGTGACGGCGGACAACAAACCTGCGTTGATCAATGTGGGTCAGACAATTCCCTTGATCACCGACAGCCGCGTCACACCCCAGGGGGACACCATCAACTCTTTCCGGTACGAAAACGTGGGTGTCAACTTGAAGGTCACTCCCCGCATCGCTCCCGATGGCTTTGTGAAAATGGAGGTCGGCACGACCAACAGCACCATCAGCAGTTCCACTGTGCAGATCAACCGCAACGCTGAGGTGCCCATTCTCAACCAGCGCATCGCCAGCACGACAGTCAGCGTCCAAAGCGGGCAATCCATTTTGATAGGCGGTCTGATTGGAACGACCGATGACAAACGCGTTCGGAAAGTTCCCTGGCTGGGGGATATCCCCGGGCTGGGCTACCTGTTCCGAACCAGCCGCGTCAAAAAGGAGAGGCGCGAGCTGTTGATCCTTCTGACACCTCAGGTGCTCACCAAAAACGAGGCCATGGCCATCACCAAAGATACACGGGAGATGACGGACGAACAATTGCGTTCGTCCCGGATCAAAGATGAAATCAAGCGGGATCAACTTCAAAACGAGATTGTGGACCCGTTGTTTCCTTCAGATGATCCCAGGAAATCGCCGCGGGTGAAACTACCTCCTGAGTCAAGGAATCACCGCCGAAACCTCGACGATCCCGGCATTTAATTCTGTGAACAGGGTCGCTTTTTTTGTCAGGGCGTGGGGCGCCTTCGCAGCGTTTGCATTCCAGCGCTTTCGGAGCCTGGGAGGAGCGGTGACTCTCGCAGGGGTCCTTGTCGCCCTGAGTTTCAACGGTTGCGCCTCGAGCGGGAGCTCGAGGAGTCGCGACAGCGCGCCGGTTTCTGGAACGGTCGAGCAATTGCATCTCCTGGTGACAGCCGTCGCCTTGGACATGGATGGAAAGCCAGGCCCGGATGGCTTTGGAGCGCGGGTTTACGCCAGTTCAAGAAAAGCCTCGGAAGCGGCTCCCATCACCCGCGGTAGGTTGGAAATGGTGATGTATGACGGAACCGTCAAGCCAGCTGAGATGGCAGCCGCAAAGCCCTTGCAAACATGGGTTTTCGAGCCAAAGCAACTCCGCGCGCTGATCCAGCGCACTTCCATCGGAGCCGGATATCGGTTCGCGCTTGCGTGGGGGGACCATAAGCCCACTCAAAATCGTGTCACCATCATAGCGCGACATCTTTCGGAGAACGGGGCCGAAGTCGTTTCGGCACCGGGCATCGTACCCCTCATCACGAATTGATTGAAGAACCTGACGCCTCGGAAAGCGGTGAGTCACGTTGCGGGTTTCGATCCACGGCCCCTATGGATCATGATTAGAAGTGCGCATGCTGTAGTTGCCCGGGAGGATTCTTTTGGGCTTAATGCTCGCGTATGACTTACGGTATTGCACTGCGTCCGTCGATTGTATCGAGCGTCGCCCTGGCGATCGCACTCTGTTTTGCTTCCGCCACAGGAATGCTGGCGGCTGTGGAGTTTCCTTTGCGAGTGAGTGAAAATGGTCGTTTTCTTGAAGACCAAAAGAAGGAGCCCTTTCTTTGTGTGGGAGATTCTCCATGGGGATTGTTCCTTCAGAAAGATGCCGTCCTAAAGCGGTATTTGGAGGATCGATTGGCTCGTGGTTTTACTGTCCTGCAGGCGCAGCTTCTTCCCGAGGAGGGGTTCGGCAAGTTCTCGAAAGGTTTAGAGCCTTTCGGAGTTCCGGGCGACTTTGCGACCCCGAACGATCGCTATTTCGACCGGGTGGCAGGCATCATTCGCTACGCGGGCAGCCGAGGCATGTTTGTGGCGGTGAACCCCGTATGGTTGGGGTGCTGTGACGGAGGATGGCGCGGTGTGGTCAAAACAAACGGAACCGCAAAATGCCTCGAGTATGGCAGGTATCTGGGCCGCAAATTTAAACGCCTCGAAAACATCCTCTGGCTGCACGGGGGAGATACCGATCCGCAGCCGTGGCTGGAAGAGATCCGATCGATCGCCGAAGGGATCCGCGAAACGGCGCCCACTCACCGGTTGCACGCCGCGCATTGTGGGTCCTCCACGCCGAGCCGGGAACGGCTCTCGGGAGAGCCTTGGTTGACCGTGAATTATTCTTGTGACTCCTCCCCGGATTCTCTCGGCGTCGAGCAAAAGCAGTTTCATGTTTATCGCAACTCAAAACGCGACTATCAGGCTCAACCGACGTTGCCTTTGATCCTCGGGAACGCAGGTTATGATCGCGAACGCACGCCGGCACCCCAGGTCCAACGCCGGCAAGCCTGGTGGGCGATGTTGAGCGGTGCCTCCGGTCACACGGCGGCGGACCGGCCGTTTTCTCGTTTTGAGGAAGGCTGGGAGGCCGCACTCGATTCGCAGACGTCACGCTCAATGTCGCACCTTGCCAGCTTGCTTGGATCGGTGCGATGGCAGCGGTTGGTTCCGGATTTCGACCACGTCTGGATGCCTGCCGGTTTCGGCGATTTCAACGAGACGACAAGTCCTGGGGGCGATGATTACGCGGCCGTGGCTGCCGATCCAGAAGGCGTGATGCTCCTCGCCTACCTGCCGTCGCCGCGACTCGTGACCTTGGATCTTTCCAAGTTCAAATTGCCCGTTCTGGCAAGCTGGTTTGACCCGGTTAGTGGAGTGCTTCGCAATGTGAACGAAACGAAGGCTGAGCTTCCGAACGTGGGGCGGCACGATTTCCTTCCACCAGGCCGCAACAGCGCCGGAGACGGCGATTGGGTTCTGGTCCTCGACGGACGGCCGATCCGCCGTCCTTTGCGCCGATAATTGATAGGACTTTGGTTTCGGATGTTTTCCAGGATAGATCTTGGGGATGGATTGGAGCAAGAAAGGACGCTGCGAAAACGATGAGAAACGGAGCGGGTTCAATCACAGCTGGCTTTCGTCTGGTCTTCCTGGAGGACGTCGATAGAATCTGATCTCGAAACCGAAACGCGCATGATCAGCGAGAACGAACTGCTCAATTTGATGGCCGACTTGGAATCCGACCGGGTCGAGCGGACGATCTCGACCCACGACACGACCAAGTTCCGCAAGGCGATTTGCGCCTTCGCCAACGATTTCCCCAATCATCGCCAGCCTGGTTATTTGCTCATTGGTGTGGAGGACAAGAACGGAAAGGCGTGCGGACTGAAAGCCACGGACGAACTGCTGCGCAATCTCGCCGGGCTGCGTCAGGACGGCGAGATCCTTCCACTGCCTGCCCTGAGTGTGACCAAAGTCCGCTTGAAGGATGGATCAGGGGATGTAGTCGTGATGGAAGTTCAGCCTTCCGACCTGCCACCGGTCCGGAGCCGTGGGCGCATTTTCATCCGCGTCGGTCCGCGCCGGGCCGTGGCCAACGAAACGGAGGAGCGGATTCTCTCGGAGCGGCGGGTGGCCATGGCGCGCACCTTCGACGCCCGTCCGTGTTCCGAGGCTAGGCTGGACGACCTCGAAATTGATCTGTTCCTTCATGTGTATCGCAAAGCTGCGGTGGCGGACGAAATCATCAGGGCCAACAATCGGAGCATCGGGGAACAAATGGCGGCGCTGCGGTTCTACGACCTCGGGAGGGATTGTCCGACCCATGCGGGAGTGCTGCTGTTTGGAAAGCACCCGTCGCATTTCCTGCCCGGAGCCTACGTGCAGTACCTGCGGATCGACGGCAGCCAACTCTCCGACCCGGTGAAAGTCTCCCGCGAACTGGGCGGAAACCTGATCGGAGTGATCCGCAGCCTGGACGCCCTTCTGGACGGGGTTCTCGAGGCGCGCCCGATTCGTGTTTCGACCCTGCGTGACGAAACCGTCTGGGACTACCCGACCGCGCCGCTGCGGGAGTTCCTGCTCAACGCTGTTTGCCACCGGAGTTATGAGTCGAATGCTCCGGTCCGTTTTCACTGCTACGAGGACCTGATCGAAATCAAGAATCCCGGCGGTCTCTGCGGGCAGGCCTCACCCGAGAATTTTCCGCGCGAGACGGATTACCGGAATCCAATTCTCGCCGAGGCGTTGAAAACCCTCGGCTACGTGAACCGCTTCGGTCGTGGGGTGCTGGACGCCCAGGAATCACTCAAGCGCAATGGCAACGAGCCGGCCCGGTTTGCCTTCGACCCCGCCTCGGTCGCTGTTCGGATCGGCAAATCACGGCGGTTCTCCGACAACCCGTCGTGACGGCGTGCCTGGAATGGCGTCGGCAGAAGCGGGACGAACTCCCCAGGAAAAACAAACCGTGTTGGTTCCAAAACCGAGTTATTCTGAATGCCTTTGGGCTGGGCTCCGAACAGCAGAATCCCGCGGCGGATAAGCTGCGCTTTGACTTTTTGAAAGAGCGCCTTATGGCTCTCCGTAAAACTGCGTTCATAGCCGGACAGGACCAGACCGGGATAGAGCCGTTTAAAAAAGTCCAACTCGACTTCTTCACCCAGGAGGCTCAACAAATGCAGCCCCAGGGTTTCTGTTTCTGTGAGGGATGTCAGAGCCTGACGCACCCCTTGTTCCGAGAAAAACAGATGCTGAAACAGTTTGGGGGAAGCGATGGTCTCGGAGTCGAACCCCCGCTCTGGCCAATTGCCTTGAGTTCCGCCTGGCTCAATTCCACGCCCATTACGTTGAGCATCGATTGTTTTGCATGTCGGGAGCAGGGCTTCAACCGCCTCGTTGTTCACCAATAGATAACGCGCGGCATCCTCAACCCGAAATAATGAGGATTCACATGACCGAGGCAAGCGTGGAAAATCAAGGAAATCACGAAGTTCAATCCGGCGCTCAACCTCATTGCCGTTTTGTCTCAATGATTATTGGAGTTTTGATGACACGAATGGTCTTGGCCACTGCGGAGATCGTTCGCTTCGTGACGATCGTATTCTCAAACGAGCCAGGCCTGAACTGGCCTCATCGGAGAGGGCCGAATGCCGACGGCATTGCTGACAATAGAAATCTTCCCGCAGGTTAGTTTCGGTAGTTCAGAGGCGGTTTGCGATCTCCAAGCAAGGGCGCGTATTTGAAGTCAGGTCCGCGGCGTTTCTCAAATTCCTCCCGGCCCTTGGCAACGAGTTCGGGCTTGGTGAAAAGATCGATGGCGGTCAGCGCGATCGTCTTGGCCGCGACCACCATGCCTTTGGCGCCGATGGACATTCCGCCACAGGCGACGGCCTGCCAGCTATGCGCGGGTGTGCCTGGAACCCACGTGGCGGTCTTGAGTCCCACGGTCGGCACCGTCCAACTCACGTCGCCAACATCGGTCGACGCCGGTCCCGGCCGGGCTCGCGGGTCGAAGGGCTGAATGCCGGAGGCGAGCTCAAGCGCCGCCGCCTTCCCGCCAGCCAGGGTGTGGCCGATTTTCTCGGCGAAGGTCTTTTCCTTGTCGTCATAATGAACGCCGCCCACAGCCGTGAGGTTGTCATGCATGGCCTGGCCGAGCGCGGCGTTGGGGAGCAACTCGTAGGCCCCGTGAATGATCTCCCAGTCAACCGTGGTGCCCGTGCCGAGCGCCGCGCCCTGGGCGGCTTTCTCGATGCGTTCGAAAACCGCCTGGTTGATCACGCGGCTTGGACTGCGCACGTAGTAGTAAACCTCGGCGAAGGCAGGCACGACGTTCGGCGCCTCGCCGCCCTTGGTGATCACGTAATGAATGCGAGTGCTGTCAGGAACATGCTCGCGAATCATGTTCGCCATGTAATCCATCGCTTCGACACCATCGAGCGCGGAGCGACCCTGCTCGGGCGCGGCGGCGGCATGGGAGGCGATGCCGTGAAAACGAAACTTAGCCGACTTGTTCGCCAGCGAACTGGTCATGGTGATCTCGTTGCGATCTCCCGCGTGCCAGTGCAGAACGGCATCGACGTCGTTGAAGAGGCCGGCCCGCACCATGTAGACCTTGCCGGAGCCGCCTTCTTCCGCCGGAGTCCCGTAGAACCGAAGGGTGCCTTTCTGTCCGGTGGCCTTCATCCAGTCCTTCACGGCGACCGCGGCTTCGCTGGAACCGGCCCCAAACAGATGGTGGCCGCAGGCGTGGCCGGCCAGTTGGCCTTCGATTGGCGATCGCTCAGGGACGGCGGCTTGCGCGACGCCGGGCAGCGCGTCGAATTCGCCGAGAATCGCGATGATGGGATGTCCACTCCCAAAGCTGGCGGTGAAAGCGGTGGGCATCGCCGCCACGCCTGCCTGGACGTTGAAGCCCTCCTTTTTCAACTGAGCCTGCAGCAGTGCCGAGCTCTTGGTCTCCTGGAAGCCAACCTCGGCAAAGCCCCAGATCTTCAGGGCGATGTCCTCGTAAGTGCCCTTGGTCGCATCAATTCGTCTCAGAACGTCTTCCCGGTGCGTCTGGGATTGAGCGAGTATGGCGGAAGCCAACGTGAGGCAGGTGACGAGGAAGCGGCAAGCCAGCAGCTTTTGATTCATGAGGCGGCCAGTGTAGGCTGTTTGAAACCGGACGGGCAAAGTAAAACAACTCCGCAAGTAAAACAACTCCGCGCAATCGCTCGGATCTCGCAAAGAAACCTTGGTGACTTCTGTTCGGCGTGCTGGAAAAGAACGGTTGCTGGATCTCGCCGACACAGCGCGAGGCGATCTGACGATGCACTGGCGTTGGGACATTGAGGATGCGCTTCTGCGCGAGGACTCGGCGCGGTGCTTTGCGGGCGATATTCGTGGACCGAAACAGCGAAATCCACTCACGCCGCACCTCTACTTTATTGATAGGACTTTGGTTTCGGATGCTTTCCAGCATAGATCTTGGCGATGGCTTGGAGCAAGAAAGAACGCTGGGAGAAGGATGAGAAAAGGAGGTTTGAAGCCTTGGTGAGCCCTCGGTGGGCTCGACGGCCCACCGAGGGGCTCGATCTTCCATGATCCTCTTCGGAAAGTAGATTCAGGGCGGAACTCCCATCTTTTTCAGAGTTTGCAGACAAAGGAGAGCATTCAGAGGTCTCTGCAACGTTTCACCGATGTGCCCCTCCTTTTTACTGTTACTATTTCAGCTTCAGCCTCCGGTTCTGCCCTGAACCTGCGGCGGGGCTCGATCGGATTCTTCTTTCCACAGCCCGCAGTGTTTCAGAATCTTTTCCACAACCGCCCTCTGCCTTCCTTCGATGAAAGCGA
>CAMBEJ010000026.1 GCA_945865375.1 Akkermansia muciniphila | reverse complement strand
GCAAGTGCGATAGGGTGCCGGGATTCGAGGCGCTATGGAAGGGCTACTCCCGCTTTTCCGACATGGTTGAAATCATAAAGCTCGACAGGGCCGCTCAATCCACAAAACGATGAACCATTCGGTGCGACACTTTTATGGGGCAAGCGCAGGGCTAAGCAGGGTCGTTTTACCGAGTTCAGAGCCTGCTGGTGACGGGAGCCTCTGGCCTCGCCACGGAATGGCCCGAGAGTCATGCGACTGCACGTGGATAGTTTCCCATGATGAGAACAACGTTCCCTGTTTCAGCGTTCAGATTTGCGTCCATTCTCGGGATTCGTGGGCTAATTCCCCTGTGTCTTCGAGTGGCGAAAAAGTGAGGGATGAGCGCGGGCTTCAGGGTGCTTCAATGGTCAGCCAAATGCGTCCGCCAGCGGGAACCTTCACCGGCACGAGCACGTTAAATGCGCGGTCCAGCTGGTAGCGTTTCGGCTTCCCGTTCTGCTCGCGAACGAGCGCGGCGTTGATAAGACCCGTGTAGTAGAGTGGCAACGTGACCTTGCGTTCGACAGGGAGGGTGAGCGGGTTGTGAATCACCACGAGCCCGCGTTGCTTGATGTGCGGGTTGACATGCAGCAAGTAGTCAATGTCGCGCCCGTCCGCCCGTCGGCCATGAATGATGTCGCTCTCTAATATACCGCGGCGGTCCTTGAACCAAGTCACCCACTTTTTGACGAGCGCCTTGGTTTCGTCCGAATCGTAGAGCCTCGGGCCGCGCCAGCAGGCCTGCACGCCGGAACCGAATGTGTTGGCGAGTTGCCCTTCGTAAGTGTCCAGGTGTTCACGCAACGGCTCGATCGTGGCTGCGGCACCCCCTCCCTGGTACTCCGTGAGCGGGACGAACATCCAGCCGGCAGTCTGGGGCTTCGTCCAGGTGCCGTCGAAAATATTTTGTCGCGCGTGAATCAGTTGTTGCGCGCGCGGCAGCGACCAGTTGTCCTCGCGGTAACCCATCGCCGTCTTGTTGCCTCCGGCGAAGAAATAGTAATCAGGCTGGTTGATGTAAATCCCGCGCTCACGGCACCAGGTGTAGAGGGCTGCGCTCATCCGCCAGTTCACCCATTGCGAATCCGCCTCGCCGCGATGGCCGGGATGGTTGGTTGAGGCGCAGATGTCCCCAGGATACGGGCCGTCATGCTCCAGGAGGTCGAGGCCGGTCTGCGCCAGGAAGTGGGTGAGCTTTCGCAGGTAGTTCGTGCCCCACACGCTTCCGAAGCACGGTGCATTGCCGAAGTTGGCACCGCCCGGCTTGCCGGTTTTTGGGTTGATCACGTCGTTGTCGTCGTCGATGCGTCGGCTGCTGAACAGCGAGTAAGCACCCACTTCGATGCCCTTGCCGTGGGCATAATCGACGTCCGCCTTCACCCTCGCGATGGTTGCTGGATCTTCATTTTCCACGTTCAACCCGCTGCCGAACGTGTAGATGATCATCTCAAAACCGACTTCGGCGCATTGATCCACCGCGCTGCGGAAAGATGCCGTGTCCGCGTTGCGAACGTGCATCATCACGGGACTTTCCGTGGACCACGGGGCGAGGGCACGATGGGCATGCCGGATGAACAATCCTTGCCGCTCGCGGTCCGTCGAGTCATGCACCACCAGCCATGTGCGAAAACTGGTGAACGTCTCACCAGGCGCCAACCGCAATCCCGGGCCAATGGGCGGCTCGCAAACCAACAGACACGGGGTTTTTCGGGCATAGCTCACCTGCGTCTTGAATTCCGGATCGCTACGCCACGAAGCCACCTGATTGCCGGTCACGATGTCCATGCCCTTGAACATGTAGTCGCTGAGCACTGTGATCGATGGCGTGCGCCAGGCGAGGTCGAGGCGTTCGTCAACCGCTGACTCAGCTTCCACGGCAGCGAGGCGCTCGCTGGTGAAGCGGTCGAGCATGATGGCGCGCGCGGTCCCGTTGCTCACCGTGAGCCATTTGCCCCACACTGGCAGGCCGTCGTAAACTTCGTGGTGCACTGTGACGGTGATGCCTCGTGTCGCTTCGTTCGGGCCCCGAAAACTCAGGGCGAGGGCTGCGCCCGGCGGTGGCCATGGCAGATCGGCGCTGTGACGTTTGCGTTTCCAGATGAAGGGCGCTTCCGGTTTGCCAGCAGTGTAGCCGACGAATTGAAACGCGCCGGGATCGTTTTCGAGTTTCACCGTCCACTCTGGGAGCAGATAGGCGTGATTCGGCTGGCCCTGCAGACCGCCGACCTTGAACTCCTGAGAGTCAATCGTCACAGTGGCCTCCGGTTGCACCGCGCGCAGCACCGTCGAACCTGTCATCAAATTGTCGAGGCCGATCGTGGCTGCGTTGGGAGCTAATTTGAAGGTGCGCCGGAGAAGACCGTTTTGCATGACGATCTCGTCGGTTGCTTCGCCTCGGAACACACCCGCCGTAAACGAGCCCGCATCGAGCAACCAATCGGTTTTCGTGGCCGTCAAAGGGGTTCGCGCCTTGGGGACCATTGGTAACGCGGAGTTTTGGGCCAAGCTGAGCGAGGTGCCAAGACTCAGGAGCGCAAAGAGCAATGGAAGCGAGAAGTGGTTCAGTTTCATAGCTTGATTCGCATGTGCATCGTCCCCGCACGGTCCTCCAACTGCGGCATGGGCGTCAAGAGCACGGTGACTTCGAGTGTGGCGGCACGGGTCAGGCCAGCAGGTCTTGAATCACATGGCCATGAACATCCGTCAGGCGGCGTTCGGCGCCGTTGTGGTAGTAGGTGACTTTCTCGTGGTTGAGCCCGAGCAGGTGTAGCACGGTCGCGTAAAAATCGTAGGCGGTGCATACGTCCTGCACGGAGCGGCGGCCAAACTCATCCGTCGCTCCGAAGCTCACGCCGCCTTTGATCCCCGCGCCCATCATCCAGGTGGTGAACGCGTCGGGATTGTGGTCTCGACCTTGTGTGGAAGCTTGGCGGGTCGGCATTCGGCCAAACTCCGTCGTCCAGATGACTAGCACATCGTTGAGCAGCCCCCGTTGCTTGAGGTCGGTGAGCAGCGCGGCGGTGGGCTGATCGAAAATCGGGCAATGCCGTTCGTAATCGGCCTTCAACGTTTTGTGCGCGTCCCAATTCAACAAGCCGTCCACTGACGATGCTCGGGAGGCGCAATAAAGGCTGACGTAACGCACGCCTTGCTCCAAGAAACGCCGGGCGAGCAGGCAATTCTTCGCGTAGGCGGCCTTGAGCGGGTTGGCGTCGTCGGAGCCGTAAAGCTTGCGGACGTGCTCAGGCTCGCGCGACAAGTCGCTCACCTCGGGCGCGGCCAGTTGCATACGCGCGGCCAGCTCGTAGGCGGCCATGCGCGCCCGCAACTCGCTCTCGCCCGGATGCCGGTCCGCGTGTTCGGAATTAATGAAGGAGAGGAAGTCGCGCGTCGCGGTCTCCCCCGTCTGGCTGACCCAAGCTGGCCGACGCAGGTTGCGCAACGGCTGCTGCGCGGCCATCGTCACCGCCTGATGTTGCGCAGAGAGGAAGCCATTGGACCAATTCGCCTTGCCGTTTGGCGGTTCGCCGCGCACATCCTGCATGGCCACGAATGTCGGTAGGTTTTGATTCAAGCTCCCGAGTGCGTGGCTCACCCACGCTCCGGCTGTGGGAAAACCCTCGCGCGTGAAGCACGAGTTCATGAAGACGCAGCCAGGTCCGTGCGTATTCGTGCGCGAAGTCATCGAGTGGATGAACGCCATGTCGTCCACGTGTTGCGCGATGTTCGGCAGCATTGAGGAGATTCTCTTGCCGCTCTGTCCCGTCGGGATGAAGGGCCACGGCGACTTCATCAAAGGCCCGTTCTTGCCTTGGAAACTCGAGAAGTTCTCCTCGCCTGGCAGCGGCTGGCCGTCGCGCTTTTGGAGTTCCGGCTTGTAATCCCATAGATCCAGATGCGATGCCGCGCCCGGACAAAAAATCTGCAACACCTGTTTCGCCCTGGGAGAAAAGTGCGTCTGCCCTGGCAACCGCGCCGGTCCGCTCGCCGCCAGCGCGCGCCCAAGCATGTCCTCCGCGAGAAGATGGGTCAGAGCCACGCCTGTGAAGCCGGTGGTGATTTGCGACAGGAAGTGCCGCCGCGTGAGATCAAGGGATGCGGGTTCTGTGTTCATGCTGTCAAAGGGTTTTCAAGGAATCATTGCGATATCTGGGAGTTCACTCGATGTAAATCAATTCATTTGCATTCAACAGCGCTCGGTAAACGGCAGCCGAGCCGTGTGCTCGAGTCACCGTCATTGCCGCCGTCAATTCTCTTTCAGTTGGCTCGCGTTGGAAGGCGACGGCAAAGGCGCGGCGGATTTGTGCGGTCGAGTCGTTGCCGGCTTCGCGTGCGGCGCGTTCGTTCAAAGCGGTGGCCATGTCGATCACGAAGCGGTGGTTCAGCATGGTGAGAGTCTGGAGTGGGTTTGTGGTGTCGGCCCGCTTCGGCGCGGCGAAGGCGTTGTCCGGCAGATCGAAATCGGACAGGATGTCCACGACCGAGGCGCGCGCGTTGTGGTGATACACGGCGCGGCGGTAGGTCCCCGGGCCGTGCTCGGGGAGCGGCACATAGGTGGCGACGTTGTCCTGTTTGTATTCGTAGAGCCGGAAGCCCGGCCCGCCAGGGCGGCGATCCAATTTACCCGAGACTGCCAGAAGGGTGTCGCGCACCTCTTCGGCGGTCAGGCGGCGGGGCGGGAAGCGCCAGAGTAGTCGAGAGGCGGCGTCGAGATTGCGAGCTCGCTTCTGATTCGTGGAGTCATAAGGAATCAGTGAAACAGTGGTCAATCGGCCAGAAGTTGCTTTTCCGGTCGTCTCATCGCGCTTTCCTTGCGACGGATCACTTTCTCCAGACGCCTGCTGGTATGTCTGAGACAACAGAATCTCTCGGTGCAAGGGCTTGAGTCGCCATTCATGGTGCTGCAACCGGCGCGCAAGCCAATCGAGCAACTCGGGGTGTGTGGGCCTGCCGCCGAGGAATCCGAAATCGCTTGGCGTATCGACGATGCCAACGCCAAAATGGTGCTGCCACACTCGATTCGCGAGCACGCGCGCGGTCAACGGGTTTTCGTCGCTCGCCAGCCAGCGCGCCAGCGCCAGGCGGCGCTCGGATTCAGGGGCATCGCCCGCAAGTTCGTAGGATTTGGCGACGTGATCGAGTACGCTCAAACTGGCGGGCTGGACCGCGTCGCCGGGTTTCATCGGATCGCCGCCTTTGAAGACGACCGTGCGCTGCTTCGGCTGGGAAAAAGTCCCGACCCACACCGAGCTGAGCGGCGGAACTTGGCGTGTTTCCCGATCAATCTCAGCGAGTTGCCGGTCGAATTCGGCGACTTGGGCGCGTTCATCCACGGTCGCGGCGCGCAGCTTGCGTTCGCGCGCGAGTTCTTCATTGAACGGTTTGCGGTCGGAGGAATCGGCGATCTTGATCCAGGACTGACCGTCCAGGGAAACGTGCAGTTCATACTCGGTCACTGAAGGGCCGAGGCCTTCGATCGGCGTGTCCGAGAGCGTGACCCGATCGTGGGAGAAAACGACGCGGTCAATGGTCTCGGTCTGCGCAAAAGTGATGGTGAGCACGGCGGGACTGCCGATGAACCAACGTGCGCTGAACTTGCCGTCGGTGACCAGATCGACGCTGTAGGCACCGTCAAAATCCTTGGCCACATTGCCAGCCGCTCCGATAGCCTTGCCGCCGTGGCTCGCGAGCGCGACATTGCGAGGAGCCACGCCCGAGGTCCACACCTCGAATTCATCCATGCGCCCGCCCACACCGGATTTCGGATTGCCCGAATGCGAAAGCGCCGTCAACCGCGCGTGCCGGGCGGCAATCGGGGTGAATTTCTCCTCCGTGAGATGCGCGCTAGGTGGAGGGCGGAGAAGTTTTTCCTCCCCGACTTGAGAGGCAGAACGTTCCACGACGGCTTTCTCGAGATTCGATTTCTTCTCCGAAATGTGCGCGCGCCGTTCGTTCAGCGGTTTCATGGCCGCGTCGTAGCGCTGCCGTTCCGCGGCGGTGGCCAGAGATCGCGGACCGTGCGACACGCCGTCGAACGCCGCTTTCAGCCGGTAATAATCCTCCGTCGGCACCGGATCAAATTTGTGGTTGTGACAACGCGCGCAGCCCACAGTCAGTCCGAGAAACGCGGCGCCCGTGGTGCTCACGATGTCATCCACCGTCGCGGCACGCGTGTTCGCGGCGGCCACGGCGTCTCCATTGCCCACGTCATCATAGGGTCCGATTGTGAGGAACGCCACGCCGATTTCGACATCGGGACGTTCCTTGCCCACGACGTCGCCCGCGAGATGTTCGACAATCAACTGATTGAAGGGCTTGTCGTCGTTGAAGGAACGAATCACGTAATCCCGAAACGGCCAGGCGTTGAGGATGATTTCGTTGCGCTCGAAGCCGCGGCTCTCGCCGAACCGGACGACATCCAGCCAGTGCCGCCCCCATCGCTCGCCGTAGTGCGGCGAACTCAGCAGACGATCCACGAGCTTTTCGTAAGCAAGCGGATGGGTGTCGCGTTGGAACGTTTCGACTTCCTCCGGCGAGGGTGGCAGGCCCGTCAAATCGTAGGAGACGCGGCGAATAAGGGCGCGGCGGCCGGCTGGGGGACTGGGTTTCAAACCATTCAGGGCGAGCTTCGCGAAAATGAAACGGTCAATGGCGCTCCCCGACCACGCTTCGGTCATGCCTGCGGCGCTCGGTGGATCGGGGCGGGAGAGTGGTTGCAACGACCACCACGATTTATCGCCACGCCGAGCCTCACTCGCGCCGTCGCGCGGATCGGGTGCGCCCATTTTCACCCATGCGGTCAGGTCTGCGATGAGGGCGTCGGAGAGCTTCGGCTTCTTCGGCGGCATGGTGAGATCGGGATCATCATGCCGCACGGCGCGGAGCAGGAGACTTGTTTGGGTGTCGCCCGGCCGGATGGCTGGTTCGCCTGCATCGCCCCCTTTTTGCCATCCGCCCTGGGTGTCGAGCAGCAGGCCGCTCTTGACTTTCTTCGCCTGCGCGCTGTGGCACTCGTAGCAATGTTCAACGAGCACGGGGCGAATCTTCTGCTCGAAGAATTGGAGTTGCTCGGAGGGAATCGAGCTCGCAGCGCGAGGCTTGGAGGCCAGCGCGAGCAAGCAAAAGGCGAATGCAATGCTGTGGACGAGGTTCATGAATGCATCGTGACACCCCGGCCAACAAACTGATAGGAATTTGGGTTCGTGGGGCTCCGCAAGTTATTAAGCGTCGGCACGCCGGTTTTCTTTGTGGGCTTCAGATTCTTACTCATCAAATCTCTATGATGTATCTCTCAGCATGTGAACCACCGAAACAACACCGGAAAGGGACCGAATAAGTCCGCTTTGCATTCGTTGGACTGTCTCCGTCGGTTCCATTTCGGTCCTCCTTCCGCGGTTAGTCCTCATGTCCAAGTCCGTGGTTAAAATTTCAAATATTGTTGGCTAGCCATTAAGAAACCGGAGTATAACAAGACTTGAAAACTACTCAACGCATTTGCAAGATTGCATTTGCAAGATTGTGTGAATGCATTCCACACCCCGCCGATGAAGAGCCCGAAGCCGAAGTCCGAGTCGGTGGCCACGAAGCCTTCCATTGCCAGGGACGACCCTGGCGCTGCCATGGTCGTCCGGCGTCATTTGCGTTTCGGTTGGTGGACGCTGCTGGTCTTCCTCTCGCTCGGGATTGCTCTCGAAGGGCTGCACGGATTCAAGATCGGTGCCTATCTCAATCCCTCCCAATCCACCCGGAGGTTGATGTGGACGTTAGCGCACGCTCATGGGGCTTTGCTGGCTATGCTCAATCTTGGGTTCGGTTTCTCAGTCAGTCTCTATTCCAACTGGGATCCCGGACGCCGCCGCCTAGCGTCGGGATGCCTCATCGGCGCTAGCGTCCTCCTGCCTTCAGGCTTTTTCCTCGGCGGAATCAACATCCGCGGGGGTGATCCAGGATTTCCAATTGTGCTCGTCCCCGCAGGGGCCTTCCTGCTCCTGGTGTCCGTGGCGATGACAGCGTTGGCCGGAAGCCGTGATCGGGCCGAGGATAAACGGGGAAGGCATGCTGGAGGTTCGATGGAATGAGCAAGGGCTTGGAATGGCTGCTTTTTGGCGCGGTCGCGCTGATTTCTTGTTGGGTTCTCCTTCGGGAGGCTCGACGAGATTGGCGGATTCGTGGGTTCCTGTTCGGAGGTATTGCCCTCTGCGCTTTTGTGGCGTGGAAGCGTGATGCGGCATCGGCCTCGCAAGGTGCGCTGATCATTTCGCGGCAGGGAAAAATCCCCAAGACCGGCGGCAACCCGGGATATGTCTCCAGCGATCAATGCGCCGCTTGCCACCCCGGTCAATACAAGAGCTGGCACGATTCATTTCACCGTCGCATGACCCAGTACGCAACACCCCAAAGCGTTCTCGGAGATTTCAAGGACCACGATTTCGAAGTGGACGGACACCGAATCCGCTTGCAGCGACGGGGCGGCGAATTCTGGGCTGAGATGGCGGATCCAGATTGGACGCATGACCAAGCCCGGGCCAAAGCCGGGTGGCCGGGCTACACGCTGCAAGATCCGGCTCAGGCACCCCGTCTTTGGAAGCAAATTGGGCTGACGACTGGTTCGCACCGATTTCAGGCTTACTGGGTGGCCAGCAAACACGGGAATCTCCAGTTCGGATTCCCCCTGGTCTGGCTTGTTGAAGAAAAACGCTGGGTTCCGCGCAAGGACACGTTCATCCGCGACCCCGTCGCGGATTCACCGAATCAAATATGGAACGTGAACTGCATTCAATGCCACACCACCGGCGGGATCCCTAACCGCGATCCGAAGACAGGACTCATCGAATCCATGGCGGCAGACCTGGGGATCTCATGCGAAGCCTGTCATGGCCCCGGCGAGAAGCATGCGGAAGCAAATCGGAACCCGGTCCGACGCTACTCGCAACACGCACGATCCGGGCCCGCCTCCTCCATCATTAACCCGAACGTCCTCCCTCCCCATGCTTCGACGGAAGTCTGCGGCCAGTGTCACGCGATGAAGTTTATTCCTGAGATCGATAATTATTTGCATTCAGGCTTCACGTTTCGACCCGGCGCGGAGTTAGAAGCTGCGACGCCGCTCCTCCGGCACCCAAAGCGTCACAAGGATGCCCGTATCCCTGAAGAAGTCACGACCAACGCGCAATTCATGGCCAATATTTTTTGGTCCGACGGCATGATCCGCGTCACCGGTCGAGAATATAGCGGCCTTATCGAATCAGCCTGCCATGTGAGCGGCGGCATGACCTGTCTGTCGTGCCACTCCATGCACTCCAGCCAGCCTGATGATCAACTGGCCAAGGGAATGAGAGGGAATCAGGCATGCCTTCAGTGTCACCCCGGCATCGGCAGGGAACTCTCCGCGCACACGCACCACAGCCCGCAGTCGAGTGGAAGCCAGTGCTATAGCTGCCACATGCCGCACGCCACCTATGGGCTGCTGAAAGTGGTCCGAAACCATTATATCGACAGTCCATCCGCTCAATCCACGTTGGAAACGGGACGTCCGAATGCTTGCAATCTGTGTCATTTGGACAAGGCCTTGTCCTGGACCGCGACGAACCTGGCTGCGTGGACCAGAAAGCCCATGCCGAGTCTGCCACCTGAGCACCATGATGTGTCGTTGGCGGTGCTCTTGATGTTAAAGGGTGACGTCGCCCAGCGAGCTCTCATCGCGGGGAACGCAGGGAATGCGGATGCTCGAAAGGCATCGGGTGAGAACTGGCTTGCCCTTTATCTGTCCGGGTTGCTTGACGATCCCTACCCAGCGGTCCGTTATCTGAGTTTTGTCGCCCTTCGACAAATCCCGGGTTACGAACATGTGGAGTTTGATTTCATCGGGCTGGCTGCGGATCGAAACAGGGTTCGCGATGGACTGGTCAGCCGGTGGAAGCCCAAGCCGAACGAAGTCGGTGCCAGTCATCTGCTGCTCGATCAGAAGGGGGGACTGGTTCATGAACGCATCGTTGAGTTGCTCCGTGCCCGCGACGATCGGTTGCTGGATCTGGTCGAGTGAAACCGCAAACAACCGCACTTGATTCAAGCGTAAACCGTATCGCCGAGATCCGACAGAGCACGTGAATCTGTCGCGGAAACGGCTTGCAGTCACGCCCAATGTTTGGTCTGATAGATGAGTTCAATCGGATGGGTTATGGATTTATTTCTCATTTACCTTGTTTGTTTTGGCGTGGGCCTGTTGTTCTCGATTGTGAGCGCGTTCACCGCGGATGTTTTTGGGGGGCATGATATTGGCTCAGGTGTGGGTGCCGGCGGCCATGCCGAAGCCGGATTTTCGGTGAACGACGTGCCGGGATTTTCGGCGCTAAGCCCCGCCACGATCGCCTCTTTCATCACAGCTTTTGGCGGGCTTGGTATGATTTTCTCCAAGTTTGAAGCCACCAGAAGTGCCATTGTCAGCGCCCCGCTTTCGGTCCTCGGCGCCTTTGGCGTGGCGTTCGGCGTGTTCTGCATGTTTCGGACGGTGTTCCGCAAAACGCAAAGTTCAAGTGAATCGCGGGTGGCGACACTCGTGGGTGTTGCGGCGACTATCCTGACGCCGATCCCTGAAAATGGGGTTGGGGAAATTGCTTATGTGCAACTTGGGACGCGTTACACGGCTCCCGCGCGTGCTGAGATGGGGGTTCCGATTCTAGCGGGACAAACGGTGAAGATCAGCCGGGTGATAGGCACTCAATTTTTTGTCAGCGCCGGCTAGCCATTGCGGAACCGGGAGTCATCGTCCTGTAAAGAGAGATTCAGCATATGATACCGATAATGTTTGCCCAGGGGATAGCCGGGTGGGGTTTTGCCGCTTTGGCGGTGGTGGGAATCGTGGTGGTGGTTTTCGTTTTCGCGGCAGTTTGGGCGAGTCGCTACACGAAAGTCGGCCCGAACGAAGTGCTTGTGGTGTCGGGGCGACAGTATCATTACGCGGATCCCGACGGAACGGCGAGGGTGCGTGGTTTCCGGATCGTCAAAGGCGGTGGAACCTTTGTTTTTCCAGTCATCGAAAAGGTGGATTTGCTCTCGCTGGAGCTGTTGACCATCGATGTTCAAACACCCGAGGTTTACACCAGCAAAGGGGTTCCTGTCCGGGTCGATGGGGTGGCGCAAATCAAGGTGAAGGGCGACGACGTTTCGATTGCCACTTCAGCGGAGCAGTTTCTGAGCAAAGGCCGGGATGAAATCAAGAACATCGCGATGCAGACATTGGAGGGGCATTTGCGGGCGATTCTGGGGACGATGACGGTCGAGGAGATTTATCAGAACCGAGACGCGTTTGCGTCGAAGGTGCAGGAGGTGGCGGCTGGAGACATGGCGAACATGGGGTTGGGGATCGTCAGCTTCACGATTCGCGACATTCGGGATGGACAAGGTTATCTGGAGGCGCTGGGAAAGCCACGGATTGCGCAGGTGAAGCGAGATGCGCAAATCGCGCAAGCCGAGGCTGACAGGGACGCTATCATCCGATCGGCCTTGGCGCAGCAGGCGGGACAGGAAGCCAAATTCGCTGCGGATACGAAGATTGCCGAGGCGCAGCGGGATTACCAAAGCAACGTGGCCCAATATCAGGCCTCTGTGAATCTGAGAAAGGCGGAGGCAGATCTGGCGTATGACCTGCAGAAGTTCAAGACGGGCCAGTTGGTAAAGGCTGAAGAGGTTCAGGTCAGCATCATCGAGAAGCAGAAGCAGATTGAGCTTCAGCAACAAGAAATCCAAAGGAAACAACGGGAGCTGGAGGCCAACGTTCAGAAGCCGGCGGATGCGGAACGTTACAAGGTTGAGACCCTTGCGAACGCCCGCCGGTTCCAATTGGAGGCGGAGGCCAGCGGTGCCGCCGCAGCGACCAAAGCCACAGGCTTTGCCGCGGCTGATGTGACCAAAGCGACGGGCGTGGCGGAAGCTGAGGCGAACAAGGCCAAGGGTCTTGCGGAGGCGGACATCATCCAGGCGCAGGGCCGGGCGACTGCTGAGGCCATGAGGCTTAAAGCGGAGGCTTTCAAACAGTATAATGAGGCGGCGGTGGTGGAAATGATCGTGCGCGTGCTGCCCGACATCGCCGGAAGAATCAGTGAACCCCTATCCAAGACGGAGAAGATTGTCATCATCAACAGCGGTTCCGGACCCGGAGGAGGTGCCAGCAAGCTGACCGGTGACATCACGCAGATCATCAGCCAGCTTCCACCGGTCCTTGAAAGTTTGACTGGGGTGAAGTTTGAAAAGCTTCTCAAGCAGGTGCCTGCTTTGAGGAACGCCATGGAATCCGACATGGGACAATCGAATGACCCGCCCAAGAGCTAACATTCCAGCGATCGACCGGTTTTGGTGCCGGGCCTTCCGGGCTGCGGCATGTTCGTGCAGGCTAGGCGCTCGATGTGTCCCTCATCCCCACCAATGTCCCACTCGCTGCGATCTGGAAGAGCCCGCTGCGGAGCAAAGCGTTGGTGGGGTGCCATCAGCCCGATTTATGGCCTCCTTGTTCCATTCCCTCGGAGCTGATCGGCCGGGTAGACATCCATGAAACTATTCGAGACCCTTGTCATTGCAGGTTCCCGAGTCCACGGGGATGAGGGTTCTGTTTCTGTCGAGGACTTTGAGGCGGTTCTGCCCGTAGCTGTTCTGACGTGCATCGACGCTCGGCTGAACGGGCTCATCCCTGAACTGATGAGGATCCCGGAGGAACGTTTGATCTGGCTGCGGAACGCCGGAAACATCGTCACAAGTCCTTTGAGCAGCACTCTGCGGTCCATCGCCCTCGCCTGTGCCGTGAAGGGCGCTAAAGAAATTGCGGTGATTGGACACACCGATTGTTTGATCTGCAAGACGACGGTCCTTGATTTGACTCAGCGGTTTCAAAAGCTTGGGGTCGCGCGTTCTGACCTGCCGGATAACCTCAATGAATACTTTGGACTCTTTGCCAGCGAACGCCAGAACGTGTTGAAGGCGGTTGAGACGATCCGTCAAAGTCCATTGATTGGACGTCAGATGCCTGTGCATGGGTTGCTGCTCGACGTGGAATCGAAGCGGCTGAGCTGGGTGGTGGATGGATACCAAGCTCTGGGCCTAGCGACTAGCTCGCGTCCTGTGGAGACAACCCTCTCTCCAGTTCGACAGAGATCCACGTTTGAATCCATTGGGAACCAAGACGCCGGGGCTCGCAGCCCCATGGAGTCACAACCTTCGCCGTCCGCCACCGCCGAAATTGGGCACCACACGGGTTTCTCGGAGTCCACCTCTGGAACAATCGGAGACCACGCTGTGAGCAGCCCGGTGACGGATCGTTCTGTCTCACGCTCTCATGAGGCGGCTTCTTCCGCCGAGGCTTCCAAGCCCTTCTCGCGTGATACAGGTGACCTCATCGCTCAGTGGCGGTTGCGGTTGGACAAACACCGGAGGTTCAGAATCTTAGGTGCGGACAAACGAGTTTACGGGCCAGTTTCCTCTGAGAAGCTGTTCACCTGGCTCGACGAAGGCCGGGTGGAGGAAGCGACCATAATCCAGATGGAGGGAGGGGGAGAGTGGAAGTCTTTGAAGGAGGTTGCAAGCGAAGGGCAGGGTGTTCCAGGACACTCCATTCCGCTGCCGCCAAGGTTGAAGGCCGTCAAAAGATTCCGTTTGGACACGGAGAAATAGGCGGAAGAGCCATGGGGTATGGATGGGCTGAGGACGACTCCAAAAGACCTCAAAGCAACATGGAATCAGCTCCGGTGTTGAAACTGCTGGAATAAAACGTAATATGAAGCTTATGAAATTTTCCAGGCGATCTTTTTTTGGTTCCGCCCTTGCGGGCGCGGCTTCCGTTTCACTGGCAGGCAAGGGTTCCGCGGCAAGCGCCTCGATCAGCCCCAAGCCGAGCCGGGTGAAGCTGGCGGTGTCCACCTACTCCTATTGGCATTTTCGTGACCCCAAGGTTTCTGTAGGAACGGTCATCGACAAATGCAGCGAATTGGGGGTCCAAGGCGTGGACGTGTTGCATCGTCAACTGGACAGCGAAGATCGTTGGTATCTACAAAGGCTCAAACGCCACGCGTTCACAAATGGGGTCGATTTGATGGCTCTATCGATCCACCAGGATTTCGTGGACCCCAGCAAGGAGGAGCGACAGAAGAACATCGACCACACGTTGCGCTGCATCGAGATCGCGTCGCAGATGGGCATTCCCTGCATTCGGCTGAATGCTGGGAGGTGGAACACTATTGCTTCCTTTGACAAGCTCATGGAAGCGCGCGGCGAGGAGTCGGTGCTGCCCGGTCACACCGAGGACGAAGGATTCAAGTGGTCCATCGATTGCATCGAGAAATGTCTTTCCAAGGCTGAGGAAAGCGGTGTGATTTTGGCTCTTGAAAATCATTGGGGGTTGACTCGAACTCCACGGGGCTTGTTGAGGATCGTCAACGCCATCCAATCGCCTTGGTTGGGGGTCTTGATGGACACCGGCAATTTTCTCGAGAACCCGTATGAAAAACTGGAGATGATCGCGCCCAAAACGGTATTTGTGCAGGCCAAGACGTATTATGGAGGAGGGGAGTGGTACACGCTCGAATTAGACTACAAGCGCATCGCCAAAATCCTATCTGATGTGGGGTATTCGGGCTATGTTTCGCTGGAGTTTGAGGGGAAGATCCCTGCCGATGTGGGCGTTGCACGGAGTCTGGAAATGTTGAGGAAAGCCTTTGGGGTCTGAGCCGCTTTTAATCGACGGAATGCCAAGATGTGGGTTGAAAAGACATGAGACGGAGATTAGCTTGCAGCCACGATGTTGGATGATCGACCTTACATGCGCCGACCTCCGTCTGAGACGAGATGGTCCCAGAGTGTTATTCTGATCATGACGCTGGTTACGGTATACGTGGTTCAACGCATCGAGTTGCTCCAACATCTCTCTTCCGATCGGGTCGGTCGAGTAGGGTTGGACTCCCTTGCCCTTTACCCCAGCTTCATCGCGAGCGAATGGGTATCCAGCGTTTTCAGGTGGGTCTGGCAGGTGTTCACCTTCCAGTTTTTGCATGGGAGTCCCATGCATTTATTTTTGAACTGCCTTTCGCTGTATTTTGTGGGACCACCCGTAGAGCAGGCGCTCGGATCCCGTCGATTTTGGAAGCTTTTTATCATCTCGGGAGTGGGTGGAGGCCTTCTGCAAGTGTTGATGGTGAACGTTTTTGACACTCATTTCTCACCAGGTGAGGTCGTGGGTGCGTCCGGTGGTTTGTTCGGCTTGATGGCGGCCTTCGCGGTTCTCCACTGGGATGAGACCATCACGATGCTCGTCGCCTTTTTGATCCCATTGTCGATCCGAGCAAAATATCTTCTTGTCATCGGCCTTGCGATTGCTGTGGTCGGGATGTTGGACCCCACCAGCGAGGTGGCGCATGCGGCACATTTGGGCGGCTTGCTAGTCGGATTTTTCTTCACCAGATGGATGAGCGGCGACAGCCCCAACTGGTTCGCTTTTCAGCGCTTTCGGTTCACATCCCGAAAGCGGCAGTTGGTGAGCACTCGCGTCACGGCGACCGAGGTATGGAAAAAGGCTCCTCCAGAACCCTCAGAAGACCTCCCGCAGGCCGAATTCATTAGCCGTGAAGTGGACCCAATACTGGACAAAATTTCTGCGCATGGCATCCACAGTCTCACAGATCGTGAACGCAGAATTTTGGAAGCTGCGGGGGCCAAAATGTCCAAACGCTAGGCGCGGAGTCTCACTTTGAGATCAACGAGGGACGCAGAACGAGAAATCGCCATCGAATCCTGGCAAGGGATGACGGCCAGCCTCGATCCATGTAAACTCATTCTCCAAAGCCCTGCGGGCTTCCGCGCTCAACAAAAGGTTGAGGTGCAGCGCGTGCAGCGAGCCGGCCAGCTTCTCCATGCGGAAGACGAAACAGAACCGGCCATGCTCCTGTGCATGGATCAAGGCGTGCCGACGCGAGACCTTGTCATGCGGCAGGATCACATCATTTGCCCGGCGTGCGGCCGATGCTGCAGGAATTCTGAAGAACAACCCAATTCACTTGGTTGTCCGATCTCCAGCCCGACGGACCCATAATTTTCCATCACCCCACTCCGTCGCGGCTTCCGCTTTGTCGCGGCCGCTGGCGATAGGGTCTGAGGATCTATTTGGCTTTGTCCGGGAAAGGCGGGGGCTGCGGAATCTTGACAGGGTTCTGGGCGAGCGCCTTCTTGATCTCCTCGATGGCGCGGTTGAGCTGGTCATCGATGCCGGCGAACTCGCGAGCCGGATCGTTGTCCACAACGATGTCCGGCTCCACGCCCACGCCTTCCATGATCCATTCCCTGGCCTCCAGATCAAAACGGCTGAACTCAGGGCGAGTCAGCGTGCCGCCGTCGAGCAACGGCAGGCTTCCTCGAATCCCCACGACGCCGCCCCAGGAACGCTGGCCGATGATCGGGCCGAGCTTGTGCTTCCGAAACCGGTAGCCGACGATGTCGCCGTCGCTGGCGGAGTGCTGATCGAGCAACAGCACTTTGGGTCCAAGCACCTGGCCGCTCGGGTCGACGTTGACGTTGCCGTTGCGAGCGACAGTCCACATAGCGGGTTCCCGGCGGAGGCGTTCGATGATCATGGGCGAGACGTTCCCGCCGCCGTTCCCGCGGCAATCGACGATGAGCGCCTCTTTGTGAAGCTGCGGATAATAGAACTTCACGAACTCGTTCAGACCGGGCACCCCCATGTCGGGCACATGGACGTAGCCCACTTTTCCGTCCGTTGCCTTTTCCACGGCCTCGATGTTTCCGAGAACCCAGTTTAGATAGTAGAGGGGCTGCTCGTCGGCCGTGGGGATCACGGTCTCCTCGCGCGCGCCCTCCTCCTTGGGCTCGGCGTTCATCTTGAGACGGACTTGCTTTCCCGCCGCGCCCACGAGGGACGCATAGAGATCCGTCATGCCCTTCGTTGAATGACCGTTGACCGCGATGATGAACTCGCCTTCCTTCACGTTGACGCCAATCTCAGTCAGGGGCGAGCGGTAGGCCTTGTCCCAGTTCTGGCCGCGCAGGATGCGGGCGATCCGGTAGTAGCCGCTGACGTCGCGTCCGATGCGGGCGCCCAAGAGGCCGAGCGGAATGCGCTCTGGCTTCGGGTAGTCCCCGCCGCCCACATAACAATGGCCGGCGTTCAGCTCGCCGATCATCTCGCCAATGACGTAGGTGAGGTCGGCGCGGTGCTGAACGTGGGCGAGGAGGGGTTCGTAGCGCTGGCGCATAGCGGGCCAGTCCACGCCATTCATGTTCGGTGGGTAGAAAAAGTCTCGCATTTGCCGCCAGCACTCGGTGTGAATCTGGTTCCACTCCGCGTGTCGATCGAGGGTTACCTTGAGGTCAGACATGTTCAGCTTCTTTTCCGCCGTGTCGAGTTTGCTGGTCGGCAAATCGATGATCGCAAAATCGCTCCCCGTTTTCACCAGCATCTTTTTCTCATCGGCTGAGACTCGATAGCCAGCGACCTCGCCCAGCTCGGTGTCCTTTTCCTTCTCCAGATCGAAGAAGTGGAGCTTGCCCTTTTTTAGGTAATACAACTTTTCGCCGACCGACGTGAGCCCTCCATAGCTGGACGCATCCGGCGGCAGGACGGCGATGCGCTGCGCAAGGCCTTCGGCGTCGACTTTGACCGTGATCTTTTTGTCCTTTTTCTGCTCGTCGGATTTCTTGTCGCCCTCGTTTTTCTCTTCCACCTTGGTCTTGACCTTCTCCGAATCATCGCCGGCAGCTTTGACATCGGGCGGAGCCTCCTTGGGTTTCGCATCCTTCGCGTCGTCCTTGATCTTCACCTCGTCCGACTTTGGGGCCAGCGGCGACTTGGTGTCCTTGGCCAGGGTGACGAAATAAATGCGCTCCATGTCCGTGTAGGCGTGATTCCATTCAGTGCCGCTAAATGAGGGCTTGAACGAGCGCTCAGAAATAAAGAAAAGATAGTGTCCATCGCGGCTGAACTCAGGCGAATTCACCGAGAACCAACCATCGGTGACCGGGACTGTTTTCTTGTCCTGGAGGCTGTAGAGGTGGATATTCGCCACTCGGCGTGGTTCGGGTTTCGTGAAGGCCATCCACCGGCTGTCCGGCGCCCAGGAGAAGTCGTGGATTTCCCAAGCGTCGGACTGGCTGATCAGGGTGATCTCCTTCGACTCCACTTCCAGGAACTGCAGCCGATTTTTCTTATCGGACCACGCAATGCGTTTGGCATCGGGCGACCACAGGGGCGAATATTTGTAGGTGTCGGCTCCGGTGGTGAGCTGTCGAGCCACGCCGCCGCCGTCTTGGGGGCGCATCCAGATTTCGTCCTCGCCCGATTGATCGCTGACGAACGCGATCCACCGCCCATCGGGCGACCACGCGGCACCGCGCTCGTGGACCCCCGGCGTCTGGGTCAGATTGCGTGTTAGGCCATTTTTGGCCGGCACGGAGAAGACATCGCCCCGCGCCCCGATGATCGCGCGCGCGCCGTCCCATGCGATATCGTAGGAAGTGCTCTCCTGACTCACATCCTTCATGCCGCCACGGCCGATCGCGAGGTCTTCTTTGATTTCGATGGCGACTTTCAAGGCTTTTTCCGTGGCGAGGTCGAAGCGATGGATAAACCCGCCATTCTCAAAGACGATGGCGGCATCGCCGAGCGATGGAAACTTCACGGCGAACTCCGTGAAGTGTGTGAGCTGTCGGGTTTGCTTTGAGTTCAGGTCGTAGACGAACAGGTTGGCCTGCCTGTTAGAATCGCGTTCGGACACGAAATAAATCTGGCTGCCCCGCCACATGGGGAAGATGTCCTGGGCGAGGTTGTCGGTCAGCGGTGTGGTCGCTTTGGTCTCGAAATCGTAGAGCCAGATCTCATCCGCCTGTCCGCCACGATAGCGCTTCCACGTCCGGAATTCACGGAAGACGCGATTGTAAGCCATCTGCTTGCCATCAGGCGAAAAGCTGCACCAACCGCCGCGGGGCAGGGGAAGCGTCTCCGGGATTCCTCCCGCCAGCTTCGCAATGGTGAGCTCGCCCTTGAACGGGTTCCAGTGCGTGCGTCGGGAGCGGTAAACGATGCTGTCGTTGTCGCGCCAAGTCATGACGATGTTGTTGGGCCCCATCCGGTCGGAGACATCGTCGCGCTCCAGCGTGGCGGTGTAGGTCAGCCGCCGGGGTTCGCCGCCGTCCGCGGGCATAACATAGACCTCCGTGTTGCCATCGTATTGCGCTGTGAACGCGATGAGCTTTCCGTCGGGCGAGAAGCGCGGGAACATTTCGTAGCTCCGCTCGTCGCTGGTCAACCGTCTCGCGAGGCCGCCCCGCGCTGTCACCGTGTAGAGATTCCCCGCGTAGCCGAACACGATCTGGTCGCCGTGAATGGCGGGGAAGCGCAGCAGCCGTGCCTCCGCACCACCTGCCGACAGGGAGTCAGATGTGATCAGGGTGCCCAAGATCAAGGCCATCACTAAATGGAGCGAACGACTCATAGGGGTTTAGTCACAAGAATTTACTTTTTCACAGCCACATTAACTGTGACCACTCGGACGCGTTGGGACAAGAAAAATGCCCACCAATTGACCGAAGACGACACATGGAGATTCGATGCCCCCTAGGAGTGGATACTCATCAAGACGCGAAACAATGTTCACGGGAATTCCCGAATCCAGTGGGAGACCGGTGAAGCCTGAGCCATGTGGGGGCTGCAATGTTGAGGTTGAGCGCGATCATGGGCCCGATGGATCACGAAGAAGTTTCGGTGTTCCGTGGTCTGATGAGCAAGACGAGCACGATCGAGATGATGGCCGCGCCGGCGAAGACGCTGAAGGAAGCGTTGAGAGGGACCTGTCGATCGCGGAGAATTCCAAAGCCCCAGTCCGCAAGTCCGCCGCAACTGATGCTGACGAGGTTCATGACGCCGTAGCCAGTCGCGCGCACCTCAGGTCGCACGATCTGGCAGAGTATGGGCATGTTGTTGCAATCGAAGAAGCCCCAGCCTAGACCGAACAGAACCAGGAAGCCGATGGCGACCGACAGAGTTCCTGCGTTTCCTACGCCGAATATTGCCGGGACAATTAGGGCCATGCCGATTGCGCTGACGAAAATGCGTCCGCGATCATCACGCTTCATCCACCGATCCGCCAGCCAGCCTCCGCCCAAGGCTCCCACGATCGCCGCCACCTGCCAGGAGCTTGTTGCGGCCACGCCGGCAGGCCCTTGGGCGATGTTGAACTGTTGCTTGAGAATCGCTGGCATCCAGTCGCGAACAACCCAGCCCGCCAACGCGGGTAGCGTGAAGTAGAGGACGAGCAGGATGAACGACCCGTTCCATAGGAGTTCGCGTGCCGATTGCGCTACCGTGATTCCTGGCGCTTTCGAGGCTCCCGGGGACTGAGGCGCATCGCGGAGCAACCACAGCAGCGGGATAGCATAAAGAATTCCGAAAATGCCGCACGCGTCGAAGGCGAAGCGCCAGCTCAGGCTCGGGGTATCCGCCACGTAACCGCTGAACCCGCCAACGATCACGCCGGTGTAGATGGCCATTTGATGCAGACCCACCGCGCGTGAGCGGGTGTCGCCTATGTGAAAACTCGCGATGAGAGAAAGAGCTGCCGGGATGTAAAAGGCCTCGCTGATGCCCATGAGCGAACGGGTGAGCAACAGGCCATCGTAAGTCGTCACATGGCCTGTCGCCCAAGTCACTGCCGACCAGGCGAAAAGACTGGCGCAGATCGTGAAACGCCTGCTGAACCGGTCGGCGATGTAACCGCCGATCGGACTGCAGAACGCATAGACCCACTTGAACTGGCCCAGCATTTTTCCCCAGTTCGCGTCGCTGCCGATGTCCGGGATATCGGCCATGAGCGAGGATTTCATCGACGCGAGCATCTGCCGGTCCAGATAATTCAACAGAGCGACCGGCCAGAGCAGCGCGACCACGAACCACGCATACCGGAGCAAGGGATTGTTCGTCGAGTTCATGGCTGGGTTAAATCCGGAAAAACGGATGAGTCCACGCCCCGTTGTGCGGGAGAACGGTGGTTGAGGCACCGGCCGGGTTGCCGAGTGCAAGTGGGCTCTCCTTGTCGGCGGATGGGGTCGCTGCCGAACCCACAATCGCAAAGTATTTCAATCCGATCATCCAAACAGGATGACAACCTTTTTTCCATAAGCCCACAGCGAAAGTGGCAGTTCTCATTTTGACCTTCGAAGCGAGGCAACGACTCACAGTCAGCCCCCAGGAATGTTTTGCTTTCATGATAGCGGAGCGCTGAAAATCGTATAGACTTCGATGCATGAGACCTAGGTGCCAGAACGCGCAGCCCCCGCATTTCGGGATTCCTCGCAAGTTCCGCCCAACACCCTGGGCTGGCTTGGCTGTCCTGGTGTGGCTCTGCGCGGCCTGTGCTTGCTCAGACGGGTTAGCCGCTTCCGGGAGCGCGGATGTTCCGTCGGCTGGCACGGCTCGTTCGGTGGGCCCCTTGTCAGAAAGTGCTGCAGCGCATTCTTCCACAAAACGAGACCATTGGGCGTTCAAGAGTCCAGTGCGCCCGCCCGTTCCTCCGGCCACCACTGCAGGATGGCCGCGAACCCCCGTCGATAACTTCATTCTGGCGAGGCTGAAAAGGGAGGCGCTCCGTCCATCCCCAGAGGCTGATAAGATTCGACTGCTGCGTCGTCTTTCGCTGGACTTGATCGGACTTCCCCCGACGCTCGCGGAGGTCGATGCGTTTCTCGAGGATCGGTCGAAGCACGCATATGAGAGGCAGGTCGAGCGTTTGCTCAACTCTCCGCATTTCGGTGAGCGATGGGCCCGCCAGTGGCTTGACGCGGCGCGCTACGCCGACTCGAATGGCTACGAGAAGGACCGCGCCCGTGAGATGTGGCATTACCGAGACTGGGTGGTGGATTCGCTGAATCGTGACGTGCCTTACGACCGGTTCATCATTCAACAATTTGCGGGCGACCTGCTGTCCGGCTCCACACAGGAGGATCTCATCGCCACAGGCTTTTTGCGTAACTCCATGATCAACGAGGAGGGTGCGATAGACCCCGAGCAGTTTCGGATGGATGCGATGTTCGACCGGATGGAGGCTGTGGGCAAAGGCGTGTTGGGGCTGACGATTCAGTGCGCCCAATGCCACAACCACAAGTATGATCCTCTGACGCAGGAGGATTACTACCGGTTGTTTGCCTTCTTCAACGATGCGGATGAACTGACCGCACCCGTTTACACCGCCGACCAACTGTCGGGTCGTGATCGGGTGTTGAGTGAGATCAAGAGTGTGGAACGGGACATTCAACGCCAGTTCCCGGACTGGCCGGAGCGACTGGCGGCATGGGAATCGTCCGCTCAGATGAACCTGCCGCTGTGGACGGTGCTAGAACCTCACGAATACGGGGCGCCAGACGGCCTCTCTAAATTGCAGCTTCAGAACGACCAATCGCTCCTCGCCGGCGGCCACCGCTTCAATGGAGGCACATGGTTCGTGAAAACAAAAACAACTTTGACGAATATCACGGGGGTGCGGCTCGAGGTGTTGACCGACGGCAACCTGCCGATGCGAGGGCCTGGCCGCGGCCCCAACGGAATGTTCGAGCTGCGAGAGCTGACGTTGAAAGCAGCGCCAGCCGGGAGTGCTACCAACCTGGCTCAGGTCACATTTTCCTCCGCCACCGTCGATTTTCAACAGGCTCAGCAGCCTTCCGGTGACCCAGACAAGGAGAAAGAAAGGGAATTTGCAGGACCCGTGAAGTTTGCGATCGACGGCAGTCTGAAGACCGCGTGGACACTCGACGCCGGCCCGGGACGGCGCAACTCGGATCGGAAGGCGGTGTTTCAAGTCGCCACCAACCTGGGTTATCCAGGCGGTACTGAGTTGCGTTTCGATCTCTCATGCAACGACGAAGTGGGCCGTTTCCGCCTCTCGGTTACCTCGGCCGGGAGTCCCGCGGCGGATCCGGTGCCAAGTCAGGTGCGCCAGCTCTTGTCGATCCCGCGACAAAGCAGGACGCCCGACCAGGCATCAATAGTGTTCAGCTATTGGCGAACCACAGTTCCTGCGTTTGTGGAATTGAACAACCGCATCGATGCGCTCTGGAAGCAGTACCCTGAGCGGAGCGGTCAGACCCTGGCCCTGAGCGCCCGGCCCGAATCGAGGAAGACGGCGGTATTGAAGCGCGGCGACTGGCTTCAGCCGGGCAAAATGGTTGACCCTGGGGTGCCCGCTTTCCTCCATCCGATGGGGAACACAAAGGAGCCTTCGCGTTTGAGGCTTGCGCGGTGGTTTGTGGACAATAAAGCCCCGACGACGGCGCGTGTCTTTGTCAATCGCGTCTGGCAGTCCTATTTTGGTTCGGGCATCGTCGCGACCTCGGAGGACTTCGGCGTTCAGGCCGACGTCCCAAGCCATCCAGAACTGCTTGATTGGCTGGCGTGCGAATTCATGGAGCCCGTTTTTAGAGTTCCTGGGACGGCAGAAATCTCCTCCACCGTGAGCCCATGGTCGGTGAAACATATCCACCGATTGATCGTGAACAGCTCGGCCTACCGGCAAAGCAGCCGGGTGAGCTCGGAACTTTACGCCAAAGATCCGTTCAACGGTTTGATCGCGCGCGCGTCGCGGTTGAGAGTCGATGGAGAGATCGTGCGCGATGTCGCGCTCGCCGCGAGCGGTCTTTTAAATACGAACCTGGGAGGGCCTTCGATCTACGCCCCCGCACCCGCTTTCCTTTTCGTGCCACCCAGCAGCTACATGGCTTTTCCATGGAAAGACGAAACCGGCTCCGATCGCTATCGCCGGGCGCTGTACACTTTCCGCCGACGCTCGACTCCTTACCCCATGTTGCAAACGTTCGACACGCCCAACGGAGACTCGGCATGCGTGCGCCGCGTCCGCTCGAACACCCCGCTTCAGGCGCTGACATCGTTGAACGAAACACTTTTTGTGGAGTGCGCCCAGGCCCTTGCGATGCGCACTTTGGAGCAAGGCGGACGGACGGAGTCGGAGCGCGTCCAATACGCCTTCCGACGGGTGGTTTCCCGTTCGCCAACGCCGAATGAAAAGAAGGAGCTGCTTGGCTTGCTGTCTCGCCAACGCGTGCACCTCGGGCAGGGTTGGGTGAACATCCTGGAGTTGGCGACGGGCACCAATGCGCCGTCGCCCAATCTTCCCAAAGGCACCACGCCATCAGAGCTCGCGGCCTACACGGTTCTTTCGCGAGTTCTGCTCAACCTCGACGAAGCTGTCACGAAGGAATGATGCCATGACCCGAACCGAGCAAGTAGTCCGCGAACATCGAGCACAGGTGACTCGCCGCTGGTTTTTCAAGGAGTGCGGTGTGGGGCTCGGAGCCATCGCGCTCGGCTCGCTGTTGCGAGAGTCAGCCCTGGCAGCCCCAACTCCATCAGCCGATCCTCTTGCCCCGAAACGCCCTCATTTTGCTCCGAAAGCCAAGCGCGTGATTTTTCTCTTTATGGCGGGTGCTCCGAGCCATCTCGAGCTTTTCGACTACAAACCGGAGTTGACGAAGTGGAATGGCAAACTCCCTCCAGCCGAGCTGCTCAAAGGATACCGCTCCGCTTTCATCAACCCGAACTCTTCGCTGCTGGGTCCAAAGTTCAAGTTTCAGCGCCATGGACAGTCGGGTGCTGAATTGTCCGAGCTCCTCCCGCACCTCTCCACAATCGCCGACGACGTCGCCATCGTGAAGTCGATGCACACTCACGCCTTCAACCACGCGCCGGCTCAAATCCTGATGAACACGGGCAGCACGCAATTTGGAAGACCCAGCTTTGGGGCGTGGAGCACTTATGGCCTGGGCAGTGAGTCTAGTTCGTTGCCATCCTATGTGGTGTTCAACACGGGCGTCAACGGCACGAGCGGAGGAGCCTCCAACTGGGGCTGCGGCTTTTTGCCAACCGTTCATCAGGGCGTGGCTTTCCGCAACACAGGGGATCCGGTGTTGTATCTTTCGAACCCGAGGGGCGTGGACGATTTTATTCAGCGCGACTCGCTAGCCACCCTCAAGCGGCTGAACCAAGAAAGACTCGGCCTGGTCGGTGACCCGGAGATCGCCACACGGATCACTTCGTACGAAATGGCCTATAGAATGCAGTCAAGCGCGCCCGAGTTGATGGACTTAGCACGTGAACCTAAGCACATTTTGGATCTGTATGGAGCGGAGCCGGGCAGGGGATCGTTTGCGACAAGCTGCTTGCTAGCGAGGCGCCTGGTGGAGCGAGGCGTCCGGTTCGTGCAAATTTTTCACGAGGCCTGGGATCAGCATGGAAACCTCTCAAAGGACATTGCCAGGAATTGCCGAGACACGGACCAGGCAAGCGCCGCTCTTATCAAGGATCTCAAGCAGCGGGGAATGTTGGAGGATACACTGGTCATCTGGGGCGGTGAATTTGGTCGAACACCCATGGTTCAGGGAGGCGACGACGGGCGGGATCATCATCCGAATTGCTTCACGATGTGGCTGGCGGGAGGAGGTATCAAATCGGGTATCACGTTGGGGGAATCCGATGCGTTTGGGTTCAACGCCACTCAGGATCCCGTGCATGTTCACGATCTGCATGCGACCTTGCTGCATCTTCTGGGGTTCAACCACGAAAAGCTCTCCCACCGATTCCAGGGCCGGGATTTCCGACTGACAGATGTCCATGGCCAAGTGGTGACCAAGCTTCTAGTTTGAGCCGTCAGCACCGCTTAACCACGGATCCGTCTCGGCCATCAGCCTCCCCTCCGATTGAATCAGCCTCTCGATACTTTGTCCGTCCCTTTGTGTTTTGTCATAGCACTACAGCGACACTTTTGGAAATTGACCACGGATTGCAGGGATTGCACGGATAAGATGAGGGTGGATTCCCTCCCATCCGTGTCATCCGTGTCATCCGTAGTTGAATTCTCGGATGAAGTGTCGCTGTAGTGATAGCTGGTAAAATAGCCCGGAGTGCGCGTGCGCGGAACTGTCGGACTGACGGGCCACCGGCCTCGCTTCAGGGCTCAACCGTAGCGGCCTTCGATGTATTCGGCGGTCTTCCGGTTCTTTGGGGTGATGAAAAGATCCGTGGTGCGGCTGTGCTCCACGAGTTCTCCCATGAGCATGAAGATGCATTCGTCGCTGGATCGGCGCGCCTGCGCCATGTTGTGCGTGACGATGACGATGGTGTAGCGGCCCTTGAGGGCGAACATGAGTTCCTCGATGGCGCGCGTGCCGCTCACGTCCAGCGCGGAGCACGGCTCGTCCATCAGGATGATCTCTGGCTTCAAAGGGAGCAGGCGGGCGATGCAGAGCTTCTGCTGCTGTTCGAGCTGGAGCGTGATGGCCTTTTCGTCGAGGCGGTCCTTGAGATCATTCCAGAGTCCCACTTCGGTCAGCGCCTTCTCCACGGCGTCGTCGCGGTCAGATTTCTTCAGCCCTTTGTCGTCATGAATGCGCAGGCCGAAGACGACATTTTCGTAAACGGAAAGGGGCAGCGGGTTGGGACGCTGGAAAACCATCCCAACGCTTTTACGCAATTCGATGAGGGAGACGTCCTCGTCGTAGATGTTCTTGCCGAGCAGCTTGATTTCACCCTTTGTCGTGACGTAGCCGTAGCGCTCGTTCACGCGGTTGAAGCAGCGCAAGAGCGTCGTCTTGCCGCAGCCGGAGGGGCCGATGAGCGAGGTGATGATGCCCTTCTGAATGTTGACGGTGATGCCTTTTAGCGCCTGAAACTTGGCGTACCAGAGGTTCAGGTCGCGGGTGGTGATTCCGTAATCAACACCGGCGGCGGCACTGGATGGGGTGAGGGTGTCCGTGGTCATCCGAAAATCCCGTTCACATAATCGCGCGTGCGCGGATCCTTCGCCCGCTCGCTGAATATGACGTCGGTCGTATCCAGTTCGATGATCTCGCCGTTCCACAGGAACAGGGTGCGCGCGGCGAGCCGGCGGGCTTGTTGCACGAGGTTGGTCACAAGGATGATGGTCATCTCTCGCTTGAGCTCCTTGAGCACGTCCTCGATGCGCATCGTCGTCACAGGATCGATGGCGATGCTGAATTCGTCGAGGCAGAGAATCTCCGGCTGATGCGACAGCGCGCGGGCGATGGTGAGGCGTTGTTGCTGACCGCCGCTCAACTTGGTGCCGAGGGAATCGAGGCGGTCCTTGACTTCGTTCCAAAGCGCGGCCTGGCGGAGGCATTTTTCCACAAGACCATCGAGGTCTGACCTGTTGTTCATGCCCGAGGTGCGCGGGGCGAAGGCGACATTGTCGTAGATGCTCAAAGGCAGGCCGACGGGCAGCGGGGCAACCATGCCAATCTTCCGGCGCAATTCATAAACGTTGCGCGTCGTCACCACGTCCTCGCCGTCCACCTTGATGGATCCACTGACTTTCGCGCTGGCCGTGAAATCAATTGTCCGGTTGATGCAGCGGAGCAACGATGTCTTGCCGCTCTGCGCCGGGCCGATGATGCCGATGATTTCGTTTGGCTCGATGTGAAAGGAGATGCCGTGGATGACCTCTTTCGGCCCGTAGCTGAGGCGCAGGTTCTGGACGTCGATTTTTTTCGGCTGAGTCATTCAGAGGAGAAACTAGGAATGGACACGGATGGACACGAATCGGATTCCAAAGCTGAGCGCACTCGGTTCCATCCCCATCGGCGTGAATTCGTGTTCATGCTGGGTTGAAGGTCCATCACCATTTCTTTCGATTTCTCAGCCAGACACGGAAGACAATGGCCGTGGCATTGACCAGCAGGACGGTGCCGAGGAGCGTGACCGCGATGGCGTAGGGCAGGGCTTCGGGCGCATTGGTGACCTGGGTGGTGACGGTGTAGAGGTGCATCGAGAGGGCCATGCACTGATCCTTGATGCCGTAGGCGAACACGTTTCCCTCGGGAATGTTCCGGTAGAAAACGGCGCCGGTGAACATGATCGGGGCGGTTTCGCCGGCTGTGCGGCTAACTTGGAGGATGACGCCCGTCAGGATGCCGCTGATGGAATTGGGCAGGACGATGGCCTTGATGGTCTGCCATCGCGTGGCGCCGACGTTCCAGCATGCTTCGCGGAAGCTCACCGGCACGGAGGCCAACGCTTCCTTGGTCGAGGCGATGATGACGGGCATCGTCATGATGGCGAGCGTGAGGGAGGCTGCGAGGATCGAGCGGTCAAGGCGGGCAAAGAGAACAAAAGCGCCGAGGCCAAACAGCGCGTGAACAATGCTAGGCACGCCCGCGAGATTCACGACGGAGAGATTCACGATGCGGGTGAACCAGTTATCCTTGGCGTATTCGTTGAGGTACACCGCCGCCAGCACGCCGATCGGAGCCGAGATGCAGAGCGAGATGACGACCAGATAGACCGTCCCGAGCAACGCGGACCAAATGCCGCCTTTCCTCATGCCGTTGGTCGGGTTGGTGGTGAGGAAGTCCCAGGAGAGAAGCGGCGCGGCCTTGAAAACGAGGTAGCCGAGGATCAGCAGCAGCGGGATGACCATCGCCAGTGCCATCGCGCCGAAGAGGCACTGGGCGAGCCTCTCGGTGCGTCGCTTTTTTCGGATGAAAGGCGTCTCCGTGAAGAGGCCGGCCGTGCTGGATGCGGGTACGCTCATGGGTGTCACTTCTTGCGAATACCTTTTACCGCAAAGTCGGCCAGGAGATTCACGATGAACGTGATGGTGAAGAGCAGGATGCCGATAAGAAACAGCACGCGATAATGGTCGGAGCCCTCGGCGGTCTCGCCCAGTTCGGCGGCGATCGTCGCGGTGAGCGTGCGGACTGAGTCGAAGATGCTGTGCGGGATGTTGACGGAATGGCCGGTGGCCATGAGCACCGCCATGGTCTCTCCAACCGCGCGGCCGACGCCCAGCAGCACGGCGGCCAACAACCCATTCTTCGCTGCGGGCAGGAGCACACGCCAGACGAGCTGCCAGCGTGTGCAGCCCATCGCAATGCCGGCTTCGCGGTAGGAATCGGGCACGGCCTTGAGCGCGTCTTCACCGATGCTGACGATGATGGGCACGCTCATCAACGCGAGCAGAATGGCGGCGTTGAGCACGTTCAAACCGACCTGGACTTTGAACACTTTTTGGATGACGACGTTCATCACCGTGAGGCCGATAAAACCCCATACCACGCTGGGGATCGCGGCGAGCAGTTCAATAGTGATCTTGAGCGTCTCCCTGACCTTCTTGCCGCAGAACTCGGAGAGGAACACCGCCGCACCGAGACCGAAAGGCACGGCGATCACCATGGCGAGCAAAGTGACGCTGAACGTGCCTATTATGAGCGCGCCAATGCCGTAGCGCGGGGTGTTGAGGGAGGTGGGATACCACGTCTTTGTGAAGAGGAACTTGGCCAGATCGAACGAGGGCTTGGCCGCCCCCGGCTCCGTCACGCCATGCCCCCCCGTGCCGCCGCCGAACAGAATCGGTGCTCCTTCGCGAAAGACGAAGAAAAAAATGGCGAAGACAAAGACGATGGCACTGATGCCGCAGAGACGGATCAGCCCTTCGATGCACCGTTCGCCCAAGACAGCGGCAGCGCTGCGTCGACCGCGCTTGGGTGCGGTCGCAGGCGTCAGCACGGCGGATGACGAAGGTTGATTTGTCTCGATTGTTTCCATCGTGCGGACGTCAAGAGATGGCCAATTCCGCGACAACAGGACGTCAAATCGGGGAGCGGCGAAGATGTTACTTCTTCTGCAACGGCACGTAGCCACTCTCCTCGACGACCTTCTGGCCGGCGTCGGTCAGGATCCAATCGAGATACTTCTGCACATGTGGCTCAGGCTGGCCCGGCGTGTACATGAACATCGGGCGAGCGATGGGATAGGACTTGTCCCAAGTCGTGGCAATGCTCGGTTCGACGTGCGGATCCCCTTTCTTCTTGGAAACCTTGATCACCTTCACTTTGGCGGTTTTGTAGCCCAGGCCGCTGTAACCAATAGAATTCGGTGTGCGGGAAACGAGTTCCACCACGTCCTTCGAGCCATTCATATCGCGGGAGCCTAGCTTCATGTCGCTCTTTTTGCCCACCACCATCTCGCGAAAGTAGTGGTAGGTTCCTGAGTTGTTCTGGCGGCTCACGCGGATCATTTCATCACCGCCTGGAAGGGTGACTCCGACCTGCGACCACTTGTCGATCTTCCCGCCTTCCTTGTAGATTTCACTCAACTCCTCGACGGAGATTTCGGTGATCGGATTGCTGGGGTGCACGTAAATGGCCAGAGCGTCCCAGCCCACGAGGTGTTCCTTCGGATCATGGCCGTGCCTGGCCTTGGCTTTCGTGACTTCATCGGGCTCCAGCGCCCGGCTGGAGTTGGCGATCTCGCAGGTGCCGTTGATCAGGGCGGCGACGCCGATGCCGGAGCCGCCGCCAGAAACTTCTACCGACACGGAGGGATCAACCTTGTGGTACCCCTCGGCCCAGGCTTGGGCGAGGTTGACCATCGTGTCGGAACCGATGTTTTGGATGGAGGTGATTTTGCCGACGGGCTTGACGCCGTCTGCGCTGGCCTCTTCTTTTTTTCCGCAGCCGCTCAGAGCAAGTCCGGCAGCTATTGCTGCGACAGCTCCCACGCGGACGCCCCATTGGAGTTGGTGCTTTTTGGTCATCATTCGTTCTTGTTTTGGTTAATCGATCTTGTCACCAAGGATGCCTTCGGCGAGGTCTTGAATCTGCATTTGCAGATTCTGGTAGGCTTCCTCGTAAACTTTCTTCACTTCTGCGGGCGATCCTGAAGCCTTGGAGGGATCGGGAATGCTCCAGTCCAGGCAGATGCACTTGGTCTTCAGAGGGAAGGCCCTCCTGGCATCCTTGGCCAGCGCCACAATGATCTGGTAGTTCTCCAGATTTGGCACGGCTTCAACAGCGCGCGCTGCGATACGGGAGATATCAATGGTTTTTTCCTTCAGAAACGACACCGTTGCCGGGTCCACGGGTTTGGGGTCGAGTCCCGCGCTGGCGAAGATGAACTTTGGCTGGCTCAACGAGTTGGCGATGCCCTCAGCCATCGGGCTGCGACAGGCGTTGTGCTCGTCGATGAACAACACTCGCCATGTGTCGCCGCCAGCGTGCTTCTGGTATTCGCCGGTGATCATGTAGAGCGTCTCCTCGCAGATGTTTTTCGCCTGGTCGGAAACGCGCTCGAAGCGGCGAGCAACCGTCATCAGCGAGGTGAGCGCTTCGAGCGGAATTTTGTTTTCCTGCCGGAGCTGGAAGAGTTCCGCGTTGATCACGTTCTTGAGGTCATCCACTTCTTCTTCCACGACCTGGAGCCGACGCGCTAAGTCGACATCCTCGGTCAGGTAGGCCTTTACCGCGTCGCGGAACATCGGGATGGCCAGCCCGGCGATCTGCCGGTAGCGATCCAACAGAATGGAAAAGTCGAAGTTGGTGACCTTGAGAATCTGGCGCGCGATGCTCTCCGCATAGTCACCGATGCGCTCGATCTCCTGGTTGATCTTGATCGTGACGTAGGCGAAGCGAAGGTGCTTGGCCACCGGGAGCTGACGCACAATGAATTCGAGACAGAGCCGGTCGATCTCCTTTTCGAGGGCGTCGATACGGTGGTCGCGCAAGATGACCGAGTAGCCGAGCTGCCGGTTGCGCTCGATCAGCCCGCGCAAACAGGCGTCAAGCGCCCCGGCGGCCAGGTCCGCCATTTCCTTCACTCTGCTGCGGATACGTTCCACATCGCGCTGCAAGGATTCTTCGTAGTGAGTGGCCATAACGAGTTTAATAAATACTTTGCCGGACGCGGGTTGCCTAAATATGTCGCTTCTGTTACAATTGTGAAACAATCTTCTCGCCTCGGCAAGGTCCTTCCTGTTGTCCAGGACCAAAAGCAAGGCAAGTTCAGACGGCCGCCTTGATCCGATCATGATTCGAGTGTACCGTCCACTACCGTCTAAACATCGAACTCAAGTTTGAATGCGACACGAATGGGGAACAGCACTTGGAATGATCCTCGACAAGCGGGGGCTCGGCGTGATCGGCGTGGTCAAGGGTTTGCAGGATGAAGGGCTCACGATCGCAGCCGAGGTGGTCGAGGAATGGCTCGCAAACCTCTATGTCCCTGGAACCCGGGTCTGGCACCGTCTTGGCACGACGCTACATCTTAGTGCCGAGGAGACGGAGCTCCTGCTTTCAACAATCAAGATGGAGGTTCCTGGAGAGCATGAGAAACTCGAGCTGGTCTGCGCCGCAGCTCGGGCGGGCGATCTCCCCGAGTTGGCCGCGCGGCTCCGCGCCGGAGTGATGATGGACCGGTGCGGCACCAGCGCCTGCGTGCCCCTCGCGGAGGCAGTGAAGGCTGGACAGCTCGCTGCGACCCGTTATCTCCTTGAGCACGGATCCGAACCGAACACGCGCGAGATCGGCTGCCAAGTGCCGCTCACGCTCGCTGATAAGCTAGGTCGAGGGGACCTGATCCGGTTGCTGCTGAACCACGGGGCGTACGGCGGCACGGATGCAACGACCGGGCGGAGCGCGCTGCACATGCTCGCTCGCTTCCCCTGCGGGGACGGCGATGATGACACGCGGTCCGTCGAGCGAGTGATCAAGGAGGGCGTTTCGGTGAACGAACGTTACGCAGCCGGCCCCACTCCGCTCATGGAGGCGCTCCAGGCGTCGAACTGGCGCATGTGCCGCCTGCTCCTGACCTGCGGTGCCACGCTCCAGCCCGCCGACGTCCGTGCCTGCGGTGACCTGCTGGACGCGGCGAAAACCGCAGACCCGACACTCATCAGAGGCATTGCTGCCATTGATACGCGCCACAAAGGTCCCTTCCCACGATGGTTCAACGAGGCGCGCATCCAGGGTATCGAGCGCATCGACTACATCTCAAGTCGGGCGCTGACGTTCGAAATCAACACGACGGACTTCGAGCGTCCTCTTCTGTTGGGGGAGGAAGATAGCGGTGGCGCATCGGCCTTGAGCCCCGATGACTTCCTAGCCGAGCCGTCGAATGCTGGACGCCTCGAGGCCGCCGGCTTGGGTTGGATGGTGCCCTATGTGGAAAAAATGGCGAACGGCACTCGCTTCGGGATCAACGGGCTGTTGCGCGGGGGAACGACCCTCATCCACAGGCGCCAGGGCAGCGGGTGGGGGCTGGTGACCAGTTATGAGAGGGCATCGATTCTAACCGACCACCCATTGCACGGGTTTCATTTGAGAGGAGAAAAGTCCGTTGGCGTGAGCTTGTAGGCTTTGACACCGAAACGCAGCTTGCCGCTAGCTTCGGTCTGCTTTTCAACGCTGATCCACTGGGCATCCTGGTGGAATTCACTGATCGACTTCTGAATCGCCGGGATGTTCTCACCTGCCAGCAGGCAGATGAACTGATCATTACCATCGGAGCCCTTTTTCTCTGCAACCCACCAGCCGACGCTGTGCAATCCATGCCGCTCGTAGATCGGCACCGCGTGGTCACGCCAACGATCACGGAAGGTGGCGAGCTTGCCCGGCAACACGGAGTAAATCCGAAGATCAAAGGCCCGCGGTTTCTGGCCGGAGTCAAAATCAAACTTCGCCGTCGCGTCCACGGCGAGTGGGATCGAGGAAATGTGATCGACCGTCTTACCATGCTTTTTGCTCGAGGCGGCATAGCCCTCTTTGAACTGCGCGTCCGCGCCAAACTCCTTCTCGTGCTTCTGCAGCTCGTCCTTGCTCGCCGATGCCATCAGATAAACGAACATCGCCCCAAGGGTGGTGCTAGGCGCGACCCAGTAGCCGACCGTCGAAATGCGGTGCTTGAGCCGCACCGGCTCCACCGTGTCGCGGAAACGTTCCAGCAGGCCATCCATCTTGTCCGACGTCACTGTGTAGAGGCGGAGTTCATAATAATTTCTCTCCACCGGCCCGGCCGGGAATAAAGTCGAGTTGCTAATCACGCGAAGGAACTCCTCGCGGCTGGCTTTCAAGCGGGTAGACTTTTTGGGAATGTCGAGCACGTCCGCAGGCTCCCCGGATTTCACCTCAACGAAGCTCACATTCTTTCCGTGCCAGACGGCTCGCCGGAGCTTCGCACCGGCCCAGCAGTCGTTCCGCCAGAGCCAGACGAGCGCCGCGCCGTCGCCGAGTTGGTTGGCCTGGCCCAGTTCTGACTTGATGAATTCGCGCATGTCATCAAAAAAAGGATTCTTTGGCAGCCCCTCGAAATCCGTCGCGGTGAAGATCGAGTTCTTGTCCCAAAACGCTCCGGTCGCCCAATCGACGAGCCGCGTCTTTTTGGCGACGACATAGGTGGCCCAGGCGTCGTTGCCGTTGTAACCGCCAGCGACCATCAGATTGAACACCACGAGGTTGGGCCCAATTTCGGGGTTCGTGAGCAGCGCATTGGCCACGGTGCTCAACGGACCACCGGAAAACACGAGCAACGGTTTCTCCGGCGAAGCCTTCTCCGCTTCCGCCACGATGAGCCGGCTGCCGTCGGTGGGCTGAGGAGCAGTGTCCTCGATACGTCCGCTGTCCGGGCGCAGCAGGACGCGGTCGGAGCCGAGGGTCAGATCCGGGATGTTCTTAAGGCCGGAGTCGCGTGCGAGTTTGAGGGCTTTTCCTGCGTCCTCCACCGAGTCTTGCATCCTGTAAACGTAGCCATTCTGCCACTCCCACATGTCGCGCGAAACGATGTTTCCGCGCAGATTGGCGTGGCCGAGACTGGCCTGGGCCCAGAGGTAATCTTTGTCCAAGACGTCGAACCACCAGTCGTTGTCGTAGAGGATCGGATTGTCCTGGCCTACTCCCTTGATGGACACCGCGCCATTTTTAACCGTGTGTTCGGGTACGACAGCCCGTGCAGGCGTCGCTGTCACGAGCGCGCCTGTGCAGAGCAAGCAGCGCAAGGTGTATCGAAGGGCTTTGGCGATGTTCATAAGGGCTAAGAGGTACTCGACCGCCTCAGTGACGCAGTCAGAAGCGACATGGCGGTTTTGAATTCCTTCCTTTCTTGTTCCATGACAATAGGTTGGACCCTCCGAGGTGGTCAATACGAAATCAGCAGGCGGGGTTCGCCACGGCGCCTCTCACAGTTCTGTGAACTGCATGCGCGTCACACAGCCTCAATTCAAATCCACCGTTCCACATCATGGCCTGAGCCCGGACCCTTACCCACTCGGAATGTTGCTAGAAATCCCTCAGCGCGGGTGGGATCGTTCAGGACCACGAGCCCCTCACTGAGCCGAGGTCGCGGGTGGCCTGCGAAGGTGATGGGAAACCGTTCCGCCGCGTTCTTGGCAAACACGACGAAGGATTCGAAGCCTTCCGATCGCAGCGCCGCCCGGCTCGTCAACTTGAAAACTCCTGTGGAACCTGGGCAAACCTGCTTCATCAACTCAAGCGTCAAGCGGCCCATCGTGTAGCGTGGGTTAATCTCCACGACCGGCTTGAGACGGCAGTCGCCAAGGGGCGTTCTGTAGACGAAGGCGTCGATTCCAACCGGCCCCAGGAATCCGGCGCTGCGGAACTCAACCTCGAGGAATGAGACAACCTGCTTGTAGAAGATGTGGATATTCCCGGGATCGATGCTGGGGGCGCGGAGCAGCTTCAGGACTTGGTTTGGGACACACTTTTCATGATTCGGTTCGGCCCAGTTGGCTTGGAACTGTCCCCGCAAATCGTTCCGCAAACCCGTAAATCCGACTCGTTTGAGTCCACAAGGTTCCATCTCCAACTGAACAGAAAAATCCAGCACCCGATCGAGCCAGGGTTCGATGACGAGCGGGTGGCCGTTCCCCAAACCGCGCTCGATCCAGGCCCGGTGAGTGGTCAGCAGCTCCGGTTCCCACAACCGAATCATGTTGTGGCCGGCCAGCCCGAACGATTCCTTCACAACGACCCGGTGATGCCCACGTCCGCGAATGGAGGCAATCGCTTTGAGAGCCTCATCCATTGTGTCCGCCACGATGCCGGCCTCCTGTTCCGTGCATAACCAGGGAGGCGCTTCCATCGTCTTCAGGAGCCGCCGAAAAAAGGCCGCGCTCCACGTTTTTGAGTAGAGCGCCGCGATTCCCTCATGATACGCAGGAAGCCTCAGCGTATTGTCGTCGGTCAGGTTTGACGCCAAGGGGCCAAACAGTTTCAGACTGTCCGGCCCCCAGGCCCAAGGGCGCAAGCCTCCCAGTTTTCTGAGCGCGAGTGGGCTGCTTGGTTCCGCGCAACCCTGGACTTGAGCAAACTCTGGCAATGGAAATCCCGCTTGCTGGATGGAGTTCAAGAATCCGGCCGATGGCAGGTTGTTCACCAGGACGATGTCGTCTTGCCTGCAAAGAAACTGCGGCAGATTCTCGAGATCACGCGCGAGAATCGACTGTGCGCGAACGGGTGTGAATCGGGCGCCTTTTGCGATGTGCTCCTCTGTAAAGGGGTTGAAAACATAGACTCGGGGCGTGCGGCCCTTGGACTGAGAGAAAACGGCGAGATTCTCGATGAAATCGGGCTCCATTCCAGCGGCCTGGCGCCCCTCGACGTTCAATGGTGCGCCCTTGGCTCTGTTTGGGGAGAGCGGGTATTTCAACTGCTGACAAAAGGCCTCCCAATCAGTTTGATCGGGATTCTTCCACCGCCGGAACCATTTTAATCCATGAGCGACGTGCGCGATCTCGTCACGATAGATAGTGTCCAGCAACCGTGCTGTTTCCGTGTCGCCAACGGACTGGAATTCCCTGGCAAAGTGACGGCAAAAATCGAGGTTTGCTTGCTCAAATGTGAGGCTCAGCCCGGCCACGTAGTCCATGGGCGTTTCCATCGGGGACACGGCCCTCCAGAAATATCCACTGACAGGGATGCTGCCGAACTCGGTGCCGCACTCCCTCATCCGATCCAGGTAGAGGCGGGTGTGGATCTGTTCGTCCTTGAGCGTTTCCAGAACTCCTTTTCGGAAAGCCGATGGGGCCTCCGGGAACCGCAGCAACACGAGCGCCATCAGCTCTGTGGCCAGCAATTCGTGGTTTGCAAAGAAGTGGAGCAGCCGGCCTCGCTCCGCTTCCTGGTCGAGGCGATGCAATCTGGGGAAATCGGATTTTCCGGAGCCGCTCGGTTTGAAAGCTAAGCCGATGGGGCGCCCGGGCATCGGAGGCGCTGATCCAAGAGATTTGCCAGGCTGTGCGTCCTCAATCGCCTCGGGACATCGCAGCTTTTCTTCGAGCGTGGTCGCGAACAACACTTGCTCCGCAAATTCACGAAGGTCCATGCCTCAATCTTGCGCGACAAACCCTTCAAGGAGCAACCGCAGAATCGGGCCGAAAGCAACCCGGAATCCGAAAAGAGGTGTTTCGGGTTCTCCCGCTGTCTGAACTCAGTAAGATGACCGTGTTTAGGCTGAAGCTCGAGCCACTCCAATTCCCCGCTCCCAATCGTAATCGTAATCGTAATCGTAATCGTAATCGTAATCGTAATCGTAATCGTAATCGTAATCGTAATCGTAATCGTAATCGTAATCGTAATCGTAATCGTAATCGTAATCGTAATCGTAATCGTAATCGTAATCGTAATCCTATCCGAGCGGCAACGATCCGCATTTTGGCATTATCGGAGTGTTGGGTGGGGCTGATATCAGAGCCTGTTGCGACCTGGTCCATGCCTCCCCACGTGGCGGAGTTCTGGTGTCGATTTGTCAAACTTTCGAATCGTCGATGTGACCGACTGCGGTGTTGCCTTTTCCACGAGGACTCTCATAGTGGGGGTGGTTGGAAAACAAATCATCGGGTAGCTTTTCGCGGATATGAAAAAACCGAATCACACAGCCGCTTTGATCGTCCTTTTGACACTCGCCCTGCATTCTCAAGTGTTGGCTGCGGAGGGCTATACCGACACGCCGCTACAGCCTGATGGCAAGTGGCACGTGCATGATCCGAACCGTCCCAAGCCGCCAATCATTGCTGCTGGCTCACGGTTCAGTGACGAGGCCACAGCCCCCTCTGACGCCGTGGTTCTTTTTGATGGAAAGAATTTCTCGAAATGGCAGGGTGAGAAAGGCGATGTCCAGTGGAAGCTCGAAAGCGGCTTCATGGAAACGACAAGCACCGGGCGGATTCGCACTCGGGACGAGTTCGGCGACTTCCAATTGCACATCGAATTTGCGACGCCCTCGAAAGTGGAAGGTTCAGGGCAGGGACGCGGCAACAATGGAGTGAACATCTTTGGGCGCTACGAGATTCAGGTTCTTGACTCTTACGAAAACGTGACCTACGCCGATGGCCAGTGCGCCGCTATTTACGGTCAAGCGCCTCCTCTGATGAACGCCTCGAGGCCACCAGGCACTTGGCAGACTTACGACATTATTTTTGAATCCCCATTGTGGGATGACAATGGAAAATTGACGAAAAAAGCTTACTTGACCGTGCTGCATAACGGCGTGGTCGTGCATCATCGAAAGGAACTGTACGGGAACACTCCTTACCGCGCGCTTGGCAATTACAACAAGCCGCATCCTCCAAAGGGGGCTATAGAACTCTACGAGCACGGCAACCCGGTGCGTTTCCGCAACATTTGGATTCGCCCTTTGGGGCAGTGACCGAAAGGCCGATGGCATTCCCTGTCCACGCTCCTAAAACAAACCGAAGGAACAGACGGTTTTCCAGCGGGTTTTCCGCTTATCGCCCAGTCTTTTCAAAGGTTTAGCCCTGTTGTGCTGGCTGGCCCAGAGCACATGAAAGCGGACCATTCCCACGCGGGTGGGGAGAACGCTGGAATGCCAACATGTTACGGAGTCGTTGGCGGTTCTTCGCTGTTTTGAGTGGAATGACCCGCTTTCTTGAGGCTTTGAGAGCGCCTTTTGCCCTGGAAGGGTCGGAGATGTTAGCCAGGCGCAAGCGAGTCCGCGAGCGCGGCACCTGGTCGGTTTTGGAATTGGATTCACGCCCTAAAAGGGTGTTGGAGCAGGGTTCACCAAAAGTCAGGTGCATCAATAATCACACGGTTTCCATTCAACAACTCACGGTATTCCTCGGGTTGGTTTCTAAGACCCAATCCATCGGCCCTCCGGCCTGCCCGCCGTCCCGTCCACCGTAGCTTCAGCGAAAGCGGAAGCCTTGACGAAGGAGGGCCTGCCCGCCGTCCCGTCCACCGTAGCTTCAGCGAAGGCGGAAGCCTTGGCGAAGGAGGGCCTGCCCGCCGTCCCGTCCACCGTAGCTTCAGCGAAGGCGGAAGCCTTGGCGAAGGAGGGGGCGACTGGCGTTGGGGCTGGGATCCAGGGGCGGCACTCGCGGACTCGTTTGCCCCTGGTTAAGTTCCTTCAACCCTCTCGGGTCATCCCAACTCCGCAACCCTTACATTCCACTCAAAACAGCGAAGAACCTCGTTGGCGAGGTTATTCGGGGAATCAGAAGGGGCAGTTTTCTTGATCCACCCATTTCTCAGCCACCAGCCAAAGGCCGCTGAGATGGATGTCGCGCTGGGCTACGAGGCGATCAAGCAGGGCAAGGAAGTCCTCTACCGCTCCATCTTCGATCTGGTGCGCGACTTCATGAAGGACGAAGCCTTCAAGCAGCAGGACAAGACGCTGCGCCGCTACTTGAAGCCCGACCTGGTCATCATCGACGACATGGGACTCAAGGCGCTGCCCAAACAATCCGGCGAGTATCTGCTGGAAGTGGTCATGCGCCGCTACGAAAACCGCTCGACGATCATGACCAGCAACCGGCCGCTCGAAGACTGGGGCAAGCTCCTGAGCGACGTGCCCACCGCCGGGGCAATCCTGGATCGGTTTCTGCATCACGCCATCACCCTGGCCATTACCGGGCGCAGCTACCGCGTCAAAGACTCGCTGCCGCCACCGCCCGAACCCAAGGCCACAAGGAAGTCCAACGAACCTGCGACCGCCGGGGGCGCGAGCTGAGGGCTCGCAGCCGCCCCCGGCTCGTTTTAACTCGCCGCCAACCCAAGCTTGAACCCATCCAGAAAACAGTTATGAATCTCCCGCCTCAGACTGGCCGGTTTTGATCTGCCCACCTGTGGCCGGTTTTGATCTGCACGGTGACAAGGTGCAGCTTGCGGAGATTGGCTGCCCCATCATCGGGGACCGGAAATACTCCGCTCACACGGACCCCGCTAAGTGGCTTGGCCTTCACACCTGGTTGTTGAAATTCCGCCACCCGATCACGGGCAAGGATCTACAGTTTGAATCCCCCTTGCCGCCAGAACTTGCAAACCTCTTCTAAAACTCACCTGTGCTGGCTATAGTGGTGGCTGCAAGTTCCGCAAGTGCTTCCGTCGCCGCTCTTGGTGTATCCTTTGCAGTTGCATGATCTGCAAGAAACCCAGCCCGCGCGAACAATCTCGTGCTCGTGTAGTTCGTCGAACACGAAGGGAGATGTAAATGCAGCGAGGTGAGGAAATGCCGAGATGCACTTTCGTGTCGGGATTTTCTCTGTGGTTGTCATTCTGTTCCTATCATATTTTTGGTTGTGCGTGTGACAGTCCTCACTTTCTGTTCTGCTAGCGTTTTAGTCTCAGGACTGATTTGCGTTTATGGTTTCCTTGTCAATTCCAAATGGAGGGAGAGCTCAAGTTCACGCCTATTGCTCAACTTTGCAGGCTTCGTAATTTCCGACTAGGCGACCTGTGACCACGGTGAAAGTCAAATTGCCCGAACTCAAATCCACTCCAGGCAAGAAATCCTCATCCAAGCTGGCGAGCAGTTTGGGAATGTCGGGCTCATTTAGTCCCGCCGTTTCGAGCATGATGACGGTGCCCGCCACCGTTCCGTCTCCAAGGAAATGGAGGTCAACAGCAATCGCGTCCTGACCATCTTTCTGACCCAAGAATCGTTCAGAGGAAGAGGTCCTCAGTGTTCGCTTCCAAATCACCATAAAAATACCTTTCCGGTAAGCCCGCTCAACAACAGCAGAGCGCATAAAACCAACACGCAACCGCTTCCCTTGCTCGTCGCCGTGTAGCCGACACCAGTTCCGGGCAGAGAGAAAGTCGAATAACGACGACCACGGCTGTTAACACCCGTTCGGAAGCCCGGAACGCCAGTGGATACCCCGACACCAGATTTGCTCAGATTGATGCGGAAGGGACCGACTCTGACGGATTTGCGGTAGTAGAAGCCCATAGCGTCTCGCCAAAGTCGAATCAGCGCCGTCGTGAGTGCGAATGCACGTAGGTTCCATCTTTCCGTGTGTAACCGCTGACATAAACGCGCCCTGCACCAGAGTATGAGGATGCTGTGCTGCCCGTGACCGGTGCCACCTGCTGAACTATGAGCGCAGGCTGGGTTGCGACAGGGGCCGCATGAGGGCGAGCAAATCGGAGGTCTTGGGAGGACCAACCTGAGGCCCCATCGCCACTATTTGTGAGCTGTGAGCGCGCCACCGATAGATTTGCCATCTCCTGTGCAGAAGCTCTTTGTGAATCCAGAACATTCTCCGAATACACGGACACCCACCAACCGGCGTATGAATCCGAGCCTCCGGGTGGTGACACTTCAATCGTCCACTCCTTGATTTCGATCAAATCCTTGTTTCGTTTGGCGCTCTTGACCCCTTCTCTCAGGTCGTCGCGCTGCATGAGTTCAGCAATCAGCGCTACGCAATTCTCTTTTGCCTCCGTCTTTTGGAGCAAGCTCCGGTAGCAACCGATCTCGATGCCTGATGGTAGCTCGGGGTCCCCGTAAACGTTGATCTCGTAGTCCAGACCGCAACGAAACGACAAGTAGGGCACGTTCGGAAAGATTCCCTTGTCAACGACTGTGGCCGGAATGTGTTTCACCGAGGTGCCCCATGTTTGAGATCCAGCGCGCTCAACCACCTCCCCCCACGATGGCAATCTCGCCACCGCACTCAATCCGCTTTTTGGCCGAGCCTCGTAGCTGAACGTAACCGTCGCAAGAGGGTAGGAAAAGGTGTTCGTGCTCCGCTGGAACTTGTAACGATCCGCACCCTGAGATTGAATCGTTCCAACAATGACTTGGCCCCCTCTCAAGGTGAGCACGTCCCCGAGGGCGGGATTGCCGGTGGGCACAAGAACGAGAAGCGATACACCTAGTCCTCTCATTTATTTGTTCTGATATTACTCAGCAGACGCGAAATGTCAATCGAACGCTTCAACCCGTGTGAGCGGTCGGTGAAAAGGGATCCGAACGTCACCACCTTCAGACCGAGGCGAGGCCAAAAGCAACCCTGCCAAGGCCAACTTCCAGTGCCGGCCGGGTCGTGCGCAAGTTTCAAGACGGCCCCGAGGGCCAGATCCTGCGTGACGATCTGATCCAGTTGACCAGTCCGGACTCCAAGAAAGCTTATCCGGTCCCACTGCGCCGGGTCGTGGCCAAGGTGGAGGTGGACGGGGAACTGCGTGAAATGGTGTTCCTGACCAGCAACCTGGCATGGAGCGCCCAGACCATCGCCGACCTCTATCGCTGCCGCTGGAGCATCGAGGTGTTCTTCAAGGAACTCAAACAGACGCTCCAACTGGCCGACTTCCTCGCGCACAACGCCAACGCCGTGCGCTGGCAGGTTTGGACCGCGCTGCTGGTGTATCTGCTGCTGCGCTTCTGCGCCTTCCTGAGCCAGTGGGGCCACAGCTTCACCCGACTCTTCACGCTCCTGCGAGCGGCCCTCTGGCAGCGATGGGAGTGGCGCGGCCTGCTCGAAGGCTGTGGGATAGCCGGTGGCGGCGGGCGCTTCCTGGGCACGCCCGAACAGGCCTATTTGCCCGGGTTGCACTGAAAAAACTGTGGGACAGCCACCGGCCATAACGCTGACGACATCAAGAAATCTTTTAGCTCGTTTCGGTCCCAGACCGACGATTCGTTCCGAAAAACCATCGGTTCACTCAAGTCCCGTGCCTCCGTGGGACGCCAGTGAAGTCTATTCCGACTCTGGTGATCTGATTATGCGGGCTTTCATGCTTGGCCTGCTTGCCCGCGTTATCTTGAGCTGGGTCGGAGCACCGAAGGCCCACGGGGTGGTCAAGTTTTTGGACAAGATTTACGAGGTGTTTCTGATTCCCATGCGTCGGATCATCAAGCCAATCTCAGTCGGCAACTCCCCGCCCACCTTGCTGGACTTCACGCCGCTGATTCTCCTGCTGATCGTAGCGTACATTCTTCACCCGATGTTGCTTTGGATTTTTCGTTGACTCCAGTCGGTATCGGTGTGCGGTCGGTTCGCAGCGAACCAAAAGCGGCCGGAAAATCAACATCCGGCAGTGTGTGGTGACGAGCTAGTGTAGTGCACCGCATTTAGAGAAGAGTATGAAGCTTCCTTCGCGCACGTTTGACCTTGGCGAGGATATCGGAGGCCGTGGCTGTCCAGACAAAGGGGGGTAGGATTCGCATTATAGTTTCCCAGGTAGGCGGTGATGGCTTTGACCAACTCAGGCAGGCTGCGAAAGACACCCCGGCGCAAACGTTTGGTGGTCAGGTCCCGAAAGAAGCGCTCGACCATGTTGAGCCAGGAGGCGCTGGTGG
>CAMBEJ010000025.1 GCA_945865375.1 Akkermansia muciniphila | reverse complement strand
GCTCCGCCGAGGGGTGTTTGAAAGCCTCCTGGCCCGGGAGCACTACCTGGGCTACCGCAGCCCGGTGGGTGAGAACCTCAAGTATCTGCTATGCACCCAGCAGGATCGTCCGCTGGCGGCCTGGCTTTTCGGCGCCGCGGCCTGGCGGTGTGAGGCACGCCTTGGCTTAGAGCCATGCTCCATCGACGCGCGTCCCAACGCAGGGGGTCGGACCGCGGCATCTTGGACAAGAAATGATGAGCCTTCACCAAGAACCGTAATGACCTCTGCCGCAAACTGCGGTCAACTGAAACATGATCATGGGTGATCTTCACAACAGGACCCTGACGTTCTCTGTTGCCAGTCGTGCATTGAAACCCTGCAGGCCTGTTGGCGGCCGTGGGTGAGACGAAACAAAACCTCCTGATGAAAAAACTGGGCAGCATCGCGAGTCTTCTGTTGATCTCAGCCGCCACGGCGGTGGCGGCCGATGCCTCTCCAGGCGTCGCGCACAAACTCTTCCACTGGCGTCCGTTCTTCGCGCCATTCCACTCGGTGGTGCTGCACTTCCCCATCGGGTTCCTGACGATGGCGGGCATCCTGGAAATGTATCGCGCGCTGCGGCCCAGCAGCGAAGTGCGGCGGATCACCGTGCTGGTGCTGTAGCTGGGCTTGCTGACGGGAATCGTCTCCGCCACGTTCGGACTCATGCGGGCTGACGGGAGCGACTATGACGCAAAGATGCTAAAAATCCACCGGCTTTACGGCCTTGCCGTCTTTCTCCTCACCGCAGCGACGATTCTACTGCAAAGACTCTCCTATCGGGACGAAACAGCACGCGGCTGGGCTCGCGGTTATCGGGCCGTGTTATCAACCACATTGGCACTCGTGGTCGTGGCGGGACATTTTGGTGGCAATCTGACACATGGCTCAAAGTACCTCGTTGAAAACGCGCCAGAGTTCGTGCGCGAACTGCTGGATGACGACCCCGTGTCTCCATCCATATCAAATTCCACAGCACTCGACGCGAATCAGCTCTATTACATCGAGAAAGTTCAACCCTTGCTCGAAGCCAAGTGCTACAAATGTCACGGCGCGGACAAACAAAAAGGCAGCTACCGGCTCGATCAGCCTGAACTGGCCCTCAAAGCCGGCGCGAGCGGCCTCGTCGCCATCAAGCCAGGCGACCCGATGAGCAGCCACCTTGCACGCCTCATTCTCTTGCCACCGCAACACGACGACGTGATGCCGCCCGCAGGAAAACAACCGCTCACGTTGGAGGAAATCATGACCTTGTTGCACTGGATTCGGAACGGGGCTTTATTTCCATCCGGCCCAACAAACCAAGCTGCCGCATTACTGCAGGTGAAATGAGGGATTTCGCTGAGAAGCCGCATCCTTGTGGCGAGCTGAGAAACTGTTGAGTGCCTTAGATTCACCCGGCTCGGCGGGGACGCCTCGCTCTGCCGGGCTTCCTTCACATCCGATCGGAATAGGCCACCGCCAACGATCGCTGATGGATCAGCACAAGCCGTCCCCAGAAACTCAGAATACCTCCGCAACCAACCCGGTGGCGTCACGAACGCGCTGAGCGATATGTGAAAGCGTCCGCAGGGGCAGATGACCGCACTCGGAGTGAACGGTAGGCCGAGTGGCGGAGTAGATCTGCACCAGCGGAATCTGAGCGCCCGAGTTGCGCAACTCGCATAAACGCTGCGCGTAGGCTTCGATCGTTGACGGGGTCGGACCTTCGCCATTGATAGATGGGAACAATGTCTGGATCACCACGGGCCGTCTCCGGGCTAAGGCTAGGATGTTCGCGAGAATCTTTTCCAGAGAACAGTCGGGGCGGTTGACCCGATCCATCGATTCCTGGGTGCCGGCATCTAACTTGGCCCAAACCTCGTCGTGAGCCGTCAAAAGCCGCAACCCGTCTGCGACCTCAGGCCGGTCGAGGCCGCTGGCGTTGGTGATGAGCACAAGCTTGAAGGAAGGGGAGCGCCCGCGCGCGCGAAGGTGGATGATCTCCATCGCGTCTGACGGCTCCATGCCGTGCGGAGCGCCCGCGCGCGCGAAGGTGGATGACTGCCTCCATCGCTTCGCCAAAGTTTGGGCAAAGAGTCGGTTCGCCATCGCCGCTCAGCGCGACATGGCGCAGCAACAGCAGTTCAGGAGGCGCGTTCTGGTAGGACGCTCTCTGGCGGATGCGACCTGTGTGGACCAGGGCCAGCGTCCGCTCCAGCTCATCCACCAACCGATGGCTCCAGCCGAGACTCTCGCGGCGGTTCGTTTCGGTTCACCTCGCAATACGCGCAGTCGAAGTTGCAGCGCTGGTCCGGATTCATATTCACTCCCACAGACAGTCCGCGAGCGCGTGGCGAGATCAGGCAGTAAACAAATCGGTTCTCGAAAAAGTCGCGCGCGCAGCCGAACTCCCTCCCTGTGCTGGCCGCAGAACTCTTCGCTCCATTTAGTTCGGCGTTGGTGTCGATTTGCAAGTTCATGCTAGGCCCTGAGTTCACGAGTGGTTCATGGAGCCAAGATCAGTCTCATCGACTGCTTCGCTGTGGCCCAATGTGCCCTGGCCGCAGCGCGTTGCCTACGCGGGCCTTGGGGAATGCTGGCCGTTTCTTGCTCCTCTGTCGGTCCGCGTTCCTCCATGATGCGCGGACGGTTCGGCTTGGCGTCCCGGAAGCTGGCATTGGGCTGAGTCGCGGCTCGCGCTCCGCGGTGGCAAGTTTGGACCAGCCATTGCCAATTTCCGAGCAGACTCCCTCTCCAATCTGCTGAATTCTGATTTGTGCAGGCGACCCAAGCGATTCGGGTCGCTCCAAAATCGAACCAAAAGCAATAATTGTGCTTGTGATGTCACATGCCCCCTTCACCCTCACCTGAGGCAAACCAAGAACCGTGCATTAAACAAAGGCGCATCATGTTTGAGATCCAAATGGAAACCACCGCCCGCGTGCTGGTCGCGCATGGCAAAGGCATTCTCGCCGCGGACGAAAGCACAGGCACCATTGAGAAACGTTTCAAATCCGTGGGTGCAGCCTGCGGGGAGGGGAACCGCCGGGATTACCGCGAGCTCCTGTTCACGGCCCCTGGGCTGGGCGAATTCATCAGTGGTGTCATCCTGTTCGACGAAACTATCCGTCAAAGGGCTGCGGATGGCACGGCGCTGATCGATGCGCTCAAGCGCCAGGGAATCGTGCCGGGAATCAAGGTGGACAAGGGTGCGAAGGCGCTCGCTGGTTTCGCGGGGGAGAAAATCACCGAGGGCCTCGATGGATTGCGCGAACGGCTGATGGAATACAGGGAACTCGGAGCGCGATTCACCAAGTGGCGCGCAGTCATCACCATCGGATCGAACGTTCCGACGGACCTCTGCATTCGGGCTAACGCCCACGGCCTGGCACGTTTTGCGTCATTGAGCCAGGAGGCAGGCTTGGTGCCTATCGTCGAGCCCGAGGTCTTGATGGACGGCGACCATACCATCGAGCGTCATGCCGAAGTGACGCAACGCACGCTGCGAATCGTCTTCGAAGAGCTGGCGGCGTACCGCGTCCGTCTTGAGGCGATGCTGCTCAAGCCCAACATGGTTCTTTCGGGCAAGGACTGCCCGCAGCAAGCCAGCGTGCCCGAGGTGGCCGCCTCGACGTTGCGCTGCATGAGACGGACGGTTCCCGCCGCAGTGCCCGGCCTAGTCTTCCTGTCCGGCGGCCAGAGCGACGTGCGGGCCACCCAGCATCTCAGCGCCATGTGCCAACTCGACGCGGCACCGTGGGAGCTGAGTTTCTCCTTTGGTCGGGCGTTGCAAGCACCGGCTCTAAAAGCATGGGCCGGCCTGCCAGCAAATGCGGGGGCCGCGCAGCAAGAATTGTTGCACCGCTCAAAATGCAACAGCGCGGCTCGCTGCCGCAGTTACTCAGACGCGATGGAGGCGCATCGCGAGCGATTTACCAACGAAACCGGTCCCTAGAGAGAACCCCGGATATGAAGAACATTTACTACGTTGACTTGGCGATGTGCGGCGGCGAAGAGCTGCCTGAGGACTTTGACTTGGAGGATTTCTGCGAGGTGCTCCAGGGCAAGCTGCAGGGGGTCGAGGTCGTGGCGTTAACCGACGAGGACCAGTGCGCCATGAACCTCGATCCATCGCTCGTTCGTGATGCGGTTTTCACCGAGGCGCTGGGGGAGTACTGCCAACGCTGAACCCAGGACCCGGCTGAACCGAAGGATGGACCAGCCCTTGGCAAGCCGTGCCAGAGGGCCAACCTGCCGTGTAGGGAATGCTCATTCAATCCGACGAACGCATGGAAACGCGCGAGACAACAAGTTTTATGGTCGGAGTGATAGAAGGCTTCTATGGGCAGCCTTGGACCATGGCGGAACGATTCGAGCTGTTCGGATGGATGGCACGGTGGGGATTAAACACCTATTTGTACGCTCCAAAAGACGACCTGAACCATCGAGCCCTCTGGCGTCAACTTTACTCCCCATCGGAAGCTAAAACGCTCGGACAATTGATCGAGGCCTGCCAGCAGAGCCAGATCCGATTCATTTATGCCCTGAGCCCAGGACTGGACATCCGTTACTCGAATGAAGATGAGTTGGATCATCTCAAAAAGCGTTTTGAACAGATGAACGGCTTGGGCTGCCAGCATTTCTCGCTCTTTTTCGACGACATCCCAGATGGCTTGGAGACTGAGGATACTGGGCGATTGGGCTCGCTTGCGTCGGCACAATGCCATGTGGCGAATTCCTTGTTCAAGTGGATCCTTGGGAGTTGTCCAGACGCCCGTTTCCTTTTCTGTCCTACAGCCTATTGCGGACGGATGGCCGACGGAAAACTGGGTGGAGAAGGATACCTCGCAACGATCGGCCGCGAGCTTTTGAGAGAGATTGATATCTTTTGGACCGGGCCAGAAATCATCTCGAGGGAGATAACGGTCAACCACGTTCAGGCGCTGCGTGAGGTGCTTCGGCGGAAGCCGCTGATCTGGGATAACCTCCATGCCAACGATTATGACGGGCATCGGTTCTTCTGCGGACCTTACAGCGGACGCGCGCCGGAACTGCGGGCGGAGGTGAGCGGTTTGATGTGTAACCCGAACACCGAGTTTCCACTGAATTATGTGCCACTCCGAACTCTGGCAGAATTCGCGCGTTGCCGTGGCGCATGGGATGCTCGTGCGGCCTACTTGGCCGCGATCCAGGAGTGGTTGCCGTATTTCGAGACGGTTGGCAGACAGGTCACTCTCGAGGATCTGATCTGCTTCGGGGACTGCTACTACCTGCCCTACGAAGAGGGTCCTGAGGGGAGATCGCTTTATGCCAGCGCCCGGAGTTTGTTAGCTCAGAATCCCTCGGAGTGGGGTGATCAGGCAGCCCTTTTCCAGGCCCGCGCAGCCAGGTTGCGGGACTTCTGCGTCCGGTTGTCAGAACTTCGGCAGCGCCCGCTTTTTTATGCGCTCAACCGTCGGCTCTGGGAACTTCGAGAGGAACTGGATTTGCTGGACCGCTATGTGCGAATGAAATCTGAAAACCCGAGCCCCGGGATCCTTGGCAGTTCTGATTTTCATTTGCCCGGCACCTACCGTGGCGGGATCGTTGCCGGGCTGCAAGGTCTGCTGGTTCAACAAGCGAACGGAGGATTTGCTCCGACCCATGCTGCCTAGGAATCATCAACCTCAGAGGAGACTTGTCTCAATCAACGATCAAGATAAGACTCAGTCGCGACGGAGAACACGGTACCGGTAACGGTTGTGATAACAACTCATCGAACTTTTTTTAAACTGTGAATGATTGCGTAATCCGTCCTGCCCGGCCTGACGATGAGCGGGGAGCTTACTATGTTTGCCTCAAGACGGGCGACTACGGCAAGGACGGCGAGCCGTATTACAGGGATGACCCCGACGCATTGGGTCGAATCTTTGTCGGCCCATACCTGGCCTTCGAGCCGGATCTGAGCCTCACCCTGGAGGACGAGCGGGGCGTCTGCGGCTACGCCCTTGGCGCCTTCGATTCACACGCCTTCTTCGCCCGCTATGAGAGCGAGTGGCGCCAGGATTTATGCGCCCGTTTTCCCGCCCCTCAAGGGCATCCTGGACAATGGACGCGGGTTCAAAGTGTTTATGATGGGTATCATCACCCCGATTATTTCTGCCCTGAGCCTTACGAGGCTTATCCCTCTCATCTGCACATCGATCTCCTGCCGCGCGCCCAAGGACGTGGCTATGGCCGACGCATGCTTGAGCAGGTGATGAAGCGGCTCCGTGACCGTGGTTCTCCGGGCGCACATCTTGGCGTGAGCGCGGCCAACACACCCGCATTCGGATTCTACCTTCGTCTAGGGTTCCGGGAGTTGATCCGCGTCGGCGCCTTGGATGGAGGTTGCGCCTACATGGGCAGGACACTGGGAGACTGAACGACAATCGCACAACCATCACCACCTCACGATGTCAAAAGCACTCGCTCTTCTTGGAGGAAAGCCCATTCGCACTCGGCCCTTCACGTCGTGGCCCATCTTCGGAAGGCCGGAGGAAAGAGGGCTGCTCCGTGTGTTGCGCAGCGGCAAATGGGGCAAGCTCGCCGGATCGGAAGTGTCCACATTCGAAAACCGGTTCGCAACGATGCATGGCTGCAGACACGGCGTTGGCGTTGTGAATGGCACCGTCTCCTTGCGCATCGCCCTGATGGCGGCCGGCATCCGCGCCGAGGACGAGGTGATTGTTCCGTGCTATACGTTCTTGTCGACCGCCTCTGCGGTGGTGGAAGCCAACGCGGTTCCAATCTTCGCGGACATTGACCTGGAAACTTTCAACCTGGATCCCAGGTCCGTGGAGGCCGTCCTCACGCCGCGCACAAAGGCTCTCATCCCGGTTCATTTCGCGGGTCAACCAGCCGACATGCGATCGCTGATGGACATCGCGAAAAAGCACAACCTCGTCGTCATCGAGGACGCCGCCCACGCGCACGGGGCGAGCACCCGGAACCGTCCGGCAGGTTCCCTGGGACACGTGGCATCATTCTCGTTCCAGTCCAGCAAGAACCTCACATGTGGCGAGGGCGGCCTCCTCATCACGAACGATGAGACCATGGCTGAGGCCTGCCGCTCCATTCACAATTGCGGACGGATCCCAAGCGGCGCGTGGTACGAGCACCACGTCATCTCGGGCAATTACCGGCTAGGCGAATTCCAGGGTGCCATCCTCAACTGCCAGTTGGAACGGCTCGAGTCGCAGACCAAAACGCGCGACCGCAACGGCCAGCACCTGGCGTCTCGCATCGCTCAACTGCCCGGCATTCATCCTCAAAAGCGTCCCCCCGATTGCACACGCCACAGTTACCACCTGTTCATGCTGCGGGTGGACGGTCGAGCGTTTGGCGCGCCCCGCGCCGCCGTGATCAAGGCTCTCCAAGCCGAGGGAGTCCCCTGCTCCGGCGGCTACGTGTTATCCCTGCACCACCAACCGTTATTCCAAAAAAAGGCTTTCCATCCTTTCCTGCCGATAGCCTCCACGAAACAGAACTACGCCAAGACCCGTTGCCCTAACAGCGACCTCATCTGCCGCGAACAATGTGTTTGGCTCGAACAGAGCCTGCTGCTCGGATCTCGGGCGGATATGGACGATATCGGCCGAGCCTTTGAGAAGATTCATGAGAATCGCGAAGGGCTGAACGCGTGGTTTAATAACCAGCCGATGTGACCCAACCGACCCAATTCCTCAACACTCACGTCGTCCCTGCGTTGACTGCGGTGAGTGAGAACACCTACATGTCTGCCATCCGTGCCGGCATGGTGTCGGTGGTGCCGCTGACCATCATCGGAGGCCTGTTTACAGTCTTGTCTTACCTGCCAATAACTGGCTGGGACAAGCTGATCGCCCCCTACCTTCAGCTTTTGCAGGTGCCGGTGACTGCCACCTTCGGGCTCCTCGGCATTTTTGTCTGCTTTGCGATCGGCTACGACCTTGGAAAACAATTGAAACAGGAAGCCATTGTGAGTGCTTCGATGGCCACCGTGATTTTTCTGATGATTTCTCTAAAGCTAGAGGATCTGACCTTTTCGATGGACAGCCTCGGCTCCAAAGGGCTCTTCACCGCGATCCTCATCGCTCTGATCTCCGTCCGCGTTCAGAAATTCTTCACGGACAAGAAGTTCGTTATCAAGCTGCCCGCGAATGTGCCACCGGTTGTTTACGAGTCCTTTCTCTCTCTCAGTCCTCTGTTCTTCCTCGTCGTGGTTTTCTGGGTTATTCGTTTCGTGTTGGGGGTGGATATCGATCACCTCGTGCAAACCGCTTTCAAACCCCTGGTTTTTGCTCTGAACACCCTGCCCGGGATTCTGGTGTATGCCTTTCTGGTAACCCTCCTGTGGTCCGTCGGCATCAATGGCGACAACGCGATGGACGCCATCGTGGCACCGATTTTCCTCCAATACTTGGCCGAAAACGTCGCAGCGAGGGGGTTAGGCCAACCCCTGCCTTACGTGACTGCTTACGGATTCTTTACCACCTTCGTGAACGTCGGGGGGACTGGGGCCACCATTGCTCTTGCGCTGATCATGTGGAACTCCAAAGAGCCGGGCTTCCGAAAGATCAGCCGCCTATCCCTGCCGACCCAAATTTTCCAGATCAACGAACCCATCTTCTTCGGTTTCCCGATCGTTTTGAATCCTATTTTCATGATTCCATACATCCTCAACGCTCTCATCCTGACTGCCGGCAGCTATCTGTTGATGCACTGGGATATCATTCAAAAACCTTTCGTCAACGTTCCATGGACCACCCCGCCGATCATCGGACACTACCTGGTTTCGGGTGGTGACTGGAAAGCCGCCCTTTGGGGAGGGATCTCGATTGTGATAGCGATGTTAGTCTATTATCCGTTTGCGAAAGCCGGGGAACGACAGCGCTTGAAAGCCGAGGCCGCGCAACCCGAGCACCAATAGCTTGATACCGCAGTGGAACATCCCGTTCACCGTCTGCAAGCCAAAGTGACCCAAATGAAGCTTTGACGCGCTCGATCGCGTGCCCAAAAGTCTCTAAGATGGCTCACGAACAAGTCACAAGCGATTTCTGCCCCAGAAAACCTCCGGTCGAGACCACTCCGACTATCTGGTGGCGAAGCCGGTATGGTTTGGCCGTCTTTTTCGTCATGTCCTCGATGCTCTTTTGGGCGGGACTGCGGTGGGTGTTGTTCACCCAGTTCCGGCCCGAGAACGTTCCCATCGGCGATGTCGCCCAGACTTTCCTGATCGGAACCTACCGCGATTTGTTCGTGAGCCTTCTGTATTCGTTGCCTTTGCTAGGCTGGTTTTTGGTCGTTTCAAACCGCACCTTTGGCCGGCCGTGGCATCGGGTTCTGCTCCAGACAGCGTTTTCACTCCACTGGGTGGTGCAGTCATTTCTGCTCTTCACGGAGTATTTTTTCTTTGATGAATTCCGCTCTCGTTTCAACACCGTGGCGGTGGAGTACCTGCTTTTTCCCCATGAGGTCTTCATCAACATCTGGGACTCCTATCCTGTCGGCAAGGTGCTGCTAGGTTGCGCGGTCGTGAGCGCCCTGTGGGTTTGGGGCACGGGCAGGGTGTTCCACGCCATGTGGACCGAACCCGTCAGCGCCAAAGCGCGCGGCGGAATCTTGGCGGTCGTGATGGTCGCCTGTGCGCTGCTGAGCCGCTCGGTTTCGCTCAAGGAAAACCGTTTCAGCAAGGAACGAATTCTCAATGAGATGGGGAACAACGGTACGCTCTCCTTCGCCGCCGCCCTGCTGACCCATCATCTGGACTACGCCGCCTTTTACCGCACGATTCCCCTGGACGAGGCCTACGAGCGCACACGGCAGCTACTGAAGGAACCGGGCACAGAATTTGTGGAGGCCGGACACTCGATCCGCCGACGCGTCGCCGGCGACCCAAGCCGTCCCAAGCTGAATGTGGTGATCATCCTTGAGGAGGCTCTGGGATCGGAGTTTTGGGGTTCACTGGGCCGGAAAGAGCCCACGCTCACGCCGGAGATGGATAAACTGGCCACCCAGGAAGGACTGCTGTTCACCCACATCTATGCCTCGGGCAACCGCACGGTGAGGGGGTTGGAAGCCGTGCTGTCCTCGTTCCCGCCGCTGCCCGGAGACTCCATCGTTAGGCGCGATCAATCCGAGAACGTGGAAACCATCGCGCGTCTTCTCAAACGCGACGGCTACGAGACCGTCTTTCTCTACGGCGGGCGCGGTGTTTTCGACGGGATGCGCTCCTACGCGATCCGGAACGGGTGGGATCGTTTCATTGAGCAGAAGCACTTTGCCAAACCGACCTTCACCACCATTTGGGGTGTGGCCGACGAGGACTTGATGGCGCGATCCATCGAAGAATTTCGTGCGTTAGCCGCAACGGGAAAACCCTTTCTCGGCACCATCCTTTCCGTGTCGAACCATAAACCCTTCACGTATCCCAAAGGCCGCATCGCCGAAGATCCCGACGAGCGGAAGCGCGAGAACGCGGTCAAGTATTCCGATTACAGCCTGGGCGAGTTCTTCAAGGCAGCCAAGAAAGAGCCGTTCCGGACCAATACAGTGTTTGTCGTTATTGCGGACCATGGCGCGCGAGTGTATGGCAGCCAGAGCATTCCGATCCACTCTTACGAAATCCCATTCGTTATCCTTGGACCGGCAGCGGTAACAACTCCGGCTCGATTGCCGCAACTGGGCTGCTCGTTGGATGTCGCACCCACGGTAATGGGATTACTAGGCAGGCCATACGAGACGCTGTTTTTTGGTCGTGACCTCCTGAAGAGTCGCGTTGACGACGGGCGCGTGCTGCTGCACCACAACCGCGACATCGGTCTCTACACCAAGGAACAGATGGTCGTGTTTGGCCTCCGACACACCGTTGAGTTTTACGAGGGCGACCCCAATCTCGTCGAGATAAAGCGAATCACGAAACCAACCAATCGAGAGGAAATCCTGGAGCGAAACAGCGCGGCAATTTACCAGGTGGCCGACGATCTCTACATGCACCGGCGCTACCGACTCGATCCGTAACGGAGGAAGAAACTCCACTCCTGAAAACCCTCGCCGCTCTTGAACGCGGTCGAGCGGATGGTTGAGCTGCTCAGTGGTCGGAAACTCCAAGGCGCCATCGACCTTGAGACCGCGCTCGCCGAGGAGCCTGGTCCACTCCGCAAGAAAGCGAGGATGATCGTGCTGGTTCGGCCTGTGTGTCTTGGGTCTGCCGCGAAGGAAAACCCGAAGCGGCGCGGCTGCAAGCGCCCGGAAAGTCGATCTGCCGCACAAAAGTGCGATAGCGAGTTAAAGCCTCATTTTCACGGCGTGACGTTTAGAACACTTTCCTTTTGCTGGCGTAAGATGCCCAGTGCGAGTGTTTGGAAGTCAGCGAGCGCGGGCGCTTCTTGCAGCAAGGTGGTCACTGCAGCGGCTTTGGTTCCGTTGACAGAGAGGATCACATCGTTCCGTTGCAACCCGGCTCTCGCCAAGGCCGAAGCGGCGGGCACTTCCAGCACGAGCACACCAGTCACACCGGGGAGGCCAAAGGCTGACATCTCCCCTTGATCCGCAATGTTGCGGACGCTGGCGCCCAGCCATTTGCGGGGCGCGATGTCTCGCTTGGCGGACGGGTCGGCGATGAGTTTTGAGCCCGGAAGGACGGGCGTACGGGCGAGAGCCTTCAGCCCCGGTTTTCGAACGCCGAATTGGTCCATTGGAAAATTCACAAAACCTAGAGCCAGCGCGGGCGAACCGTCCTTCACGCGGTAATCGCCTTTCGCGGGATCCATGAACTGGGCGTCCGCTACGATGGAATGTTCGTCGCGTCCGCTGTGGCGTTGCAAACGGACGGCGGGCCCCTTGGTCGCGCCTTCCTGGTGCATGAGATTGTGATCCATCTCGACACCCCACGGTGCCGGGGGCATCAACGCGGGACGATAGTCTGTCCAGACAATGTTGCGCCGGAAAATGTCGCCGCTCGCGGCATACCAAACGTGCGGGTGCAGCCCCGAGCTGACGGTGACGTTGTTCTCGACGATGCGCCCGTAGCCCTCGCGGTTCTTGATGCCGCCGCGCAGACAAAGATTGTTGGTGATGATGTAGTTGGAAGAGCCGTCGTCGAGATCGATGTCCCAACCGTGATCGCAACGCCACCGGTTGTTCCGCAGGATGACAGGCTTGACGGCGTCCAGGCGCGGCAGATCGGGAACTTCCTTCACCCATTCGTTGACCTCGGCGATCTTGGGACGCCAGAACCGGTCCCGGCCCCAGGAATTGAACGAGCCGTGATCGCCGGTCTCTTTCACCGTGTCGAAGATGTCGCAAAATTCAATGACGTGACCGCCCCAGCAGCCGTCGCCAATGTTGATGCCCGAACGAGGCATGTCGTAAATCGAGCAACTCCGCACCGTGATGCTCTGGGCGAGATCAATGGCCACGCCAGCGGTTTGCTTTTCCACGCGGCCAGTCAGGTAGATCAGGCAATTATCCACAAGGCAGTCAGCAGGATAACTATTGCTCTTCGGTCCAGGCGTGCGGTCAAGGTCCTCAAGTTTGTTCACCTGATCGTAGTGGAACAACGGATTCCGCGCCGCTTGCGGGTCGCCGAAGAAGCAAACACCGCTGGCACCGGCTTTGGCGATCCGACAGCCCCGCACCGCGATGCGGCGATTATAGTGGTTGATGAACACCGCGTTGCCGCCCACCTGATCGATGAAGCTGTCCTCCACCGCGCAATCCTCCGCGCCCTCAAAGAAGATCGCTCCGCCGCGATAGATGGCCCAGTCGGAGCGCAGCATCGGTTCCTTCGTGTCCATCACCGTGCGCGCCGCGTGACGAAACGTCAGCCCGCGCAACGTGACGAAGCGCACGGGATTTGCCTCGTTGCCGTGAAACTCGACCAGGCTGCGCAACCGCGTGGCCTCCACTTGAGCGCTTTTCAGGTCCAGCCCGGTCGGGGGATAGAAATAGAGCGTGTGCGTCTTCGCCTCGAGGAACCACTCGCCCGGCGCGTCCAGCTCCTCGAAAATATTTTCCACGAAACGAATGGTCCGATGCACCGCCCCGCCCCGATTGTTCTGCCAGCCGCCTTCCTTCGTGACTTCCCCGTTCGCGTCCTTTCCGGTGATGCGCCAGGTGAAATCGCCCCAGAGCGATGGGTGCATGGCGTGGAAATAACCGCCCGCCGGATCGGCCCACCGCGCGATGCGATTCGCGGAGATCGCGTCGGCAGCAAAACCGTCAAAATACTTCGCGGCGGGATCGAAGTTCGGGTAGCGCGCCAGGATCTGGCGCTCGCCGTTCACGAAGATTTCCTCGGTGCGCAGATCCGCCGGCACTTTCGCCTGAAAGATGCCACCCTTGGCGGGCTGCCAGTCGAGATTCTCCAGCCCGACGCCACCGCTGATGACCGGCTGCTCGTTTTCGTAGGCTTGGTAAACAACCGGCGCGCCCTCCCTACCGGAATCCAGAGCGGTGAAAACCAAGGTCTTCGGCAGATAGTAGGTGCCGCCGCGCACAAACACGGCGCCTGGTTTCTGGCGTACCGCTTGTTGTGCGCGTTGGAGGTTGGCGAAGGGTTTTTCCAACGTGCCAGGATTCGAGTCTTTGCCGGCAGGGGCGACGAAATAGGGCTGACCGAAGGTCGGCAGAGTGAGGCCGAGCAACAGGAGGCAGGCATGTATTCGATTTTTCATGGGTGACATGTATAGCAGATCGTTGTGGTGCGGGTCCACCAACGAATAGACACCGCCCTGGTAAGCGCGGCCATGCCGATATTCACACCAAACTTCAGTTGACAATTCCATACGATGGCATATTCATCATTCTGTGCGGCCGTTTATGAGAACAGTTTGGGTAATGTTGCTGGCATTCGCGTGGGTGCCACTCACGTCCCATTGCCAACTCGAAGCCATGCCAGGCTTCGAGTTCCTTCGTTGCTCCGCGGAGATGACAACATCCAGCGGAAGCGACCCCTGCAAGGAGGGTCATTGCTGCTCGGTTGAATCCGCCAAATATCAATCGTTTCGGCAACAGAAAAGTGTCCCGATCATTTGCGTCGCTATTCTGCCAGCAGACAATTTCGGGGCTGTCGAAAAATCGCTTCCCGTCGAGGTGAGTCTCGGCATCCTTACGTCGGCGCCCCCAGATCTACCCACATCCTGGCAGTTTTCCCGTCGCACGGCTCTTCCTGTCCGTGCTCCTTCCCTCGCTTCGTAATTAGTCCTCGCTTCCGCCGAGGGCATTTCCCCGGTTCAACAGGCGCTTCGTCGCGCCCACGTTTCTCATTCCGTCGTGGTTTGCCGTGTCCGTGTTCCGACCGTTTTGAATCTATGAAGCTATCAAGTCTTTGGTGTCGCCAATTCGCTGTGGCGGCGCTCGCTGCATCCCAGATCGCGCCTATCGCGCAAGGGCAGGAAGCCGTTTCCGCCAACGTCGCGACAAACGTCTCGCAAACGCTCGACGCGCTCGTGGCGGAGGCGTTGGAGAAGAATCCCGAACTCAAATTCTATGACGCTGAAATCAGCGCGGCGAAGGCTGGACGAATGACCGCTGGCTCGTTCGCCAATCCAGAATTGAGCGGCGGCGTCGGCCAAAAATCCGCGCGAGGAGGTGGATTCAGCGCCGAGGGCGTGGCCTGGTCTGTATCCGTGGCGCAGCCTTTCGAGTGGCCGGGGCGCATGGGGTTGCGCAAGGCCATCGCGAATCACGACATCGAACTCGCGAAGCTTGGCTACGAACGATTCAAGGTCGCGCTCGCCGGGCGGGTGCGGACTCTCGCCTACGGCCTGTTCGCGGCGCAGGAGAAGTCCGCCGCAGCCAGTGAGGTCGCCGAACGGTTCAAGGCATTGCGCGAAGTGCTGGTGCAACGCGACCCGGCGGGCCTGACTCCGCTCCTCGAAACACGTGTCATCGAGGCAACCGAGTTGAATGCGCAGCGTAAGGCGAGCGGGGCGCGGCTCGCCGCCCAATCGGCGCTGCTAGAGTTGAACCAGCTTCGTGGCAATCCTCCGGACACGCACCTGTCGATTGGCCAAACACATCTGACCTTCCAAGCGCCAGCGGACAGGAACGCGCTGATGTCGATGGCCAGGACCAACAACTTTGAGTTGCGCGTCCGCGCCGTTGAACTGGCGCAACAGGGCTTCCGAGTGAACCTCGCAAAAAACGAGCGTTATCCGGCGATTTCCGTTGGCCCGTTTGTCGCGCAGGAGCGCGCGGGCGGCGACCGAGAGACCCAGGCGGGCATTGGGTTGTCGCTGCCATTGCCGCTGTGGAATCGGAACAAGGGCACGGTCGAAGCCGCCGTCGCAAGACAGACGCAGGCCGAAGTTTCACTCAACGTCGCTGAGCGCGAGATTCAGCGCAAAGTCATCGAAGCCGCGCTGACCTACGAAACACATTTGCGTGAGATGGCGAATTGGCGCCCCGACGCGGTGCACCATTTCCAGCAAGCTGCTGAAGTGGCGGATCGCCATTACCGGCTCGGCGCAGTGCCAATTTCCACCTACGTCGAGTTGCAGAAGCAATACCTAGATGCCGTCGAGGGCTTGCTTGACACGAAGAAAGAGGCCCTCGAATCCGCAGCGCAATTGGAACTGCTAACTGGCCTGCCGTTGCCATTGACCAAGACCGCCGCGCCGGAGGATCCGAAGTGAAAGCCAATATTGTAGCAGCCGACGTAAGGAGGCTCCGGATTGACTCGCGGCGGTCGAGGAGGCGGGGGATTCAGAGCCTCCTCACGTTGGCTGCTACGTTGATCCTGGCGCTCGCCCTGGCAGGCTGCGGCAAAAAGGGAGAGGCTCACGGCAAGCACGATGGTCACAATCACGGTGAGGAATCGCCTTCCGGCGCTTCGTTCAAGGCGGGCAAGGGCGTCAGCCTCACGGAGGAGACTCGGAAGATTCTCGGGTTGGAAACGGCGGACGTGACGGAGCGGAAGCTCTCGAACCAAATCCACCTCACCGTTCAGATCTTCGGCGAGAAGCACCATCACCTGCTGAATCCGGAAGTGCATTCCGGCTGCGACGTGCATGGCTCCGCGTTTCTTTCTTCGGAGAGCGCCGCCGTGGTCAAAGCCGGCCAGTCCGTGCATGTTCTCAAGGACACCGACAGCCCGCTGAGCGGGGTCGTTCTAGCCGTGCAAAAGGCGCTGGCCCTGGGTGAATCCGAAGTCGTCATCGGTGTGTCCAATGCGACGACGGCGCTCAAGTCCGGGGAGTTCGTCCCGGCCCGCATCAATCTGCCACGCGAGAAAGCCGTAGCGGCGATTCCGCAAGCGGCTTTGTTGCGCACTTCCGAAGGCACGTTCGTCTATGCCGTCAACGGCGACGCGTATTTCCGCACGGCGGTCAAAGTCGGGTCGGAAGCCGACGGCTGGGTGGAGATCACCGACGGTCTTCTCGCGGGCGACCAAGTCGTGACCAAGCCCGTGCAAACCCTCTGGCTCATTGAACTCCGCGCGACCAAAGGCGGTGGGCATAGCCACTGAAGGCAGGCGTCAGGGGTCAGCTTTGAAGCCACTTTTCAGGATGAAGCAGCATAGAACCAAGCAGTTTGCGGACCTCGGCGCTGAGCGCGACCAACTCGCTGTGCTCGGCGGCCGTGATGTAGCCGCAATCGAGGGCGAAATCGAGGCCCGAGTCGGTTTCCGCATTCTCACCGTCGCAATCGGTCAGCTTGGAAACGAAATGCGCCTCATAGCGGGGCTTCGCCCACGCATCTCGAAGATTGAGGCACACCGATCGCGACGCGCGGCGAATCTGGCTCGTGAGCGCGAATCGTTCCTCTGCCGGGAATGCCTTGCTCAACCGGAACACTCGCATCGCGAGTTCATAACCCTTCTTGTAAGCCATCAATTTCTTCGCCGATCTGATTTGCATGTCCAAAGATTACAAGGAACAAGGGTCAGGCGCCAGAGTTCAGGAGGCCCCGACTCCCTCCCCTGTCCCCTGTCCTCCGTCCTCCGTCCTCCGTCCTCTGTCCCCTGTCCCCTGTCCCCTGACTCCTGACCATGCTCAACCGTCTCCTTGAATTCTCCGTCCGCCAGCGCGTGGTCGTGCTGCTCGCCACCGTGGTCATGGTTGGCATCGGCCTTTACTCCGCGCTGCGCCTGCCGATTGACGCCGTGCCGGACATCACCAACGTCCAGGTGCAGATCAACACTGCGATCCGCGCTCTGGCCCCGGAGGAAATCGAAAAGCTCGTCACCTTTCCGATTGAGAACGAGATGGCGGGCATCCCCGGCCTGACGGAGTTGAGGTCGCTCTCCAAGTTCGGACTCTCGCAAGTGAACATCATCTTCGAGGATGGCACAGACATCTATCGCTCGCGCCAACTCGTTAGCGAACGCTTGCAGACGGTGATTGATGAATTGCCACCCGGCCTCACGCCCAAGCTCGCGCCCATCAGCACCGGCCTCGGCGAGATTTATTACTACGTCGTCGAATACGCGGTGGGCGCTACGAACAAGCCCGCCACGCGCGAGGCGCAGTTGATGGAACTCAAGCTCCTGCACGATTACGTCATCAAGCCGCGCCTGCGTTCCACACCCGGCCTCGCCGAAGTCAACACCACCGGCGGTTACGAAAAGCAAATCGTCATTCAGCCCAATCCCGACAAGCTCAAGAGCGTCGGCATGTCGTTTAGTGAAATTGCCGAAGCCATCGGCGAGAACGTCGAGAATGCAGGTGGTGGCCTGATCCAACTCGGCGGCGAATCGGTCACGGTGCGCGCGGCGGGCCGGGTGCAAACCGTGGAGGAAATCGAGCGGCTGCCGCTCAAGTTCGGTTCGCGCGCCACGCCGTTGCGCGTCAAAGACGTTGCGGACGTGGGCATCGGGAAAGCCGTTCGCACCGGCACGGCGACTTACAACGGCGAAGAAGCTGTGCTCGGCTCCGCCCTGATGCTGGCCGGTGAAAACAGCCGCATCGTCGCCAAACGTGTGGATGAAAAGCTCAAGGAGATTCAGACCAAACTCCCGGCGGGCGTGCAAATCATCCCGGTCTATGACCGCACCGTGCTGGTGGATCGCACCATCCGCACGGTGGAAACAAGTTTGTTTGAGGGCGCGATCCTAGTCGTCGTCGTGCTGCTCGTCATGCTCGCTAACTGGCGTGCGGCCTTCATCGTCGCGTTGGCCATTCCGCTGTCACTGCTCTTCGCTATGACCGGCATGGTGCAGAGCCGAGTCTCCGGCAATTTGATGAGCCTGGGCGCGATTGACTTCGGTCTGATCGTGGATGGCGCGGTCGTGATGGTGGAAAACATCATCCGTCATCTCGCGGAGAAACAGCACAAGCTCGGACGCCGGTTAACCGCGCTGGAGCGAGCCCAGGAAGTGCTCGTCAGCGCCAAGGAGGTCGCCAGCCCAATGTTCTTCGGCGTGTGCATCATCACCGTCGTCTATTTCCCGATTCTCGCGCTCACTGGCATCGAGGGAAAAATGTTCAAGCCGATGGCGATCACCGTCATCTTCGCGCTCGTCGGTTCGATGGCTCTGGCACTCACGTTCATGCCTGCGCTTTGCTCGTATCTGCTCGGCGGTAACATCAAGGAGAAGGACAGCTTCCTCGTGAACTGGGCCAAGATCGTCTATACGCCCATCCTGCGCTTCGCGCTGGGCTTCCGCTGGGTCGTCACCGGCGCGGCGCTGGTTTTGTTCATCCTGGCGGTTTCTGTGTTCAACCGGCTGGGGGCGGAATTCGTGCCCCAATTGGACGAAGGTTCGTTCGCCACCCACATGATTCGCACGACGAGCATCGGCATTGATGCCAGCGTGGAAATGCAGAAACGCGGCGAGAAGCTGCTGCTGGAGAAATTTCCCGAAGTTTCCTACACCTTCAGCCGCCTCGGAACGGCGGAAATCGCGAGCGACCCGATGGGCGTGAACGTCGCGGACACCTACATCATGTTCAATCCGCTGGATAAGTGGCGCAAAGTGGACGGCAAACCCATCGGCAAGGAAGCCCTCGCCGCGCTGATGACCGAGGAGTTGGGCAAGCACCTTCCCGGCGAAGGCCATTTGTTCAGCCAACCCATTGAAATGCGCTTCAACGAAATTCTCGAAGGCACCCGCGCCGACATCGCGGTGAAAGTCTTTGGTGAGGACTTCGCGGTGATTGAGAGGATTGCCAGCGAGGCGCGGGACATTTTGGAAAAAGTTCCCGGCGCGGCGGACGTGGAGTTCGATGCGCTCGGCAAATCACCTTTGCTCGAAATAGTTCCCAAGCGCGAGGCGATGAGCCAATACAACCTGCACGCCGCCGAGTTGAACCGCGTGGTCACCGCCGCGCTCGCCGGGCAGGAAGTGGGCAAGCTCATCGAAGGCAACCGCCGCTTCGACATTGTGATTCGCTTGAGCGAGGAATTGCGCGAGAAAATCGACGATCTCAAGCGTCTGCCCGTGCGGGTGGACGACGGCGGCTTGCTCACGCTTGGCCAGGTCGCCGACTTCCGCGTGGTCGAACAAGTCGCCGCCATCGCCCGTGAGTTCAGCCAACGCCGCGCCGCCATCATGGTGAACCTGCGCGGACGCGACGTGGAAAGCTTCGTCCTCGAAGCGCAAAAGAAGATCACGGAGCAAATCAAGCTGCCGGACGGCTACACCATCGAGTTCGGCGGCCAGTTCAAGAACCTGATGGAAGCGCGGAAACGGCTCACCATCGTCGTGCCTGTTGCGATGGCGCTGATTTTCATCCTCATCTTCATGGCCCTGCAAAGCGTGCGGCAATCCCTGCTGGTGTTCCTGGCCGTGCCGCTCGCCGTGACCGGCGGCGTCTTTGCGCTGTGGGCGCGCGACCTGCCGTTCAGCATTTCGGCGGGCGTGGGCTTCATCGCGCTTTCCGGCATCGCTGTCCTCAACGGACTCATGATCATCACTTTCTTCAACCAGTTGCGGGAGCGCGGCGCCGACGTGCGCACTGCCGTCTGGGACGGCTCTCTGCTGCGCTTGCGTCCCAAACTCATGACGGCGCTCGTAGCCTCGCTCGGCTTCCTGCCGATGGCGATTGCCAGTGGCGCGGGCGCGGAAGTCCAACGCCCGCTCGCCACCGTCGTGATCGGCGGCATCCTATCCTCCACTTTCCTCACTCTCGTTTTGCTCCCGACGCTTTACGAGTGGCTTGAAACTAAACGTAGCAGCCGACGTGAGGAGGCTCTAACTGAAACACCAACCGAAGCGACGGAGGGATAGAGCCTCCTCACGTCGTCTGCTACCAATAAAATGAAAACACGCATCCACATCCTCACCGTCGCCGTCGCGCTCTGCGTCGGCCTGTTCACCGCCACTGCCGCCGAGAAGAAGGTCGAAGGCGGCCCCAAGGGTGGTCGCATTCTCGACAAGACCAGCCCGAAAGCTGAGTTCTACGTCGAGAAAGACCGCACTGTCACCATCGCGTTCTACGACGCGAACTTGAAACCGGTTCCTGCCGCTGACCAAAACGTCACGGTGATCGCTGACGCCAAGAGCGGCAAGGCAACGCTGGCGTTCGAGAAGAATGGCGATTCACTCGTCAGCAAGACGAAGCTGCCGGATGGCGAAGGCTACAACGTCGTGGTGCAGTTCAAGCAGACCGCCGACGCCAAACCGTTTAATCTCCGCTTCAAACTGGACATGAGCCTCTGCGGCGGCTGCAAGCGCGCCGAGTACGGCTGCACCTGCGACCACTGAGCGGTGAGGACGTCCGCCGAGGGGTGGGCAACATCGCAAACTCGGCGACGACCTTGCGCGTCGCTGGGATGGACTGTCCCGATGAAATCGCCGCGATTGAAAGGGCGCTTAAACCGCTCTCCGGGGTTGGCGAGGTCAATGTCAACCTCATGGCGGGGACGGCGACGATTATCCACGACAAATCGGTTACGCCAGAACAACTCATCAAAGCCATCGCCACGGCAGGATTGAAGGCTTCACCGGCGATGGGTGGAAACGAAACGGAGGAGGAACACACCGCTGATTTTAACAAGGTTCGCGTAGTTCTAGTCAGCATCTCCGCCGTCTTCACGGGAGTTTCACTTCTGTTGCAATGCCAGAATCTTTTTGCGCCCTACGGCAAAGCCACCGCCGCTGTCGTCGCCATACTCGCTGGAGGCTGGTTCATTCTCCCGAAGGCGGTTCGCGCCCTGCGCCACTTCTCGCTCGACATGAATGTGCTGATGAGTGTCGCGGTGATCGGCGCGGCGTGCATCGGCGAATGGACGGAGGCAGCGGCAGTCGTGTTTCTGTTCGAGCTGTCGGAACTGCTGGAAGGATTCAGTGTCGGCCGCGCTCGCAGGGCAATCCAATCGCTGCTCGAACTCACCCCGGATACCACGCTGGTGAAACGAAGGGATCAGATTCAGGATGTGCGAGTTGAAGAAGTCAAAGTGGATGAAACCATCGTCATCAAATCGGGAGCGCGCGTGCCGCTGGATGGCGTTGTCACTTCCGGTGAATCCGCTATCAACCAAGCGCCCATCACTGGCGAATCCATGCCGGTGGAAAAGAAAGCGGGTGACACCGTCTTCGCGGGAACAATCAACGGCGAAGGCTCGCTTGAAGTGAAAGTGACCAAGGCTTCGACCCACACCACGCTGGCCAAAATCATCAAGCTTCTCGGCGACGCGCAAGGCCAGAAAGCGCCCTCACAACGCTTCGTTGACCGCTTCGCCAAGATTTACACGCCTGCGGTTTTCGTCGTGGCGATTCTAGTCCTGCTGTCCGGCCCGTTGCTTTTCAATGGCGCATGGTTGGAGTGGACGTATCGCGCGCTGGTTCTACTTGTCATCGCCTGTCCGTGCGCACTGGTGATTGCCACGCCCGTCTCGATTGTCTCCGGCCTGACCGCGATGGCGCGGCGCGGCGTGCTCATCAAGGGCGGAGTGTTCCTGGAAGAAATTGGAAAGCTCAAGGCTCTCGCCGTGGACAAGACCAGCACGATCACCGAAGGCAAACCTCGCGTCCAACAGGTGATTCCGTGGAACGGGAAAGCCGAGGAAGAAATCCTGCGCGTCGCCGCTGCGATTGACACTCACTCCGAGCATCCGCTGGCGCAAGCCGTCGTGAAGTATGCGGAGGAAAAGAAGATTCAGTTCCCGCGTAGCGAGAGCTATCAATCCAAAACCGGTCGGGGCGCGGAGGCGCAGATTGCCGGCCACCTGTATTTCGTCGGCAATCACCGCTTTGCGCACGAATCCGCCGTCTGTTCGGATGAACTCGAAAAGAAACTTGCCGAATTAGAAGCGCAAGCAATGTCAGTTGTCATCGTCGGCGACAAACCGCACCAAGATTGCAAAGGCGAAGTGCTGGGAATTCTCGCTATTGCCGACACCATCCGCCCCAACGCCATCGAAGCCATCAAAGCCCTGCACGCCGCCGGGGTGGAAAAGGTCGTCATGTTAAGCGGCGACAATCAGCGAACGGTGGACGCAATTTCCGAACAGGTTGGGATTGACGAGGCTAAAGGTGATTTGCTGCCCGACCAGAAAATCGAGCGTGTCCGTGAACTGCTCGCACTGCACAAACACGTCGGCATGATCGGGGACGGCGTGAACGACGCTCCCGCGATGGCCGCGGCCAGCATCGGCATCGCAATGGGCGGCGTGGGCACAGACACGGCGATTGAAACAGCCGACATCGCGCTGATGCAGGATGATTTGAGCAAGGTGGCCGAAGCCATTCAACTTGGCCGGCGCACCGTCCGCATCATTCAAGCGAACATCGCCTTCGCGCTTGGCGTGAAGGCCGTGTTCCTGGCGCTCGCGTTGTCCGGCTACACGAGCCTCTGGCTGGCGATTCTGGCGGACACGGGCGCAACGCTCGTCGTCATTGCGAACGCACTGCGATTGTTGAAGTCGAAGTGAGCATCATTTTAAAGGGAATCATTCGCGGACTTTGCGCACATCAATGGAGATCCCGCCCAGGCGTGATTGCGTCACACAACGAACGTGCCCAGCGTTGCTCGCGAGTCGTGCTACTTCTTCGCGTTGCGCGGGTCGTCAGCAAGATTGACGTAATTGATGACCCAAGGTCCTATACCGTGAAACTGCACGATGGTTTCGCCCTCAGTCCACACGGCGTGAACCATTCCCGGCGGCCAGACTCCGTAGGTTCCAGCGGGCAAGGCTTCGGCATTGGCGCGCTTCGGATTGTCACCCATCGCCAGTAGGAACTTGCCTTGAATGATGGTCACACGCTCCGGTTTGGGATGGGTATGCGGCGGGATGTGGAAACCATCGGGCACGCGCACGCGCATGACAAACATTCCATCCTTGGCCGGGTCACCTTCGAGGACGGCGATCTTCGCGCCCGGCGGGAGCGAAGCAGGGCCATTCTTCCATTGAATATTCGCAGGCGGGTAAAGGTTCGCCTGAGTGGATTTCGCGTCATGAGCGCCTTGCTGGGCGAGCAGCAAGGCGGACGGCACAACAATGGAAATCAGGATCGTAAGAAAATGGTTTCGTTTCATGTTGGTAATTGTCCTTCAAAGAGGACCGGCAAGCAACGCCAGTCAATTGGATCAATTTCACATCTGTCCCGGCTCTTGGCTTCGCGCATGGCCCCACCCCGTCTCGCTCTACCAATCTCCCGCATTGCTTCGGCACTGCCGATGTGGTATTGCTTTTCCGTGCAGCGGTTCAAGGCATTTGTCGCGTTGGTGCTGGCGCTCCTTTGGGTGCCAGCGGCTTCATGTTGTTTGATTGACGCATCGGGCTTGCTGGGCAAGCGGGATTGCTGCTCCAAAGAGCATTCTCATTCCGTTCCCGGTCCAGGCAACTGCGACAAGCCGTGCGGCGCTCTGGCTTCCGCCAATTACATCTCACAGCAAGACCAGTTGCTCCTCATCGCGCCACCCGGTGTGCTGTTGTTCGATTGCACCACCTCTATCATGAAGGTTCAACGGCACGGTAAAATTGGACCCCTTCAAACCGCCACCGCTCCACCAGATTTGCCCGTCTCCTGGCAGTTTTCCTTCCGCGCCGCGCTTCCGCCGCGTGCGCCTTCCCTCGCTTCGTAACGAATCCCGTTCGGGAGGTTCCCACGGTCGCGGTGTGCCTGTCGCACGCCGCGTGTGTTCCCTTGGTCGGTAAAACCCGTTTGGTCCGTTATGAAGCAAAACAATTTCTACATCCCCATCCTGGCAGCGGTGCTCGCGAGCGCGACGATGACCGCGTGCAAACCTAGAAGTTCCGTGACCGCCAGCGAGGGCGAAGCCGTCGTCCTCGGCCCGCAACACAGCAAAAAAGGGCTGCTGTTGCCGGAGGACACGCGGCAGTCCCTGGGCGTGCGGATCGCCGAAGTCACCGAGCAACGAGTGAGCGCGACACTTGACCTGCCGCTGCGCGTGTATCAAGTGGGCGAAGGCGGCGGAAAGGCCAGCGGCACCTTGACGCCGGAGCAAGCCGAAAAGCTGAGAGCCGGTCAGCCTGTGGAGTTGCAGTCAGCGGACGGTCAGCCGTTCAACGGTAAAGTAACGCGGTTGACCGACGAGTTGCGGAGGGCCACGGGCACGCTCGAAGTCCTCGTCGAGTTTCGTCCCGTGCCGGATGGCGTGTTGGCCGGAGCGTTTCTTCAAGCCCGCATCACCCGCGACGACGCCACGAACGTCGTGTCCATTCCCGCCGCCGCGTTGCTCCAATGCAGCGATGGCTACTCCGTCTACACGGTGAGCGGTGAACATCTGGTTCGCACTCCGGTCAAGGTGGGCGCGGCGAACGCCGACCTCGTGGAAATCACCGACGGCCTTTACTCCGGCGACCAAGTTGTGTTGCAGCCTGTGATGTCGCTGTGGATGACGGAACTGGCGGCGGTCAAAGGCGGGCAGGCGTGCTGCGTCATGCCAGCGAAGGGGAAATAGCCGCATGATACTCAAGACCGTCGAGTGGTCGCTCCGCCAACGGCCGCTCGTATTGCTGGCCGCGCTCGTCCTTGTTGGTGTCGGCGCATGGTCGGCCCTACGCCTGCCGATTGACGCGGTGCCGGACATCACCAATCCCCAGGTGCTATTGAACACTGCCGTGCCCGCGCTTGCGCCGGAGGAAATCGAGAAGCTCGTCACGCTCCCGCTCGAAAGCCAGATGGCCGGACTGCCCGGCATGATCGAACTGCGCTCGCTCTCGAAGTTCGGCCTCTCGCAAATCCGCATGACGTTCGAGGACGACGTTGACCTCTACCGCACGCGGCAACTGGTGAGCGAGCGACTGCTGGTCGCGGCGGAAAAACTCCCGCCCGGCCTGCACCCCAGGCTTGCACCCATCAGCACCGCGCTCGGTGAGATTTTCTACTACACGGTCGATTTTGCGTCCAACTCTCCTGCATCCGACGTGAGGAGGCTCAAACCAACGAACGCGGAAACTCAGAGCCTCGTTACCTCGGCTGCCACGATGACGCGAACGGGGCAACTGATGACCCTCAAGCAGATTCAGGAATACATCATCAGCCCACTACTCCGTGCTACGCCCGGCGTCGCTGAGGTGAACACGAGCGGCGGCTATGAAAAGCAAATCGTCGTCATGCCCGATCCGGCGCGTCTGACGAGCGTCGGCCTGACGATGGATGAACTAGCGCACACTATCGGTGAGAACACCCAGAACGTCGGCGGAGGGCTGGTCGAAATCGGCGGCGAACAGATCGTCATCCGCGCCAACAGCCGAGTGAGCACCACCGATGAGATTGCGAACATCCCGCTCAAGTTCGCCGGGGCAGCGAAGGCGCTTCTCGTGCAAGACGTGGCCCAGGTTGGAATCGGGTCGAGTTTCCGCACCGGCGCGGCCACGGTGAATGGTGAAGAGGGCGTGGTCGGCGGCGCTTTGATGCTGGCGGGTGGGAACAGCCGCATCGTGGCCCGAGACGTGGCGGCGAAGCTGAAACACATCCAGGAGAAGCTGCCGCCCGGCGTGGAGGTGCGCCCGCTCTACAATCGTTCCGACCTGGTGAACCGCACCCTGCACACGGTCGAGACAAGTCTGTTCGAGGGCGCGTTGCTCGTCGTGGTCGTGCTGTTCGCGCTGCTCGGCAATCTGCGGGCAGCGCTGATTGTTGCGTTGGCGATTCCTCTGTCGATGCTCTTCGCCGTTACCGGAATGGTGGAGAGCCGCGTGTCAGGGAACCTGATGAGCCTCGGGGCCATCGACTTTGGACTCATCATCGACGGCGCGGTGGTGATGGTGGAAAACATCATCCGTCATCTCGCGCACAAGCAGAAGGCACTGGGCCGCGAACTCACCGCCGCCGAACGCTTCGACGAAGTGCGTTTCTCGGCGAAGGAAGTCGCCAGCCCGATGTTCTTTGGGGTGCTCATCATCACAGTCGTTTACATCCCAATCCTCGCGCTCACCGGCATCGAAGGAAAAATGTTCCGCCCGATGGCGCTCACCGTCATCTTCGCGCTCGCCGGTTCGCTCGTCCTGGCGCTCACGCTTATGCCGGTGCTTTGTTCCTATTTCCTGCGCGGCAAAATCAAGGAGGACGACAACTGGCTCGTGCGTTTCTTCAAGGCGGTTTACACACCGCTGCTCGCGTGGGCGCTCCAGTTCAAACTGGTCGTTGTCACAGCCGCCGTAGTTCTGTTCGGCTCGTCGCTGTTGGTCTTGACGCGGCTGGGCGCGGAGTTTATCCCGCAACTCGAAGAGGGCACGATGCTTCTGCAATTCATCCGCAGCAGCAGCGCCGGGCTGGGCGCGTCCACCGAATTGCAGCGTCAGTCCGAGAAACGGCTGCTGGAAAAGTTCCCCGAAATCGACCGCATATTTGGCCTGATCGGCACGGCGGAAATCGCCGTGGACCCGATGGGGCCAAACCTGTGCGACACCTATGTTGAATTCAAACCGCGCAACCAGTGGCGCAAAATCAATGGCCGTCCCGCGACCAAGGAGGAACTCATCGAACTGATGCGCCGCGATCTCGCGGTGCATGTGCCGGGGCAGACGTATCTGTTCACCCAACCGATTCAGATGCGCTTCAACGAAATGATGGCGGGCGTCCGCGCCGACATCGCGGTGAAGATTTACGGCGACGATTTCAAGGAGTTGGAGCGGCTGGCCACGGAAGTTCGCGACTTGCTCCGCACAATTCCCGGCAGCGGCGACGTGGAATTCGACGCCTTCGGTCGCTCGCCACTGCTGGAAATCAAACCCGACCGCGACGCGCTCCGCCGCTACAGTCTGCAAACCGAAGACCTGAATCGCGCCATTGCCACGGCGCTGGCGGGCGAGGAAGTGGGCACCATCATCGAGGGCAACCGGCGCTTCCCCATCGTCGTGCGTCTTGCCGAAGCTGCCCGTCAAAGTGTGGACACGATGAAGCGGTTGCCGGTGCGGACGGACGAAGGCGGCTTGCTAACGCTCGGTCAAGTTGCCCGCTTCGAGATGCTAGAAGCTGTCGGCGCAGTCACTCGTGAATCCGGCCAGCGTCGCGCCGCCGTGCTCGTGAACCTGCGTGGACGCGACGTGGAAGGTTTCGTAAAAGAGGCTCTCGCTGGCATCAAGGCCGAGGTGAAATTTCCGCCCGGCTACTACTTTGAGTTCGGTGGGCAGTTCGAGAACCTGGAACGGGCGCGGCTGCGCCTCGCCGTCATCGTGCCGATGGCGTTGGTGTTCATCTTCATCGTGATTTTTCTGAGCTTCGGCAGCTTCCGGCAGGCCGCTCTCATTTTCGTCTGCGTGCCGCTTGCCGTCACGGGCGGCATTTTCGCGCTGTGGGTGCGCGACATGCCTTTCACCATCAGCGCGGGTGTGGGATTCATCGCGCTCAGTGGCATCGCCGTCCTGAACGGCATCATGCTCATCAGCTTCATCAACCAGTTGAGGCGTGAAGGTCGCACTGTGCGCGAAGCTGTCATCGAGGGCACACTGACCCGGCTGCGCCCGAAGTTGATGACCGCGCTAGTCGCCAGCTTTGGCTTCGTGCCGATGGCGATTGCTTCCGGCGCAGGTGCAGAAGTCCAGCGCCCGCTCGCGACCGTCGTCATCGGCGGCATCATCACTTCAACTTTTCTTACGCTCGTCCTGCTGCCCGTGCTCTACGAGTGGGTGGAGCGCAGAGGGATCGAATCTCCGAGTCGCGTATCGTCCGTTCACCCCGCAGACTCATGATAAAGGACACCCAAGTGGATTCGGTTTTGCGGGACGGCTCCGCGTAAATTGTCGTTGCGCGGGGTTGCCCTTGCCCATACCTTTAACGTTGTGAGATGTCTCAAGCCCATAGTGGCAATTCTGATGTTGACGCTGTTCGCGTTTGCATCATCGCATCCGCTATTGGAAAGCTTGGGACTGATTCATCAGGACCATGCCCATGCCGACGGGTCTGATCATTCGGACAAGAACCACGAGGCTGCTGACGGGGTCTGTCGCATCGAATCCAGCCACGAGGAACTTCAGCGCCCTTTAAGCAATTCCCTCGACCTCTCGCACAGCCTTGAGTTGTTGTGCGTCCTGTTGCTCAATGCAGACCCGGATGCCGATCCCGGTGGTGGAAGCTTGAGTCCACCTCCACCTGAACTCGGCACAAGCTGGCAGTTCGCCTTCCGCGCTGCTCTCCCTGTTCGCGCTCCTTCGCTTGCTTCCTAACTGAGTCCTCTTTCCGAGGATTCCTTCCCCGTTCGCACGGTCTGCTCGCACGCCCTGATTCTGTTTCCTTGATCCATTGTGTCCGTTGAAAGTCCGTTTTATGAAGAGAATTGTGTCCGTCAGAAACCTGTTTGTGGCCGGTTTGATTTTCGGCATGGCCGGCTGCGTCACGAAACCGCCTGCCGAAAGCCACTCCCAGCCGGAGTCTCAGGCACAAAGCGCCGCGTCTAGAGGGCCAGTCGAAATTCCGAAGCAACGAGAACCTTCCGCGCCGATGCGAGAGCCGACCGGCGTGCTAACACTGCGCGCGGCGCTGGCGCTGGCATTGACGGAGAATCCGGAACTTGCGCCGTTTGCATGGCAGACGCGGGCCAATGAGGCGCGCGTCTTGCAAGCGGGGCTGTGGCTGAATCCCGAATTGGGATTGGAAGTGGAAGACGTGCTTGGCACAGGCGACACCCGAGGTTTTCGTGAGGCTCAGACCACGCTGCAACTGAGCCAGGTGATTGAACTCGGCGGCAAACGAGCGGCACGAGCGGCGGTCGCCTCGCAGGCGCGAGACATCACCAAATCCGAGTATGAATTGAAGCGGGTGGAAGTCTTGGGGGATGTGACACAACGCTTCATTCAAGTCGTCGCGAACCAGCACGCTTTGGATTTGGCGCTGACGAATCGGCAGTTGGCGGAGGACGCACTCCGAATCGTGCAGGAACGCGTGACCGCCGGGAAAGGCTCGGCTTTGGAGGATCGCAAAGCGCAAGTCGCGTTGGCTCGTGGCGAAATGCTGGTGGGAAGCGCCCGCCATATTCTGGATGCCTCGCGCAAGAAATTGTCGGCAAGCTGGCGGAATGCCCAACCGTTGTTCAACCGGGCGGAAGCGGACTTGTTCGCCCGCAAACCAGTCCCGCCTTTTGAAGGTCTCGTGGATCGTATTTCCAGAAGCCCAGAAATCGCCCGCTGGGTCTCGGAAACAAAACTGCGCGAAGCGGAAATCAAACTGGCCGATGCGCGGCGAGTTCCCAACGTGGCGGTGGGCGGCGGCATTCGCCATCTGGCCGGGCCGGGAGACATGGCGCTTGTTCTTGGCTTCTCCATGCCGCTGCGACTCTTTGACCGCAATCAGGGCGGCATGGCGGAAGCGCGGGCGTTGCTGGGCCGGACGGAGGCGGAACAGAAGGCGGCGGAAGTTCGCCTCGGCACGGTCCTGCTCGGCCTCTACGAAGAAATGGCGCGGGCCGTTCAGGTCATGGACGGATTGCAAAAGGAGATTGTGCCAAAAGCGGAGGACGCGCTGGCAATTTCGCGGGACGGCTTTGCCCAGGGAAGGTTCTCCTATCTCGAAGTCCTCGACGCGCAACGCACGCTCTTCGACATCAAGCAGGAATACATTCAAACGGCCACTGCCTATCATCAATTCCTCGTGGAGTTGGAGCGGCTAATTGGTCAGCCCATCGAGGGAGGCAACTCACATCCGTGATCCGCCCGGCCTGCAAACACTCCATTACGAACTGAACGACTCTTTGCCTATGAACAAGAAACAATTTACAGCGGTAATTCTCGTGCTTCTGGCCGGAACTGCCCTCACTTGGTTTGTGCTGCGAAACGCGAAACCCGCGTCCGACGTTTCCGGCGAGGGCGGCCACGGCGCCGAAGCCGTCGCCGAGGCTGCGAAAGGTCCGCATGGCGGACGCCTGTTGCGCGAAGGCGATTTTGGAACGGAAGTGACCATCTTCGAGAGCGGAGTTCCACCGGAGTTCCGCGTGTTCTTCTACGAGAAGGACAAGCCGATTGATCCAGCCGGAGTGAAGCTGACGATTGAACTTCACCGCTTCGGCGGGCCCGTGGACAAGATCGGCTTTACGAAACGCGAAGACTACCTGCTCGGCGACCAGGAAATTGTCGAACCGCACTCGTTCGACGTGAAGGTCATCGCGGAGCGCAACGGCAAAACCCATCGCTGGGAATACGATTCCTACGAAGGCCGCACGGTCATGACACCCGAAGCGGTGAAGAATTCGGGCATCGTCATCGAATCGGCTGGCTCGGCCAAAATCAAAACAATCATCAAAGTCAATGGTCGCGTGCTGCCAAACGAGGACCACATGACGCACGTCATTCCGCGCTATCCGGGCATCGTGAAGAAAATCAACAAACGCCTGGGTGACGCCGTAGCCAAGGATGAGGTCGTGGCTGTTGTCGAGAGCAACGAAAGCTTGCAGCCGTACGAAGTGAAGTCATCCATCGCCGGAACAGTCATCAAGAAGGACGTGACGCAGGGCAAATTCGTGAAGGAAGGCGAGGCGATTTACAGCGTGGCCGACCTCGGCACGGTGTGGGTGGACTTGAATGTGAACCGGAAAGACTTCGACAAACTGAAAGTCGGTCAGACCGTGACCATCTTCGCGGGCGAGAACAAGACCAACGCGACGGGCTCGGTCAGCTACATATCGCCCTTCGGCGCGGAAGACACGCAAACGATGCTGGCGCGGGTCGAGTTGCCAAACTCCCAGGGTGTATGGCGTCCCGGCTTGTTCGTGACCGGAGAAATTGTGGTGGAGGAAGCTGAAGTGCCTGTGGCCGTGAAAGCGAGCGCGCTCCAGACCTTCCGCGATTGGCAGGTGGTGTTTATGGCGGACGGCGGAATGTTTGAAATCGCGATTCTCGAATTAGGCCGACGCGATGGAGAATGGGCCGAAGTCGTGTCTGGTCTGAAGCCCGGCCAGAAATACGCCGCCGAAAACAGTTTCATCATCAAAGCCGACGTCCTGAAATCCGGCGCCAGCCACGACCATTAACCGGACATTTTTATGCTCGAACGTCTCATCAACTTTTCCATCCGCCAACGCTGGCTCATCCTCATCGCCACCGCCGCCATCGCGGTGCTGGGCATCTACAATTATCAACGCCTCACGATTGACGCCGTGCCGGACATCACCAACGTCCAGGTGCAGATCAACACCGAAGCGCCCGGCTACTCGCCGCTGGAAGCCGAGCAGCGTATCACCTTTCCCGTCGAGACAGCGATGGGTGGATTGCCGCACCTCGAATACACCCGGTCAGTCTCGCGCTATGGCCTGTCGCAAGTCACCGTCGTCTTCAAGGACGGCACGGATATTTACTTCGCCCGCCAGCTCGTCAACGAACGCATCCAGGAGGTGAAAAGTAAATTGCCGCCCGGCATCGAGCCGTCGCCCGGTCCGATCACGACGGGCTTGGGCGAAATCTACATGTTCAACGTCGAAGCCGAAACGGGAGCGCGCAACGCCGATGGCAGTGAAATCACGCCGATTGATTTACGCACCGTGCAGGATTGGATCATCAAGCCGCAGTTACGCAATGTGCCAGGCGTCATTGATGTCAATTCCATCGGCGGCTTCGTGAAGCAGTATCACGTCACGCCGCATCCCGACAAACTGCGCGCCTACGGCCTGACCTTCCGCGACCTGATGACGGCGCTGGCGGACAACAACGCCAACATCGGCGCGGGCTACATCGAGCGGAACGGCGAACAATACCTCATCCGCAGCCCCGGTCAGGTCGTCGGCATCGAGGACATCAACAAGATTGTCGTGGGCAATCGCGACGGAGTTCCCATCCACATGGACGATGTGGCCGAAGTTTTTCTCGGCAAAGAACTCCGCAACGGCGGCGCGACCAAGAACGGAAAGGAAGTCGTCTTGGGCACCGTGTTCATGCTTATCGGCGAGAACAGCCGTACTGTTTCCGTCCGCGTGCATGACAAGATGGCGGAAATCAACAAGTCGCTGCCGGAAGGCATTGTCGCGCGAACCGTCTATAACCGCACCGACTTGGTCAACGCGGCCATTCAGACCGTGAAGAAGAACCTCTTTGAAGGCGCTGTGCTGGTGGTCGTGATTCTGTTTCTGTTGCTAGGAAACATTCGTGCCGCGCTCATCACGGCGCTCGTGATTCCGCTCTCCATGCTCTTCACCATCACCGGCATGGTGGGCGCAAAAATCAGCGGCAATCTGATGAGCCTCGGCGCGCTCGATTTCGGCCTCATCGTGGACGGCGCGGTCATCATCGTGGAGAATTGCATCCGCCGCTTGGGCGAGGAACAGCACAAGATGAATCGCCTGCTCACGCGCCCGGAGCGATTCGAGGTCGTTCGCGACGCCACCAAAGAAGTCGTCCGCCCCAGCTTCTTCGGCGTGTTTATCATCATGGTGGTTTATCTGCCCATCCTCAGTTTGAGCGGCGTCGAGGGCAAAATGTTTCACCCGATGGCTTACACCGTCATCATGGCGCTGGCGGGCGCGATGATTTTCGCGGCGACATTCATCCCCGCTGCCATCGCCCTGTCTCTCAGTGGAAAGATTTCTGAGAAGGAAAACATTCTGATCCGGGGGGCAAAGGCGCTTTACGTGCCAGTGCTGAGGTTTTGCCTGTACTTTCGCGCAGCGGCGTTCCTGGCGGCGGTAGTCTTGGTTGTCATCAGCGGTGTCGTCGCCTCCCGCATGGGCACGGAGTTCATTCCGAGTTTGGATGAAGGCGACGTGGCTATGCACGCGCTGCGCATCCCCGGCACGAGCCTGAGTCAAGCGATTGAAATGCAACACGCGTTGGAGCGACGCCTGAAACAGTTCCCCGAAGTGAAAAACGTCTTCGCCAAAATGGGCACGGCGGAAATCGCGACCGATCCCATGCCGCCGAGCGTCGCTGACGGGTTCATCATCATGAAGCCACGCAAGGAATGGCCCGACCCGAAAAAGCCCAAAGCGCAACTGGTCGCGGAACTGGAGAAGGCGGTGAAGGAAATCCCCGGGAACAATTACGAATTCACACAGCCGATTCAGATGCGATTCAACGAACTCATCGCGGGCGTGCGCAGCGACGTGGCCGTGAAACTGTTCGGCGAAGACATGGAGGTGTTGCAGCAATTCGGAAAGCAGATCGAAAAGGAGATGCAGACCATCCCCGGCGCGACGGACGTAAAGCTGGAGCAGACCACCGGCCTGCCGTTGATGAGCATCGCCCCAAAACGCGAAGCCCTCGCACGCTATGGCTTGAGCATCGCCACACTACAGGAGGTTATTGAAATCGCCCTCGGCGGCAAGGCGGCGGGCGAAGTGTTTGAAGGCGACAAGCGATTTAAAATCATCATGCGCCTGCCCGAAAATCTCCGCACGGACATTGGGGCTCTGGAATACTTGCCCGTGCCTTTGCCCAAGCGCGAAGGCAATCGGAATGGATCTGTGGGCCTGACTCGCATCTCCACGCGTGCATCGGGTCTCCACGCTTCGCAATCTTTCATTCCCTTGGGCGAGGTGGCTGAAATCTCCATCGCTCCCGGCCCGAACATGATTAATCGCGAGAACGGCAAACGCCGCATCGTCGTGACGGCCAATGTCCGGGGACGCGATCTCGGTTCATTCGTCGCGGAAGCGCAGAAGGTCGTAGACGCCAAAATCAAAGTTCCGGCGGGCTACTGGATCGCGTGGGGCGGCCAGTTCGAGCAGTTGATCTCTGCGATCAAGCGGCTGCAAATCGTCGTCCCCATCACGCTGCTGCTGGTCTTAGCGCTGCTGTTCGCGACCTTCGGCACGGTCAAGGACACACTGCTCGTCTTCTCCGGCGTGCCGCTGGCGTTGACCGGCGGTGTTGCCGCGTTGTGGCTGCGTGACATCCCACTGTCCATTTCAGCGGGCGTTGGTTTCATTGCCCTGTCGGGTGTAGCCGTGCTCAACGGCATGGTAATGATTTCCTTCATCAACAAGCTGCGTTCCGAAGGCAAACCGCTCGACGACGCCATCACTGAAGGTTCGCTCACGCGTTTGCGCCCCGTCTTGATGACGGCGTTGGTCGCCTCGCTCGGCTTCGTGCCAATGGCCCTCGCGACCGGCACAGGCGCCGAAGTGCAGCGTCCGCTCGCCACCGTCGTCATCGGCGGCATCCTTTCATCCACGGCGCTCACGCTGCTGGTGTTGCCCGGTCTCTATCGCTTGTTCCATCGGAAAGAGGACGGAGACAACGCGGCATATTCAACGTCACCCATTGCGCCTGTCGCCGAACCGAATCCCAATGTCTAAGCCGCACTACAACCGCCTGAAAGCTCCACCCATGAAATACGTTCTCATCGTCACCGCGCTCTGGCTGGCAACGCTGACCACTTTCGCCCACGGCATCTCCGATGCGGACAAACAGGGCATTCTGGAGGGCGGCAACCTGGAATACATCAAGCTCGGCGCGACCCACATGCTGACCGGCTATGATCATCTGTTGTTCCTGTTCGGCGTGATGTTCTTCCTGACGCGATTGGGCGACATCGTGAAGTTCATCACCGCGTTCACTTTGGGCCATTGCGTCACTCTCGTTTTTGCCACGCTGCTCCACATCAGAGCCAACTACTACCTTGTCGATGCCGTCATCGCATTGACTGTTTGTTACAAGGCGTTCGATAACCTTGATGGGTTCAAACAATACATTGGTGTCCAATCTCCACATCTTCTCGGCGCGGTGACGTTGTTCGGATTGATTCATGGCTTCGGCCTCTCCACCCGATTGCAGCAACTGCCGCTTGGCCAGGATGGGCTGGTGCTGCGGATTCTCTCCTTCAACCTCGGCGTCGAGTTGGGACAAATCGTGGCGCTGTCCGGCATGTGGATTGTTCTGGCGGGCTGGCGCACGACGGCTTCGTTCACCAAATTCAGCAAAGTGGCAAACGCGGCCTTGATGTTCGCCGGGTTGCTCCTGCTGCTGATGCAACTTCACGGATACCAGCACTCACAGTTCACCGACGAATTTCCGTTGAACAAGGACGAGCACTTCCAGATTCACCAAAACATGGAGAACAACCGCGATCCCGACTCCAAGGTCGAAACGCAATGACCACCCTTGAGAATTTCACCGCTTTGCCACCGGGCAGCAAAATCAGTCAACAAACAAAACCATGATTATGAACAAACCAACGTTACTCGCGATGAGCGTCTCGGCCTTCATCGCTTTCACCGCAACTCCGATCCTGGCTCAGGAAGCGAAGGACAAGCAGCCGCCAAAGGAGGAAAGCGGTGAAGGACACAGTCATTTCACCACAATCCCTGCGACCGTGGACGAGATCTGGAAGCAAATTCACAAACAACACGGCAAGCTGCTCAGTGTGGTGGCCAAAAAGGATTTGGGTGAGGCGCACGACCACGCCTTCGCCATTCGCGACCTCGTGAAAGCCTTGCCTGCCAAAGTCCCGGCTGAAAACAAAGCCAAGACAGAAACGGCCTCCAAGAAAATCACGAAAATCGCCACCGACATCGACAAGTCAGGCGCGGCAGGAGCGCAAAAGGCCACCGAAGCAAATGTGAAGAAAATGGAGGCAGCCATTACCGCGCTACAGGCCAGCCTCAAGGCCAAATGAGAGCGGCGGGATGCCCATCACATTGATTCTCGCGGCATGATGCGACAGTCGGAACATGTTCGGACAAAGTTGAAATGAACCTCACAGAACATTGGAACCACGTTTATCAAACCAATGACAGCGCTGACGTGAGTTGGTTTCAAAACCGGCCCACGACTTCGCTCGATCTCATCGGGACGTGTGGCGTTGCCCAAGGCGATGGAATCATCGACGTGGGAGGTGGCGCTTCCGTGCTCGTGGATTTTCTGCTCGCTGCTGGTTTCAGCAAACTGGCGGTGCTCGACATTTCCGCCTCCGCACTCGACCAAACCAAGCGTCGGTTAGGCGCACGCGCCAGTGAAGTCGATTGGTTTGCAGCCGATGTCACCCAGTTTGCCTCGCCGCGCGAGTTTGGACTCTGGCACGACCGCGCTGTGTTCCACTTTCTGACCGAGAAAGCCGACCGACAGAAATACGTGGAGACGATGAAGCGGACGTTGAGTGCGGACGGCCATGCTGTCATCTCCACGTTCGCCATTGACGGCCCGGAGAAGTGCAGCCGACTCAGCGTATGCCGCTACGATGCCACGGCCATCAGCGCTGAACTTGGCGCTGGGTTCCAACTGTTGGAGCAAGTGAACGAAACGCACGTCACGCCTTGGAGCACGGAGCAGCGGTTCACCTACTTCCGCTTCGCACGGAGTGGGATCAATTCAAAATGAGTCGAGGTGAACGTCACAGCGTATGAAAGGTGCCTTCTATGCACTGCTGGCCGCGCTGCTCTTCGGCGCGAGCACGCCACTGGCGAAGTCGCTGCTCCCGCAGATGACGCCGCTGATGCTGGCTGGACTGCTTTACCTTGGCTCCGGCGTCGGACTTGGGGTATTTGCGCTGATTCGTTCGCGTAGCAGGAAACTGCGGTCAAAGGAGGCCGCACTGACGCGCGCGGACTGGCCCTGGCTCGCGGGCGCAATCGCCTGCCACCGGCGGAGCCGCCGCACCGGTGCTGCTTATGTGGGGACTCGCGGTGACACCTGCGGCAAGCCCCTCGCTCTTGCTGAATCTTGAAGGGGTGCTGACGGCGCTGCTGGCGTGGTTCGTCTTCAAGGAGAACTTCGACCGGCGCATTGCACTCGGAATGGCGCTTATCACGCTGGGCGGGCTTGCGCTGTCTTGGACAGGCCACCCGGGAGCTGGGATTCCGTGGGGTTCCGTCGCCATTGTTGCCGCCTGCCTGGCATGGGCCATCGACAATTGTTGGTTTGCGGAAGCAGATGGAGGCAAATAACTGCCCATGCGTCCGCTCTTTCTGGATTCGTGGCAAACGGACTCGGACCCGGCTGTCAGGCCGCATTTTGGACTCATTCAAGCAAGCTCGCTCCGTCCCGTGAACGGGCCGCACCAACTCCGCAACCGAGACGCCGGGCTGCGGTTCGACACGACCCGATTGTGCCGCACCATGGAGAGTCTCTTACTCACTTCCTCACTGTCAGAGCGTCTGCCCGATGCGTATCAGATTGCCGTCTGAATCAACGATAGCAAACTCTCTCATCCCCCACGGCTTGTCTTCCACGGCATCCAAACGCGGGATGCCTCTTAGTGGCAACTCTGCCGAAGCAAATGCCCGGTAAAGGGTGTCCACGTCTGAAACCCTGATGTAGCACATCGCCGACGATTCAGCGGGAATAAGCTCACGGTGAGTGAAGAAGTGAAGCTCCACTGTCCCCCGCGTAAGGATGGCGTAGTCACCGTGACCATGAATCTTACCGTCGAAACCCAACCGCCGAAAAAAAGTCAGTGTGTCATCCAAGAACCGGCTCGGTAGAATCGGAATAGCGATGTCGTCTTGTTGCATGATGTGTTCGATGTGTAATGCCGACTCACGATCAAGTCAACGACGGGAACCAGACCGCGATGGAAGTTGCGGGGAGGTGACGGAGCAATGCCGGATGCCGGATCTTCTCGCAACTCTTTTGCCATTTCGGCGGCGGGTGGTATCGACCCTCCCGTGTTTGAAGGTTCCAATCATTTGCCTGCGGCCGCGCCCGGCGTGATCTCGATTCATGTTCATGGACTGGATTCGTGAAGGTACAGATTGCGGAATTGAATGCGCCCTCGGTCGTGCTGCAAGCCGATGGGGCCACGCGCGGGGAGACCGTGGAGTTCAGCGCGGGTGATAAGTTCCACGCCGTTGACGTGGACAGTGACGCGGTTGCCGCGCAGTTGGATTTTCATTCCGTTCCAGTCGCCGATCGGGCCGTCGGCGTTTTTCCTCGGTATGAACCCGCGGCGTTGCTCGCGGGTGGCGTTCGCGTCGGTGCGGTATTCCGAGAGATCACCGCTGCCGACAGGATGGCAAAACAACCTTGCCTGCGCCTTGTGGAGTCCGCGCAAGAGCACGCCGCTGTCGCCCGCGTCGAGCACGCGCGCAGTCGCGGCACGTCCGTCGGGGCCGGCCTCGAGTCCGTCAGCGTTGATGAGCGGAAAATGTTCCCACTTGGGCGCATCAACCCACCGCCATTCGAGTCTGAGGTCGAAGTCGTAGAATTCACGCTCGCTCCAGAGGTCGCCCGTGAGTCCATCGTGCTCCAGCACACCGTCCTTCATAGCCCAATGCTCCGGCGGGATGCCCAGCTTGAGAGCCCGAGGGTCGACGAGCTTGGTTCCGGGCGGCAGTTCGCGCCAACCGCCGAGGTCGTTGCGATTCATGAGGGAACCAAAACCTTCGGGTGCCGGCTTGTTTCCGGGCAAGCGCGGGTCGGTCTTGCGCGATTCGAGAAAGTCCATCAAATCGGTGAACTGCTCGAGCGTCAGCCCGACGTGCAGCCCCTCGGGCATGAGCGATAGCTTGCTGGCTGCGCGGCTGTTGATGTCCTGCTTCACAATGCTCTGCAACTCGCCCGCGCCGTTGATGAGGGTGACGGCCTCGGCATTCTCACTCCTGAGCAATCCCGACCAACTCTCCCCGTCGCGGGTCTCGAAAGTCAACTGCTGGTAGCCTTCGCGAACAACTTTGCTAGGCTCGAGGACGTGCTCGATCAATTCGCGCCGGGGGAATTGCGCGCCAATGAGTGTGAGGTCTGGGCCGACCTGACGGCCGTGGCCTGCGACCTGATGGCACTTGTGACATGCCACGCCAGTCTCATCCCAGAACACACGCTGCCCGCGCACGGCGTCCCCGGGCGTGGCAAGGGCGAAGCGAGCGTAATCGTCCCTCGTAAGAGTTTTGTTCTTCGAAGTGAACAGCGTGCCCTTTTCGGCGGCGGCGTTGTCGCGATACACCTCGCGCAACTCGGCGACCACCGTCGGCGTGAGTGTGACCGCGCGCGACTCGAGGGTGGCGAGCACCGCCTCGCGAATTCCGCTCAGCGCCTTACGGCACTGCTCGCGCACCGCAGGATTGGCGCTGGCGAGTCCGTCGAGATACGCGTCGAGGGCACGAGCGTCGCCCCGGCGGCTCAGGCCTTCGAGCGCATCAGGGCGTGTTTCCGAATCCCGCCAGAGTTCTAGCAGCAATGGAACGGTGTCGGGCGACGACCAACCGCCGAGCGCGCGGGCTAGTGCGCGTCGTTCCGCGGCGGATTTCGATGCCGCCACCGGCTGCAAAGCCGCCAGGGACTCCACGCCATTCATCTCCCCCAGCGATTTGATGGTGGCGAGGCGCACCGCTGTGTCGGAATCACCAAGCGCCGAGGCCAGTGTCGGAATGGCTTCCGCGACGCGGAGCGACCCGAGCGCGGCGACCGCCTCAGCGCGGGCGACGTGACGCGAGCGAACCAGTTGAACCAGACCCTCGGTGAATTCTTTCCCACCGATCGCGCCGGCGGCCCGGATGGCTCCTCGCAGAAGCTCGGCATCCTGCGGCGGCTCTCGCAGCAGACGGGTGATCAGCACCGTGGCGTTCGTATCTCGGAAATCCGCAAGCGTCCGCAGCGCGGCGCGGCGAACGGCGAAGTCGGTTTCACGGGGAAAGAGAGCGATCAGGCGGGGCGCGGCGGCGCGATGCGCGGCGGCTTGCACGCCCTCAACCGCGGCCGATCGCACGGTGGGCGCGGGGTCGGCCAGCGCGGCGACGAGCACAGCCAGAACGGGCTCCGTGCCTGACCACTCCACGGTGCGTCTGGGCGGCGGCGCGAGCGCCGGATGATACGCCCCCCACTCGCCCTCCCACAACGGCAGTGTGTGATGCAAGGGCGTCAGCAAGCGCACTGCGGTCGCGCGCGTGCTCTCGTTCGCTGACGAAGCTGCTAGTGAGGCCAGCACAGTGACGAGTTGCACATCGAAAGTGTCGCGCAACGCAAACACCGTGGCCTCCCGCACACGGATGTTCGTGCTCCCCAGTCCCTCAGCAATCGCACCCCAGGATTCTGGCCGCGCGCGCCCAATAACATTCAACGCCGTGAACGCTGCGAAGCGCGCGAAGCCGTCTGTTTGATCGAGCGCGCCGAGCAATGAAGGGATCGCGGACACGTCGCCGATGCGACCCAGCGCGGTTGCTGCCTGAAAGCGCAGCGACGGGTCAGCCGCTTGATCACGGACGAGGGTGGCGAGCGCGCGACCGGCTTCGGATGCGCGGCGCAACCCGAGTTGGCGCATCGCCTGCCGCCGCAGGGCGCCATCTCCTTCGCTCTGCGCCAACTCAATGACGGCCGCGCGCGCGCCCCGTCCCTCGTCAATCCCATCCAGCGCCCAGAGCGCGTGCTGCCGGGCCCTCGTGGATGCGGTCTGCTTCCAAATAAGCTCGGAGAGGGCGGCAATTACCGCGTTCGACTTTCTCTCCGCCAGACGACGTTGCGCGGTGAGCCGCACGTTTCGCGATGGATGTTCCAAGGCCCGGAGCAAGTCCGCGTCGCTGGCCGTGAACTTGCGCCCCATCGCGGCTGCCCCATACCACGCGGGTCTCGGCAGGGCCGCAGCGGCATTGGTGAAGGTTAGCCGCCACAAACGCCCGACCTTCACATCCTCCTTGCTGTCTCGATGCTGCCAGTCGCAGATCAGCAGACTGCGACCATCGCCGGACCACGCGATGCCGACGGGATGAAAACTTTCCGGAGGATTCGGAAACATCTCCTGATGCTTCACCAGGCGCCAAGTCGCGCCATCGCGCTCCGTCTGCGCGCGCAGCACCTGACGCTTGCCAAAGTCGGCGAGAAAAAGATTCCCACGATACTCCGCTGGCAGAGCGTCGTCGGTGTAACACTCGGTGCCAGTCGCCGCGCCGCCGCCGAAGTCGTGCATCATCCAGAGCGTGTAAGGCCGGCGCGGGATGAAGTCGTGCGGATAACCATACTCACCGCGTTCGACCATGTGGGTAAGCCGGCCCATCCAGTCGTGCTCGTCGGTGTTGTCGTAGGTGAACAGTTCATCCTCCTCATTCATCGCCACGTCAAGAATGTTACGCACGCCGCGCGAAAAGATTTCAAGCCTCGTGCCATCGGGCCGGAGACGGAGCACGCCGCCCCCCTGCAAATCCACCCGCGAACCGTCTCGACCCACCGCTCCGTAGAGACCCTTGTCGCCGATGGCGACATAGAAATTGCCGTCCATGGCAAGACGGAAGTTTGCCGGCACATGGTCGTTCCAATCCAGCGCCCAAGGCTTGGGGTTCGTTTGCTCGATCAAGTCCACGCGCTCCTCGCCCACTCCGTTGTCGTCGGTGAAGACGGAGAACTTCGGGTTGTGCAGAACGTAAAGTTTGCCTTCGAGATATTGCATCCCGAAAACGGCGTAGAGCTTTTCGGCGAACACCGTGATGCGCCCGCCGGGATGGAGGCAAAGGATGCGGCCCTCGGTCGCATCCGCGTGCCTCGTGCTGATGTCCATCGGATCTTCCGCGACGAAAATACGCCCGTCCGGTGCCGCGCAGACGACCGAAGGATGGTTGATTCTCGGGGTTTCGGCGACGAGTTCCATGCGCCAACCCGGCAATGTAGTTGGCACCTCCGCGGTACATCTGAACGATGCGGCGGCAAGAATGAAAGGGATGATCGTCGCAAATCTCATGGTCATTTCGGGGAAAATCTGTCCGCAACCGAGTTCAATTGCCGCATTGGCAGAGCCCCCTCAAAGGTCACAACCCGGGAGGACAGCACAGGGGGCTTTCCGGCGGTGAGCTTCACCTCAGCCGGATCGACGATGCATGGGCTGATGAGAACTTTGCCACCCGCCTGTATGCGCGCGAGCAGAAGCCCCACGGCAGCGCAGACAGCAAGGTCAGGTTTGACAATCCAGGTCACGGGGCAAAAGCTTATCGAGCTCATCCGAATTGTCTAGGACGAGCCCATCCAAAAAGCAGGACGATTTCCCAAGTCCGCGGGCGAGGATCAATTCCCGTCCTTGTGCCAATAACGGAGTGCTAAACACCCATTGACCGCCCACGGGACGCTGTGGGTGATACATTCTTGATCTAAATGCTGATTCCGTGAGCCGCCGATTAGACCACGAAAATCTCGAGGATTGCGAGTCGATCCGGAGCAATGTGAGAGGCGCGATTCGGGATCCACCAGAGCTCGCTGGTGGCAACAGAAACCTGATGACAATATCCTGCGGGCCGCTAAGGTAGTATCATGTCAACCGTGCTTTCGTCAACCCGGTCCCCTGCCCCCGTCCGTTCCACCGCGTGGGCGTTCACACTGATTGAACTGTTGGTGGTGATTGCCATTATCGCCATCCTGGCTAGCATGCTCCTGCCCGCATTGGCACGGGCGAAGAGCAAGGCGCAGCAGATCAAATGTGTCAGCAACAACAAACAAATTGGGCTGGCCTTTATCATGTACGCCGACGACTCCGCGGACACGTATCCCCTGTGTCGGGACTGGGCGTCCTCGGGCGGAAAAGACGGCAGATATGACCTGTTTGTGGCGATGACCAACAAGCCCCTCTATCCTTATCAGGGAACCCCTGAGATTTTCAAATGTCCGTCCGACAAAGGAGATGGAGCGCAGTTTGTTGGCTCGAAGAACTGTTACGTGGAATATGGGAATAGCTACCTCATGGAGTGGGCGGCGGATGGGTTTCGCGTCAAACATGTGACTGGCAATCTCGCCGCCAGTCGCACCGCTTACGATGGACAGTCCATGAAAACCTCGGAAATAGGGCAAAGCCCTGCGAACAAGATCATCCAGGGCGACTGGATCTGGCATCCGAATCGCGGTTGGACGGGACCCAAGAGCATCTGGCACAACTACAAAGGCAAGAGTCTCGTGATCATGCTTTTTGGCGATGGCCACGCCGGGGCTTTTAAATTTCCGGTGCTCAAGGATACGGATCCGTTTTGGACAAAGACCCCCAGTTCCACCAACGAATGGTGGTGATTCGCCGCAGCTCACACTTTGGCTTCCAACCGGCGAGAGACGAGACTCTGCCCTCCAGAATGATTCGTTTGCCATGCGCCCTCGTCATCGTGCTCATTGCCAATAACAATAAGCTCTTCACGCCCGAAGCGAAGCCGATATCGAAGCCGCTGTAGAGGGCAGTCAGATGGGAGTCGCTAGGCCACTCACCAATGAGCGAAACACCCATTCAAACAGCAAACCTGAAACTGATTCCACTGACACCTGAGCAAGTGCGCGCCACGGTCGAAGCGATGACACCTTCACAGAAGGCACAGTTGTCGGCAGCATGGGGTCAGAGATGAATAATGATATATTTAAGGGGTTTCTTCAGAATTTTGTCGGCAGCATGGGGTCAGAGATGAATAATGACATATTTAAGGGGTTTCTTCAGAATTTTGGAATGCCACGCAAGCAGCGTTTGGAATATGAAGGAGCCCTCTACCACCTGATGAATCGTAGGGATCACAAGGATGAGATCTTTCTGAACGACCAGGACCGGCGGCGTTTTCTGGAAACGCTGGGCGAGGCCTGCCGGAAGACCGGTTGGCAGATCCAGGCCTACTGCCTGATGGGAAACCATTTTCATCCGATCGTCGAGACGACCGAGGCCAATTTGTCCGCAGGCATACAATGGTTTCTGGGCACTTAATTCTCGCGTTTCAATTGTCGCGTATTTGAGAGAAGTCAGCCGTCGGCCCGAGTGGCTGCGGATGCACCGTGTGTTGGGGGAATGGGGCATCCCGGGGAACAATGGTGCGGGGCGTCGGCAGCAGGAAATGTGCAAGGAAAATCCTGAGTGGAAGCCGCTGCGTCGGACGTGGTGCTG
>CAMBEJ010000024.1 GCA_945865375.1 Akkermansia muciniphila | reverse complement strand
GAACGCAAAGAGAATAAGTTCTGACAGGCATCTTCCGACTTCATCATTTCCTTGCTGGGTGAGCAATGTTTCGTTGACCGTGACGCTTGAAGCCCTTCTCTTTGCGATCTTTGTGCTCTTTTGTGGCTATTCCAATCGCGGTTTTTAGGGTGAATGACTGGCCAAAGTTTTTCGTCGTTCAGGGGCCTGGGGTGGGTGACCGCTCCACAGGGGCCTTCATGCGAGATCCATGCATGGAGAGAACGATTCGGCAGGGGTGCAGGCATCGGGCGCAAAAGTCATGAAGACTACCAAGTCTGACAAAAATGCAGCGAATCTTACCAGCTCTCACTGGCTGCGAAAGTGGTCTTTCACGAGCCAGGTCGCCAAGCTGATACGCCGTCACATTAGTGTGTGCCTTCGGCAAGCGTGCGGGGGTGGGAAAATTCCCGCCCGGATGGAGCCGGAGGGGGGGGGTGAACCTGGATCGAGCTGGTCTGGTCAGGGGTGGTCTGGGTCTTTGGGCGGGAGAGTTTGACCGTGACCGCGCGTTTTACCCCTTTTTGATGATCGTCATCGCTTCGTATTACGGCCTAGTCGCAGTGATGAGTGGGTAATGCCCGCGCTGGCCAGCGAATCGGTTGGGATCGCGGGGTTCATCCTGGTCGCCGTCATCGGGTTTAAACGAAACCTTTGGCTAGTTGTGGGCGTGTTGTTTTTCCATGGAATTTTCGATTTCTTCCACGCAGATGTGATCGTGAACGCCGGTGTTCCGGCCTGGTGGCCGATGTTTTGCCTGGCGTACGATGTCACGGCAGCAGGTTATCTCGATGGGATTTTGCTGCGTCGAAGAAGCGCATTCCGGTCTTGAACGCACCGCGAAATGAAAATTTGTGTCGTCGTCAGCTCAGGAATGTAAACGAAACGGAAAACCACAGAGAATTATTCCCGATTTCCGCAATGGTTTCATCGGCTATTTCCACAACGTTTCATTCAAATTCTCAGGCTTGATGCCTTTCAGAGACTGAAGCGGGGTTGCCGTGCGAATATTGGGATGAACACTGGGAAATCAAACTTTACCCGCGCGACCGCAATTCTGGAATCCCTAATTCGTCCAACAGCCAATCCAAACTGATTTGGGTTCCTTGCTTTTGGTTGGTTTCTTCAATCCCCTGGATGTGGATTTTCATCAATTCGATTAATCGCGGGCGCAGGGCCTTCCGACGTGAAGCCTCGCGCGGTGTTGCGTTTTCCAGCATCGGCACGGGTTCGTCCGCGAACTTCCTGTAGCGGTCTTCATAAAATGCCTGCATAGCCTTCCTCGCAAGTGCTGGAGGTATTGGGGAGGACTTGGGCACCCGCCTTGCCTCCGAAGTCTTGCTGCCGCTGGCAAAGACAGCGTAGGGCGAAACTGTGGTCGAAGGACCTGGTGTCGGCCTCTCCAAGCTTCTTTTCTCCGCCATCATCTTGGCCACGTCTTCAATCGACTCCGCTTGAAAACTCAGTTTGGTTCCAAGCCATTGGTCCAGAAGGCCCCGCGCAAAATCATATTTCTGTCGGCTGAAGGTCTCCAAAACCATCCGATCCGAATAAACCCGCAACGTGGCTAACCCCCCCACCGATCCATCATCAGAATCCGAGTGTTGGAACTGGGCGATCATCTCCTTTTCAAGAGCCTTGGATTCGCCGCGTCTCACCCAAGCGAACTCCAGCAACGGCTTATCGAATCCATCCCCAGCCTTCGGGTCTACCGCCTCCAATTCCGATTTGCTTGCCAAGACGCTCACGATTTCCGCGTAGGGAACATTCATCTGATAGCGGCCAATCGCCCGGCAAAAATCAAGACCCTTGAGCATGGACAGTTGCCGTTCCTTTCCAATATCCGTCATTCGCTGAATTTGGAGATGGAACGTGCTGGCCAGGTATTCCTCCCTCGTCAGCCCACGGCGCTTTGATCGTGCCGACTTCCAGGAACGCGCTAGATCGTCCTTCCAGGTCTCAAGAGTCTCCCTGACCACATGCACCGCTGTCACACCCGAAATCCGAGTGTAATGCGGCAGTGGCAAAAACCACGCCATCAGCAGCGTGAACCTGCTGACCGACGATGCCGTCGCACGGTCGATGATGAGAAATCGATCCGTTTTCGGATGGAATAAATCCACCACCCACAGTTTTCCATCGGGCGCAATGTCCTGAACCTCCAACACAGACACGTAACTGCGGCCATACCCGGCCACCGCCACTTGCTCGTCATTGGACAAACCGATGAACCCCTTTTGCCGCCATCGGTCCGCTAAGGTTTGGCCAGCCGAGTCTCGGAAAAAGGCCAACCCAAAGTGGATCATGTGCTGGAAGAATTGATCAGGATCTGATGGGGCATTCTTTCCGTCAAGATGGGCATCCTGCGTGAGCAGCTTCATCTCCTCCTGGCTGACCTCTGCTTTGATAAAAATCAGGATTTTAGGAACTATCTTCTGAGTCAGTACCAGGGCCTTGTCGTAGTTGGAGATCGCGAAGGGAGAATGGGGGCAACTCGACGGACACGAAATCTTGGTTCCGCGTTCCGAGCCACACCGTTGGGTGGTGATGAACTCGTTCAGGGCGGGACAATGGCGGTCGCTTTTGGAATTCGGAATCGGAGGCATGCGTTTTTTGTAGGTTGCACGATTGTTGGTTTTGGGCAAGGCACAACCTCTCAAGGAGTTTGAAAAAATAGATCCCCCAGAGTGGATTATTCCCAATTTTCCAGGGAAATCTAATCGTCAATTTCAGCTAGGCGAACATCAGAATACAACGGGGCTGATTGACACCCGCGCTCATTCCATTACGCTGAATCTGTGTCAGAAGAACCACTCAAAACCCGCAAGCCCAATCCCGCCCTCCTGAAACCCGTGCAGCCAGACGCACTGCTTGCGGTGGTCGTCGGCTCGGATCCACTTCCTCGCGGCGAGATGACCAAGAAGCTCTGGGAGTAAGTATCAAAATTCCCGGGGACAGACAGTTTATTCCCCCATCGCGCCCCCTCCTCTATCCACTGGCTCAAAATCGACACCTGTTCGGCACTGAGCGGTGCCTTGTGCGACTTGGGCGGTGGCATCGTCTCGTCAGGGTCGGTGGAAAGGATGCGCGCGATCAGCTCGCCTGCCTCCGGTTTTCCGGGCACGATCGCGGTGACCCCTTTTCTTTCCGAGATAGCTGATTCGCGGGCGTCGAGCCGGAGTCCGGCCTTGCGGTTCCTTGCATCAGGCCCGTGGCAATGGAGGCAATTGTCTGAGAGAATCGGCATCACGTCGCGGCTGAAACTCACAGGCGCGCTGAGCGCCATCCCACTTGAGCCCAGCAGGACGGCGAGCGCTGCGAAGACAAGCCGTCCTGGCATCGCCCGCCATCGTGTTGCGGCGGAAAGAAGAAGTCGTGCGGCCATGGGTCAGGAACTGTTCAAGATGTTACCATGACCTCTCACGCAAGGAGCAGTCACCTTTTTAGCACTAGGGCTTCACCGGAGTTCCGTTCAACCGGTAGAATCGTTGGTCACCGGGTGCGCTTTCATGAATCTGCTCGATCAGATAATCATTCCCAGTGAATGCACTGCCAGCAGCCTGCCAGTCAGCTTGTGGGCCAAGGAATCGGATCGCTTCCATCTGCCACGAATAGCCGGCCGCTGCGCCGAAACGAACATGCACATGGCTCTCTTCGTGGTCCGGCTCGACTGATTCAATGTTCACTCCCGCTTGGAACCAAACCGGCAGCACATCCGAGGGCATGTCAGAGTCCAACGAGTCAATGGCTCTACTCCGGTTTGCGATCGGGATCCTTTTGAGGATCAGCAGGGGGCGCTTCATCTCGACGGCCCTTGTCACCCAGACTTCTCCGTTCGTTTTGTTGCTGATTCTGATTTTGGCCCTGTTCCTGGTTAAATTCCGGGTTTGGGCTCCGCTGCGGGTTCAAGTTCCGGCGCTGAGACTCTTCTCGGGCTGGATTGGGCTGTTCCGACCGATTTGAGCGAGGTCTAAAGTCCGCGTCCCCGCGTGGTGAGATTCCCTGGTCCCGTTCCTGTTGCGCCCTTCGGTTGCCGGGGCGATCTTCACGGCCCCTTTGATCCAGGCCCGGGGCTTCCCCTTGACCACGCGGGTTCTCATTGGGTCCCGGGTTCCGGAACTCTTGTCGATCGCCATCCCTTTGGGGTCCGGTCCGGGGAGCCTGATTCCCGCTGCCGTTGTCACCCTGGTTCTGCCTCTCGGTTCTTCCCTGATTTTGGTTTCGGTTTTGATCCTGGTTCCGATCCTGGTTTCGCTGCCGATCTTGTCTGCCTAGGTCCTGACGTTCTTCTTCGGAACGGGGTCCGTAATTGTCACCCAAAGACCCTCGCTGACGCTCGGGTGGGTTCCTCCTGGCACCCGGCCCTTGGTTGCGCTGTGGATCACCCATCGGGGCTATGAACCCGATTTCCCTCCGTTCCACGACTCCATCGTGATTCGTATCCAATCGCTGGAGGACTGAGGTGGCCGATTTTATTTCGCGCTTGTCCAGAACCCCGTCGCGATTCGAGTCCAAAAGGCTGAAGATTGATTGGCCGGGTTGGGGAGCTCCACTATTTCGTGGAAAGTTTTGTCGGGATCCGCCTGATCTCTGCCTATCCAAGCCTCCGTGGCTCTGGGGTCCAGTTTGGCGGTCTTCACGGGGAGGTCGGCCGTTTTGTGGCCCGTCGTGTTGGTTTTCCGAGTTCTGTCCGCGATCTTGCGCTAGCGGAGTCAGCACCGGGACGATCATCGCCAGCGCGGCGCATACAGTTGTTTTGATGTTCATATGGTTTTGTTTCAAAAAACCCCATGTTCGGAGCGTGTGATATTTATGAGGTTTACCTAGTTTGTAGACGCGAACCGAACTGTCCTGGTTATCCGGATAAATTTGTAACCTAATCGTCACCGCGTGGTCATGAAGGTCTTAAGATGCTTATGTGGCGATCAAATAGATATGTCCTTCGCGGCTTTCTCGTTGCGACTTCTCCACGACTTCTCCTGGGGAGTGTGGTCGGACTGTTAGGTTTCGCCCTAGAAGCGGCCTCAGCCAAAGAATCCAAGCGAGCCGGCAGCCCTTCATCGTCGGGGGCGTTGTATGCCACCACGAACGTGTTGAGCGCGCATTTCAAGTTCACACCGGAGCACTGGAAGGGACTTGAACCGACCCGCCGCGAGAACCCGATGGGTTTCGGGGCCGGCGGGTTCAATCTTCAGGGGAAGGAGGGGGGCCGTAACGGGCTGTCAGCCGCGCAGGGGATTGAGTTTCATTACGTCCATGCGGACCTGCAGTTCAACGGTGAGGAGGTCCAGGACATCGCGGTGCGCTACAAGGGGAATGGGACGTTCATGCAGTCGCAGGGGTCGGCCAAAAGATCTCTGAAAGTGGATGTGGCCGAATACGTGAAGGGGCGAAAAGTATCCGGTGTTTCAAAGCTTAACTTTCACAATTGCGTCACCGACCCGAGTTTCATGAATGAGGTGCTCTCCTACCGCCTTTACCGGGATGCGGGGGTGCCGGCCCCGAAAACCGCCTTTTCCCGCGTGTATGTGACGGTCCCAGGCAGCCAGGATCATGCGTATTTGGGCCTCTATTCCATGGTTGAAAATGTCGATGGCAGGTTTGTCGAAGCCCATTTTGGAGCTCAGAAAGGCCTTCTTTTGAAACCGGTCACCCCTAAGCCGTTCGAGGATCTCGGCGATGACTGGTCGAAATACAAGCAGACTTACGATCCAAAATCGGAAGGTTCGAAAGAGCAGACTAGGCGCGTGATCGAGTTCTGCAAACTGGTTTCGAACGCTCCGGATGCCGACTTCGCCGTTAAAGCCCCAGGCTATATCGACATCGACGCCTTCGCCCGCTACATGGCGGTCACCGTCTACTTGTCGGCGCTGGACAGCATCCTGGGAATTGGGCAGAACTATCTGGTCTACCTGAACCCCGCGTCGAATAAGTTCCAGTTTGTGCCTTGGGATCTCGACCACTCATTCGGACAATTCATGATGGTGGGTTCGCAGGAACAACGCGAGCAATTGAGCATCGCTAAACCCTGGCAGGGGGAGATTAAATTCCTTGAACGCATTTTCAAAATCGAGACGTTCCAAAAGGCTTACCGTGGAGCGCTGTCAGAATTTGCAAAAACAGTGTTCCGTCCCGAGCGGTTTCATCAGCAGGTGGATGAGTTGTCGGCTGTTTTGCGGTCGGCGATCAAGGAAGAATCCCCGGAAAAACTCGAACGCTTTGAAAAAGTGGTGGCAGGTGAAACGGTAACACCTGCGGCGATGTTCGGCGGCGGAGGGCCGGGCGGTCCTGGCGGGCCGCAAGGCGGCCGCGAGGGGGGACCCAGGGCTGTAGGGCCGGGAGCCGGGCAAGGGAGGCCTCAATTTGGTGGTAACCGCATGAGTTTCCCCCCAACCAAACCCATCAAACCTTTCGTGGTGGCTCGAACGAGGAGCATTGAACAGCAGCTTGCCGGGGCTGACAGCGGCAAAGTTATCGAACGCATGTTCGGACCCGGAGGGCGCGGAGGGGGGGGCTTCGGTCCTGGCATGTTTTTGGCTCCCGCGTTCATCGATGCGGCGGATAAAAATGGCGACCGCAAAATCACGCAGCCCGAGTTCCACGCGTTAGCCGAAAAATGGTTTGGCGAGTGGGACAAGGGCCAGACAGGTTCTCTGACGGATGAAACGTTGGGCGCAGGGCTGGGCAATGTATTTCCCGCGCCACCCGGATTTGGCGGGCGCGGTCCCGGGGGGCCTGGTGGGGGTGGGGGTCAGGGTGGCCCCGGTAGGCCTGGTGGGGGGTTCAATCCGGGGCGTATGCTGGCCGGCGGGTTTATCGCCTCCATGGATCAGGACAAAAACAACGCGATCACACAAAAGGAGTTTGTGGCGGGATTCGACAAGTGGTTTGCGTCCTGGGATAAGAAAGGCAGTGGTGTTCTGGATGAGGAACAGGTGCGTTCAGGTCTGAACCAGGAGTTCTCGCCCCGAGGGGGGGCCGGCGGTCCCGGCGGACCTCGTGGTGGTTCAGGAGGCCCGGGCAGGCCTCCCGGAGCGAATGCACCGTAGCCCATTACCCTCTGCCTACGCGGTCCGTGGCGATCGCCTCTCGCAGCAACTTCGCTAGTTCTTCGTCCTGGGACGGGAACACGGTTCGGAGGTCGATCTTGTAATCGCCTTTCTCCACATAGCCCACGACCGCAGGGTCCGATTGGCGCAACCTAAGCGCCAAAAGTTCGAGGGTGAGCGGCGCTCCGGGGCAGATTTCGAGCGTGACTGAGGGCAGTCGGGCTTTGGGCATGGTGCCGCCTCCGATCCGCGACTCCGCCGTTCCGAGCCTGACCTCGCTCGACAGGTTGCGGAGATGTTCCAGTAACGCCCTGCCGCGCCGATTGAGTTCATCCACACTTGTCCGAATCAACCGAAGAACAGGCAGTTCTTCCTGAGACGGTTCGATGGGATCGACGCGCTCCAGATGGCAGTCGACGGTGGTTTGCAGGACGCTGAGGATCAGTTTGTCGCAGCGCAACGCACGGTAAAACGGCTCCTGCTTCAGGCTTGAGACGGCATCCTTTGATCCAGCAATTATTCCGGCCTGAGGTCCGCCGAAAAGTTTATCACCACTGAAACAGACCAGGTCGGCGCCTTGGGCCAGGACCTCCGCAGGGGTCGGTTCATGTTCCATGACAGCCGCCGCGTTGATTTTCGCCACCGCGCCGCTGCCCAGGTCCTCAACAAAGGGAAGGCGATGTTTCTTCGCAATCAGGGCAAGCTCCGTGATCGAGGGTGATTCCACGAAGCCTTCCATATGAAAATTGCTACGGTGTACTCTGAGGATCAGGCCTGTGGCGTCGCTGATTGCGGGAACATAGTCCGCCGCGACGGTCCTGTTTGTGGTGCCCACTTCGCGGAGACGCGCGCCGCTGGCCTCCAGAATGTCTGGAATGCGAAAACCACCACCGATCTGGACGAGTTCCCCTCGTGAAATGATCACTTCAGGGCGTGACCGGGTGAAATGCTTGAGCACCAGGATCAGCGCTGCGGCGCAATTATTGACGACTGTTGCGGCCTCGGCACCTGATAACAATGCCAGGTTGTGTTCGAGGTAACTCGCGCGGCCTCCTCGCAACCCGGTTTCGAGATCGTACTCCAGGTTGTTGTAATGGATGGCGTTCTCCATCAAGGCGCGCACGGCGCTTTCAGCGAGGGGCGATCGTCCCAGGTTCGTGTGAAGAATGACGCCTGTGCCGTTGATCACCGGGCGGATCCTGGAACGTGCGAAGGCGCCCACGCGCAGGCGAATCGCGTGCATCACATCATCGGGCGGTGGAATGGATTCTCCAGAGCGAAAGCGAGCGAGCTCCTCCCTAGCCAGTTTTGTCAAAGCGGGTCGAGGCACCGGACTGTGCCTGAGAGCGTGCAAAACCTTTTCCACGGAGGGCAGGGTTCGGCGGTGGTCAGAGCTCTCGGGCATGGGTTTGAACCCGGTTTAGCCGGTGACGCGGATCACGGCCTTGGAAGAGGATACGATGCGTCCGATCACAGCACAGCAAATCGCCTTTTGTTGCTTTAGCAGGAGGGTCACGGCGCGCAGTCTGCTGGGGGCAACACAAAGCAAAAGCCCTCCGCTGGTTTGGGCATCAGTCGCCAGGATCTTCAAGGATGGACTGACCCCTTGCCAGGAAGTCCAGGACTCGGCGCTCTTCAAATTGTCCCGGCTCCCTCCGGGAACGCAATCTTGTTCGATGAGCGTCCGCACCTCGGGGTGCAACACCGGGAGGGCTGAGGCTTGAATTTCCGCAGCGACACCGCTGGCACGGCAAAGCGACCAGAGGTGTCCTAGAAGTCCAAACCCGGTCACATCAGTTCCCGCGCGAACCCATCCTTTCTCGGCCAGATCCGCGCCGACGTCATTGAGCCGGCACATGGAGACCACGGCCTTCCTGGCGGCTGGTTGGCTGGTGAGTCCTCGTTTGATGCCGGTTGTGAGGATGCCTGTCCCCAGTGGTTTGGTGAGGACAAGGATGTCGCCTGGGCGCGCGGCTGAGTTCGCGATCATTTTGCGGGGCGACACCAACCCCGTGACAGAAAGACCGTAAATCGGTTCGGGATTTCGGATAGTGTGGCCGCCGATCAAGGCGCACCGAGCTTCCTTCACCTTGAGGGCGCCGCCCCGCAGGATTCGTGCGATCACTTCGGGCGGCACCTGATCAGTGGGCATGGCCATGATGTTCATCGCGGTCAAAGGGCGTCCCCCCATGGCGTACACATCCGAGAGCGCATTGGTTGCGGCAATTTTCCCGTAGAGCAAGGCGTCGTCGACGATGGGAGTAAAAAAATCCACCGTCTGGACCAACGCGCGATTGCGGTCCAGGCAAAACACACCGGCATCATCAGCCGTTGCCGCGCTGACGAGAACTCTGTGATCGTCAAACATAGGGAGCTGCCGCAGAACCTGCGACAGGGCGTTTTGGCCTAGTTTAGAAGCTCAACCCGCGCAACTGGAAAGCGAGGTGAGTTTCAGGATTGGAGTGGGTGACATAAGGTGTTGGCTGGGGTGAAAGAAAAGTGGCGGAGAGGGAGCGAATCGAACACTCCTTCCGGTGCAAAGCATCGGAACAACGGTTTTGAAGACCGCGAGGGCCACCAGGCACCCTTCACTCTCCAACGTGGACAGGATGGGGATCGCGCCGCAGGCAAGGATCCCGACTCTTGCGGAGGGGGAAATGAACGCTGAACGCTGAACGCTGACCCCTTGCCAAACCCCGAAAAATCCGCGCCCTCCAGTGTTACCGCCGCATCGCCCTGACGGACTTGAGAATGAAGTCGGGCTCAGGGAACTGGCCTGTCTCGAGTTTGGAATAAATCTTTTGGCCATCGACGCAGATCTCAAATTTTCCACCGGTCGCGGGAATGAGCGTGATAGAACGCACCTGTTGTTTGAGGCGCAAAAGCTTTTCCGTCAGACCGACGGCATGCGGCTCGTAGTTTCAAACGTGGCAGTATTCGATTGTGATTTCGAGGCTCATGGGCGTTGATTGTTACTCCGAGGTTAAAGGGGGTGGGACGTGGCGTCAAGAACGGTGAAACCCCGGTCCTTGCACGGAGCGCATGTCTGAATGAGGACACCCTCAAAGGTGAGGGGGACCTTCTGGTCTGCCGGTTCATGGAGCCTGCGGCTCTTCTAGGGTCCTCTCCAACCCGGGCGGAGCGAACGTTGCCTTCAGAGAAGGCAGCAACCGGCAGGTCTGACGCCTTCCCCACAGCTTATCCTGCTCATTCGGAGAGGCACCCCTGCGTTCGGCGCAGGGGCGTTTTTGACCACGCGGAACGAGTGTTGTTCAAACACGCTGAAGAAATTTGATTGTCAGATAAGAAGCTGCTGTTACGTTTCTGTGAATTCGGTGTGCATGGCCAAGCTTTTTCAAAAGGCAGATATGTATCCTCGTATGACGGGTGAACCTCGTGGCGATTTGAACGGAGAAGAGCTGTTAAAGAATTCATCGCTTTATCGCGAATTCCTTGCCGAGCGCGGCGAGATTCTTCGGCACAAGTGGATCGAGTCCGAAAAAGCGGGCCGGGACATTGGCTTTGAGGCAGCCCTCACGGATTGGATGATCCACCATCGATCCGATTGGCGTCATTCCCGCAAGAAGAGCCAGATCAAAGACTCTTGACTCAAGAGGAATCTTGCGCTGTTCCTTAGCAATTCTCATTGTGGCACCGAGCCTGCAAGAGGGTCGCTTTGCGAAGCGATGGGCACCCAGGGGGCTCTCACCTTGGTGGCGTTGCAAGGACCCTAATAAGAATTGCTGGATGATCCTTTCGGACGGTTGACCGCTGGGAACTCCTCCTGTATGGTGGCCAGGTTCTTCACCATCCCCGGCATGTGAAACTGTTTTTCAGGCCAGGAAGGGGTGCTGTTTTGACTGTGCATTTATGAGCCACGAGGACAAAAAGTTCGTTTATCCAGGCATTGCCACGACTTCTGATGGAGCGGGATGCGTCGTCTGGGTTGAGACCCACATCACGCACGGTGCCTGTGCGTATCCCATCACCTCCTCCACCACGATGGGGACGGGTTATCAGACAGAGTATTCGAATGGGAAGAAGAACCTGTGGGGGGATATGCTGGTGTTCGTTCAGCCTGAATCGGAGCATTCCGCTGCCAGCACCTGCGAAGGGTTTGCGCTGGCCGGGGGGCGTGTGACGAACTTCACTTCGGGCCAGGGGTTGGTGTTGATGAAGGAGGTGCTTTACACGATTTCAGGGAAGAGGCTGCCGGTGGTTTTCCACATTGGTGCCCGGGCCCTGACGAGCCACTCGCTCAATGTGCATGCGGGTCACGACGATGTGATGAGCGTCGCCGATTGCGGGTGGGGCATCCTGTTTGGTCGAAATGCGCAGGAAGCGGGGGATCTGGCGTTGATTGCGCGGCGGGCCGCAGAGAATTGCGAGACGCCCTTTATGAATGTGCAGGACGGATTTCTCACCACGCACACCATCGAGAATGTGCGTGTTCCCGAGCTTCAATTCATGCAGGATTATGTAGGGGACCCCAACGCCAAGCTGCGGTGCCTGTTCGACACGCGGTTTCCTTTGATGTCTGGGGTGGTCCAAAACCAGGACTCATACATGAAAGGGAAGATCGCCCAGCGGAACTATTATGACAAAGTCCCCGCCGCAGTGGTGGAGGCGATGGACGAATTCTTTGACAACACCGGACGCCGTTACCAGTTGGTGGACGGCTATAGGATGGAGGATGCGGAGTATGCGGTGGTGGGCATGGGAGGCATGATGGAGACTGCGGAGGCGGCCGCCGACTACATGCGGGACGAAATGGGGCTCAAGGTGGGCGTGGTCCATGTCACCTGCTTTGCCCCGTTTCCGGCAGTCCAGCTCGTGCAAGCCTTGAAGGGTGTGAAGGCGGTGACGGTTGTGGAACGTATGGACAACCCCTTGGCCCAATCCAATCCTCTGGTCCAGGGGATCAAGGCGGCTTTTGCAGACGCGCTGACAGGGCTGGGTTATGGCTCCTACAGCGAGAATAAGTATCCGGCGATCGAGCGTATCCCTAAAATTTACGCTTGCGCTGCGGGTCTGGGCTCGCGCGACATTCGCGGCGGCCACTTTATTGCGATCGTCGAGAACATGAGGGCCGCACAACCCAAGGAGTTCAGCGTTGTGGGTGTCAAACACGCCCTTGCCCTCACCGATGGAGCGGATCCGGACTTGCGTCCGGAAGGTGCCTTCTCGATGCGGGGGCATTCCGTTGGAGGTTTCGGTTCAGTGACCACCAACAAGCTTATTGCCTCGTTCGTGGGCGAGCTTTTCAACCTCCACGTGCAGGCGTATCCAAAATATGGCTCCGAGAAAAAGGGGTTGCCAACGACCTATTATTTGACGGTTGCGAACGCGCACATCCGCACGCACAGCGAGCTGAATTACGTGGAGTTTATTCCCCTGAACGACGTCAATGCCTTCAATCTGGGGAACCCCCTGGACGGCATCGCCTACGAGGGCAGTGTGTTCATCCAGAGCGACCGTCTCGATCCCATGGATGTGTGGAGTGCGATTCCCGCGTATGGGCAGAAGATCATCCGGAACAAGCGTCTTCGGGTTTATTACCTCGACACGGTGAAGATCGCCCGGGATGTCGCGACGGATCCGGATCTTCTGCAACGCATGCAAGGAGTGGTGCTGGTGGGGATATTTATAAAAGTAACCCCATTCGCCGAACGTTCGGGGATGAGCCAGATTGACATCCTCGCGAGCGTGGAGAAATACGTGCGGAAATACTTTGGAAAACGCGGCGAGAAGGTCGTGGAGGAGAACCTCCGGTGCGTCAAGCTCGGGTTGACGGAGGTTCAGGAGATCCCCGCGCATGTGATCGGAATTGCGGCACCCTTGGTAGAGGAGTTCGCCGTTGCCAGATGATCCAGGAAACCTGAAACGAAACCATTTTGTTGCCCCAGATATTCGGTCGACCCTTTTAATTATGAGTGACCTCACTGCAGTTTCCAGCGCACGTCAGAACACCCGGCTGATCACCTCCGACGTCCTGGATGTCGAGGATTTTAACAACCGCATCGTCGGGGCCTATAACGATGGCAGCGCCGAGCTCGAACTGCCGGCAGATCATTGCACAGCGAGGTCGCTGGTCACCGCCGGCTCCGGCATCCTGAGGGACTTTTCGTATATCGCCCCTGAGATTCCGATCCTGAACAGCGAGAACTGCGTGGGTTGCATGGATTGCGTGATCGAGTGCCCTGACACGGCGATTCTGGGGAAGGTGGTGCCTAAGGCGCAGCTCGAGGCTGAGCTGGCGAAGATCGAGGATCCAGCCGACAGAGAATTGTATGCCAAACAATTCGCCAAGACGACCAAGTATTGGAACACCTACGAGAAGAAAGGGGCCGAGCCCGGTTATTTTGGAATCTTCATCGATCCCACCAAGTGCAAAGGGTGCGCTGAGTGCGTGGACGCCTGTGGAAATCATGGTGCCCTGGCGATGTTGAAGAAGGACGACTCGAGCCTGAAAGAGTTTCAGAAGACCTTTAATTTTTACCGGCGCCTGCCGGAGACGCCAAAGAGTTTCATCAACGAAAAGCTTTTGAGCGACATGATGCTGGCGGATCGCTCGCTCCTCTATGTGGGTGGAGCGGGATCGTGCATGGGTTGCGGGGAAGGAACCGCGATCCGGATGATGCTGGCCGCGACGGGGTTCGTTTATGGAAAGGACAACATCGGGATTGTGAACTCCACCGGGTGTTCGACGGTTTACGCCTCCACGTATCCCTACAATCCCTATCTGGTGCCGTGGACGAACTCCTTGTTTGAAAACGGCCCGGCGGACGCGATGGGCGTGCGGGCGCGTTGGGATCAGATGGGTTGGAAGGGCAAAAAGCTGTGGGTCATTGGCGGAGACGGAGCTATGCTCGACATTGGGTTCCAGTCGCTCAGCCGGATGCTGGCTTCAGGCATGGACATCAAAGTCCTCATTCTGGACACGCAGGTTTACTCAAACACGGGTGGCCAATCCTCAACGGCGTCGTTCAAGGGCCAGAACACCAAGTTTTCGGTGCATGGCACCGTGGTGCCAGGGAAGACGGAACGGCGCAAGGAGATTGCCCAGATTGCCATGATGCACCCGAACACCTTCGTGGCCCAAACGAGTTGCGCGATGTCGAACCACTTTTACAAATCGATCATTGCCGCCAATGAATTCGACGGTCCAGCTGTGATCTCGGTTTATACGACGTGTCAGCCTGAGCATGGGGTGGGCGACAACATGGCGATGAGCCAGTCCAAACTCGCCGTGGATACCCGGAGTTTCCCGGTGTTGATCTATGATCCGAGGAAGGGAAACAAGCTGGCTGAACGGCTGAGCTTGCAGGGCAACCCAGCCCCGAAGGAGGATTGGTACAGGGATCCGAAGACGGGAGAGGTGTTTGACTTCGTCATGTTCGCGCGGTCCGAGGGACGGTTTGCGAAACAATTCAACAAAGACGGGATGCCGACGGACATGCTTTTGTCCGCCAAACAGGATCGCTTGGAAAACTGGCGATTGCTGCAGGAATTGGCAGGATTGATTTAGCAGATTGGGCACGACAGCGACATTTCATCCAAGTCAGAATGTCTCTATAATCTCCGAGAATCCAGCCCGCTCATTTTGAAAACCGAATGGGATGAAGTTTTCCGTCTCGATGCACAAGCCGACACCACGGAACTTCTGCTGGCGTGAATCGCCGGGCATTGCCCGGTCATCCTCAGGAACGTAAGCCACGCGGTGGCGATATCGCTGATGATCGCGTTCTTCTCGTCGGACAGGATGAAATTGTTGATCTGCTGTCGCAGATCCGCCAACCGACGGGTTGCCAGGGTGCGGTCCATGGTCTTCAAGCTCCGGCGAAATTGCTTGCCGCAGGGCTTGAGCCACGCATAGTAATTACCAGATGGTCCATGGCGGTAAAGATTCTCACCGACCTTCGTCTAGTCGGGTTCGGGCATGTCGAGGGTGTCAGAGTTCAGGTTTTCAATCGTTTTGGCAGTGTAGGGTGATGAAAACGGGTGACAAGCAGGCAAAGTGTGGCCCATATTTAGGTTTGTAACTTGTTGCAAACAAATAGGTTGCCTCCATAGCTCAAATGGATAGAGCAGCGGTTTCCTAAACCGTTTATTCCGGTTCAATTCCGGATGGGGGTACCACGCTTTATTACGGCAGTTCTCATTTTGGTCGGCGAAGTGGGGCAGACACCCAGGTCTGCCTGTGGCGGAGGCCTCCGGCCCCGCACGGAGTGGGACACTGCGCGAACCGGCATGCCCCACATTTTTCAAAATGTGAACTGCTGGTTGAAGGAGTTGACAGGGAAGGGGGAGCGCCAGCATGGTTATGGAATGATCAGCACGTTGCAGATTTTTGAAACGTTGAGCGAAGCCATGGACCCGGCGGCGGCACGAAAGCTGGCCGGAATTCTGGAAGCGTTTTACGAGGATCTGAAGCAGACGGTCACGAAGACCGAGTTCAACGAGCTGAAAGCGGTGGTGCGCGATCTAGCGGATTCCGTCAAATGCTTGGAGATCGCGGTGACGCGGCTGGCGGAGGCACAAGGGCGCACCGAGCAACGGGTAGAGGAACTGGCCGTCGCACAAGGGCGCACCGAGCAACGGGTAGAGGAACTGGCCGTCGCACAAGGCCGAACCGAGCAACGGGTAGAGGAACTGGCCGTCGCACAAGGCCGAACCGAGCAACGGGTAGAGGAACTGGCCGTCGCACAAGGGCGCACAGAGCAACGGGTAGGGGAATTGGCGGAGGCCATGGGGAGTCTACAGAAGCAGGTCGGTGGATTGAGTGAGACAGTGGGGGGCGACATCGAGGACATCGCTTACATTGTACTGCACGACGTGTTGAAACGGGAATTGGGGTGGGATGTAATGCCTCTTGAACGGAGTTGGCAGCGGTGGGGTGTTGACGTGGAAGAGGTGGATGTGTTTGGCCAAGCCATGGATCCGGCCCGCGCGGATGTGACGATCTGGGTGGTGGGCGAAGCGAAGCACAATTTGACATTGAAACAGGTTCAACGGTTTGAACAATTGGTAACTCGCGCACGAGCCCATCTGACCGGGGAGGTGTTTGCCGTTTGTTTCTGCTATCGGGCGCGGCCAGAGGTGCAAACGGCGGTCAAGAAGGCAGGGTTGCGGCTGGTTTTCTCCTACGGAAAAATGGTGTAGACTTCTGATATTCGCAGGGTCAATGCTTTTCTGCGGGAGCGGGGTCGCGCCACGAACGAGGCTTGGGTTTGGGCCCGCTGGCACGGCCGTCGAGCTGCGGGAGTAACCAATCTAGACCGTCGAGATTGTCCAGCAGTCGCGCCTCGGCGTCTTCATCCGTGTGGTTGAGAATCCCTACGGGACCGTGCCAACCGGAATCGCGGAGCGTCTTGAGCAGACCGAGATCCAGCTCACCCTGGCCGAGCGGAAGGATTTTCTTGCCCACCTTGTCACCCCCTCGAGTCATGCCGTTCAAATTGAACGCAACCAGGTGGGGCTTCATCTTCCGCATTAAGGCGGCGAAACGTTCCAGATGATCGTGCCCGTGGTGCTGGTTGTAGACGATTCCCACGTTCATCACCCCCTCCTGCTTCAGGCGTTCGATGATCTCGATCTGATTTTCTGGCTCACCGAACCATCCGCCGTGATTGTAAAGCGCCACGGTGCAGCCGATCTTGGCTGCTTCCTGAGCGATGGGCTTGAGCCGCGCGGCTTCGGATTCGACATGCGCCCGTTGGTTCTCAGGAGTCTTAGTGGGCTCGCCGCCGCCCGTGATCCAGAGTTGTGTTTGCAGCTTGTGCCGTTTGAGCACCTCCAGAATCCCTTTTGCCTCGTCGGTGAGCGCGCCCGGAAACCACCACGCTGTCAGCTCGATGTGATGCCGTTTGAGCGCCTCCATTTCGGCGTCGAACGTAGGGATGTGTTCCGCTCGATAGTCGTACGCCAGCCCTTTGATATGCATCCTTTCGAGCATCGCCGCACGCTCTTCAGGTCCTCGCTTCTTTGCATCGAACGGCACAATGCACCAGGCGACCAAGTTGGCCTTGGCGAACAGCCCCGGCGCTGGTGCCCCCCAAGTCAGGGGTGTGTTGCCGCAGAGGAGGATAATCAGCAGGAAAAGAAACCGAATCTGGCATGTGAGGTTTTTCATGTGTGATCTGATCAAACCAGCATCCGGCGGATTGCGCCTCAAAAAAAGTCTTATTTTAAGGCTCGACAGAAAACTCGCCCCGACCACAGTTTAAGGACACTTTCCTATGCAACTATCGCGCCGAAAGTTTTTGGCAGGAATGGCCGCCACCGCGACGTTCGCCACTGCGGGCCGAACAGCCGCGCGTTCTGTCTTTGTGGGAGGCTCTCACCCACAGCCGCGTCCGCGAATCGCCGCCCTGACGACGGTCTACCACAAATACTCGCACTCGGAACATATCATCGACCGTTTCCTGGATGGCTACGGTTGGGAAGGACACCACCATCAGCCCCCCATGGACGTGGTGGCTCTCTACGTCGAACAGGTCTCCGACGGCGACCTCAGCCGCGAGCGTGCCAAGCGCCATCCTGGTATGAAAATCTACCCCACCATCGCTGAGGCGCTGACCGGGGGCGGGGACAAGCTCGCCGTTGACGGTGTGCTGCTGATCGGCGAACACGGTCGCTATCCGAAGAATGAGAAAGGCCAGATGCTTTACCCGCGCTATGAGTATTTCAAACAGATCGTGGACGTGTACCGTCGGAGCGGGCGGACGGCGCCGGTGTTCAATGACAAACACCTGTCGTGGAGCTGGGACTACGCGAAAGAGATGGTTGAGACGTCCAGGGAAATGGGCTTTGGCTTGATGGCTGGGTCCTCGCTCCCGGTGACCTGGCGGCAACCTTCCCAAGACCTGCCGTGGGGGGCCCGGGTGGAGGAGGTTGTTGGGGTTTGGGGGGGCGGACTTGACGGCGGGGACATTCACGTGATCGAGGCCATGCAGTCGATTGTCGAACGTCGACGCGGGGGCGAGACCGGTGTCAAGTCGGTCCAGGCTCTGCGTGGCGAGGCGTTTTGGAAAGCGATGGAGAGCGGTTCCTGGCGGGCGGGCGGGTGGGATCCAAAACTGCTCGAAGCCTGCCTCTGCCGCAGCAACCAACTCGCCCCGGCGCGTCCCACCTACAGCCACGTTTTCCCTTCGTTGCAGGACTTGCGCCGGCTCGCCCCCGACTCCTACGCCTACCGGTTCCACTACCTCGATGGGCTCAAGGTCGCGATCATCCAACTGCAACCCGCAGCGCAAAAGCAAGTGGTGGGGGATTGCACTGTTGCTGCTCGCCTGAAGGGAGGGGGTCTTTTCTCGATCCTTTTTTATCTTCCGTACTACTCGATGCGCAATTTCTTCAGCCCGCAGGTCCATCACATCGAATCCCTTTTTCTCAGCGGCAAGGCTCCTTATCCAATCGAGCGGACGCTTCTCACGACAGGCATGACTGCAATTGGCATTGAATCCCTCCACCAGGGCCAGAAACTTCTGACGACGCCTCATCTGGACATTCGCTACAAAGCGACACGAGAATCCACTTACTGGAGAACTTAGATGCTTACCCGACGAGCTTTTCTGGGAATGATGGGGGCTGCGCCGCTGGCGGTGGCGCACACGGCTACGCGCCCGTCGCCCGCTCCCAAGAACATCGCCATCATCGCCACCGTCTGGACCTATCTCTCCCATGCCCAGCACATGGGCGACCGTTTTCTGGTGGGTTATCCACGGCACGGCAAGTGGCACCAGCCACCTCTGAAAGTTGTCTCGCTTTACGTGGACCAGAGGCCCGAAGGCGACCTGAGTAGCGCGCGCGCGGCCGAGCATGGGTTTACGATTTATCCCAGCATCACCGAAGCCTTGCGCCGTGGTGGCTCAAAATTGGCGGTCGATGGCGTGGTGATCATCGGTGAGCATGGCAACTATCCCACCAATGCGAAGGGCCAGAAGCTTTATCCCCGTTACGAGTTCTTTCAAGAGGTGGTGCGCGTCTTCGAACAGGAGGGCCGTGCTGTGCCCGTGTATAACGACAAGCATCTTTCCTACAGTTGGGAGAAGGCTGAAAAGATGGTTGCCGACTCGAAACGATTGCGATTCCCGTTCCTGGCCGGCTCCTCGCTTCCCGTCACCTGGCGGTTGCCCCCTGTCGAAATCCCTTACGGTGCCCAGATCGATGAAGCCCTGATGATTGGTGTGGGCGGGTCGGATCCGATGGATTACCACGCTCTCGAGGCGATGCAGTGCATGGTTGAGCGCCGCAAAGGAGGCGAGACCGGCGTCAGATCGGTTCAAATGATCGAAGGCGACGCGGTTTGGAAAGCCGGCGAGGAGGGACGTTGGTCCCACCGCCTTCTTGAAGCCGCTTTGTCCCGTTCCGATTCGATTCAAGGCAATACGGAACTCGACTCCCGCCCCCAAAACCTGGCGTCCAACCATGAACTCCCGCGGCTGGTCGGGAATCCCGCCGCCTACTTTATCGAGCACAAGGATGGGCTTCGAACGACGCTGCTCATGTTGAATGGCGCAGTTCAGGATTTCACGTTCGCGGCCCGGCTCAAGAACGACCGCATTGTTTCCACTCAGTTTTTTCTTCCCCCGACACCCAACGTGACCTACTCCGGCTGTCTCGTCGCTCAAATCGAGGATCTGCTGCTCACAGGCAAGGCGCCTTATCCGGTCGAACGAACGCAGATTGCCAGCGCCATCCTGGATCGCTGCCTCGACTCGAAAATCTCAGGCCATCGCCGGATCGAGACCCCGGAGCTGAACATTTCCTACCGAGCTCCGAAGGGCTCCCGGTTCGGGGGCTGATCTGGCTTGGGCACTTTCTCTCGGACCACTCAAGTCGCATGAAGATCAAAAAGATCCAAACGCTCATCTGCCATGCGCGGATGCGGAACTGGGTGTTCGTGAAAGTCGTCACCGACCAGCCCGGCCTCATCGGCTGGGGCGAGGCCACGTTGGAATGGCACACACGCGGCGTTGTCGGGGCGATCGAGGACCTTGCAGAACTGCTTCTTGGCGAGGATCCGACGCGACCGGAGCATCTCTGGCAGATGATGCATCGCCAGCATTTCTGGCACGGCCACGGCCTTGTGCGCGCGACCGCCATCTCCGGCATCGACCTCGCGCTCTGGGACATTGTGGGCAAGGTGGCAGGGCTGCCGCTCGCGAAGGTTTTCGGCGGGCCGGTGCGCGATTACGTCCGTACCTACTGCCACCTCGGTGGCGGGCGCATGGAGGATTTTTACGAGACGCCCGTGGATAACGCGAAACGTTTCGGCGATCTCGCGCGGGCTGCGGTTGCGGACGGTTTCACCGCGTTCAAGAGCATGGCGGTGCCCAGCACAATGCCCATCGAAGGTTTGAAACCGGTGAAGGCTGCGGAGGCATGCGTGGCGGCGATGCGCGAGGCGGTGGGCGACGACATCGACATCATGGTGGACTGCCACGCGCGCCCGTCCCCAGCGATGGGATTGAAGTTCGGCAAAGCGCTCGATCCATACGGGCTCTATTTCTTCGAGGAGCCCTGCTGGCCCGAATGCGTTGAAGGCCTCGCGAAGATTAACGCCGCGCTGACGACTCCCGTGGCGACCGGCGAGCGCGTGACCAACCTCGAAGCTTTTCGCGAGCTGTTCGCCGCGCGCGCGTGCGAAATCTGCCAGCTCGACCTGACGCATTGCGGCGGCTTCACTGCGGCACGGCGGATCGCCGCGATGGCCGACGCGCATCACATCGCCCTTGCGCCGCACAATCCCCAGGGCCCGGTGAGCACGGCGGCGTCCTTGGAGTTCGGGTTCTCGCAGCCGGGCTACATCATCTGCGAGACCGTCCACAACGACGTGCCCTGGAGGCAAGACGTGGTGGAGGAAGGTTTCGTGGTCGAGCGGAAGGGCCGCATCGTGCGGCCCAACAATCGCCCTGGCCTCGGCATCACCGTCAATGAAAAAGCGGTGAAGAAGCATCCCTTCAAGCAAGAAACGGCTCAGCGCGTCTTCCACCGGGACGGGAGCGTTGGCGACTGGTGAACAAAGATAAAGATTTGCTGGACTTTACGATTGTATACTCCGGAATTTCGTAGCAGAAAAACGGCATATTACAGCGCAAAATGCTTGTGATATGGGAATAAATCAATGCCTTACAGCTTGGCCGCGATGGGTAGGATCTTGTCGAAATGGCTGTCGCATTGTTCCAATTCCAAGTTGTGGTTGAGGGCGCACGCGGCGATGACAATGTCCGTTGATGGCGCGGTAATGCCTGATTGGCGACAGCGAAACGCCAGTTTCCGAGCCAGTTTCCAAACGTCGTCGTCCAAAGGAAATGTGGTCAGAGCGGTTTCGAGGTCATCCAAAGCTTTCCGTTCGTTTCCAACACGAACACCGTTCCACAACTCCACGGCGATCAGATCGCACCAGGCTGCCTGACCGTTGGCAAGCAAACGCTGGACGCGCAACGCCGGTTCGGATTGACGCCCTCGCAGAAAATCGATCCAACTGGAGGAATCCACGAGTGTCACCTTGCGGTCTCCCCTTGACGGTCCTCGCGCATCGCCTGAAGGTCTTCCCGCGTCATGAGGTTCGGCATCGAGCCGTACAGGCGTTTCGCCAGCGTGGCGAGGCGATGACGGCGGTTGAAATCTTCCACTGCGGCCACAACCGCTTCCCGCTTCGTCTTCGCGCCGGTGTGCCTGATGGCTTCCGACAAAACATTCTCTGGAATATCAATGGTTGTTTTCATGCTTCCAAAATACGTCTGTTTGAAATCCCGTCAATGCCCTTCTGGCATTCCAAATGGCGATCTCCGAATGACGCGGTAACAGATTGCCCGCGAATCACGCGGTAATCCACGCGAATGGAACGGGTGGAACTACCCCGCAACCGGGGAGGCTCCCTCAGATTCGCGCCTATTCGGTCATGCTTCTTTCACAAAAGCGTCGAGTTTTGGACGAGGGCGTGTGTTTGTGCGGATGCGCGAGCTCCATAGAAAATGTCTTACCGCCAGGGCTGTGTGCTCGTTGCGTCACCCCAGGCGGGCAGCGGTGGTTGCAAACCTTTTTCGATCCAAAGGAATTGGCCGTTGATGGTTGAGGCCTCATCACTCATGACGCGGAGCACAAGGTCCGCCGCTTTTTGCGGGTCGTCGCCGCCAGTTTCGGCCACCCAGCGAACCCATTTTCGGTAAGCCTCGGCCTCGGATCCCAGCTGTTCGGATTCGGCGGCGATGGTGGCCCACATTTCGGTTTTCACATCACCCGGGTGAAGCACATTGGCGGTCACGCCCGTTCCTTCCAGTTCAGCGGCAAGGTGACGCGTGAACTGATTGAGGGCTACTTTGCTCGTCCCATAGGCGCTGTTCAGCGGACCGGGCGGATGGAGAGACGCGGCGGACGTGAAGTTGAGGATCCGGCCCCATCCGGCCTGGATCATCCTTCCGACAAACGCGCGACATGTCAGATAGGGGCCGAACAGATTGACGGCCATCGTTTCGAGCCATCGTTTCGGTTCGCTCTCGCTAATGAGCTGGATCGGCCCGAAAATCCCGGCGGCGTTTATGAGAATGGAGACCGTGCCGAAGCGTTGCTCAATCGTGGTTTTCAACTTTTCCACCGCCTCCGCTTCGCTGACGTCGGCTGGCATCGCTGTCGCGATGCCCCCTGCTCGCTTGATCGCTTCTTCTGTTTCCAGGAGTTGCTCCGCGTTGCGGGCGACCAGCACGACCCTAACACCGTGCGCGGCCAGGGTGATCGCGGTGCGGCGGCCTAGGCCGCGGCCCGCTCCTGTGACTACGGCGACTTTATGGTGCAGATTCACTTCGATTTTGGTTTGACCCGCGCACGCATTCACAGGTTGTCAGTAAAGTGGCAGAGCCGTCTCGGCTCTGCCCGGAACAGCGGCGGGAGGCCGCTGCCACTTTAACAACAGAAGGCAACCCAGGAAACGAAGCGGATTGGCCTCCGCCAGTAGTACCGCTTCACAGGTTGTCGGTGGCTCCATCGGGTGCCTACAAGCACAGCCAACCACAGGGCGGTCGCCCGTTCCATGCCTGTGGGCGTCCGTCACCGACGGACGCGTTCAGATGCTCCATGTTTTCTGTCCCCTGGGTCATTTCCACCGGCAACTTGCGAATGCACGGCCCGGGCCTTCGCACGGAATTTGGGCTTTGCGGCATTGCCGACCGCCGTCTCCAAATGAAAAATTTCATTGAGGGGCCCCGCGTCAACCTTTCCGTCAGGACGAAATTGCATGAGCGGTTTCATGCACTTCGCCCATTTGTCATGGATCCCGGAATTCCACAGTCGATCCCATCCTTCCTCGTCGTAAATTTCCGAGTACAGAAACAATTGCAAATCGTTCTCGAAGGTGGTTATTTGCGCGATCCCACACTTCTCGATCTCGCGGACCAACTCTGGCCAGATGTGATCGTGATATTCCTTGTACTGAGCAAATGACCCTGGCTTCAATCGCAGGGTAAAAGCACGACGAATCGGCGAGGATTTTTTTTGCGGTTTTTCAGATTCCACAGCAGTCCTTAAGATTTTTTAACAGAAGAGAACGAAGCAAACAAAGAGCCGCGTCGAAGGAATTCCACTTGTCCCTCACAACTCGATTTCATCGAAGCACCTCGGTCATTTTTCCATTGCGATGGGGATCGAGTAAATAGGCTTGGTTGACCGTCTTGAAACGCGCGTGATCGGTGAATTCCCAGACCACTTTCTTGTCGCGCGTGATTTCGAAAGCCTGCGGTTGTTTGCCCATGAACTCTCCCGGCAAATAATTGCAGATAAGAGTGTTTCCGTTGGGCAGACGCTGGCAGCCGGCTGGCAGCCGGAGCGGATTACCCGGGATCTCGTCCTCGCCAACCTGCCACACAATCTTTAGATTCTTGTCGAGCTCGATGACCTTCCGCGCGGTGCCTAGCGTGATGAGCAGATGTCCATCAGGCAGCTTGATGGCCGCATGCGGAAATCCATCCACTGGAATCGTGCGGAGCAAGATCCCTTCAGGAGAGAGTTCCACGATTTTCTTTTCATCCATCAAACAGACCCAGTAATGATGGTCTGCCGTTTTGCGGGTGCCACGAAACTGGTGCCCATTCCTGGCTTCCGAGGCGATCTTGATTTCCCGGGTCACCTGGCCGTCTCGGCCCACCTCGACGATCCTGCTCATCAGGCATTCAGCGACCAGGGCGCCTCCATTCGGCAATGGCTGGCACGAGTGGCATTGGGCTTGAGGAGGTGCTTTGTACTCCCAGACCACCCGCTTGTCATGGGCTACCTCTTTCACGCCGTTTTGATGGCAAAAAAGAACATTCCCATTGGGCAGCATCCAGCAGTCCTGCGGGGTCTGAGCGGTGTATTCCCACTCAACCGAGCCATCCGCCGCCACGATGGCCACCTTGTTTCCTTGGTAATCGCAGCACAAGAAACGATGGCTCGCGGCTTTGTCGATCGCCGCCGCCGCCCGAAAACCGACGGCCCCGAGGGCGAGAGCTGAAAGGGTTCGTCGCGAAAAATCGCGCCTGGTGAGAAGGAAAGATGTAGTCATGGCGCACTCTATCACTTAAATCTATGGACGTTCAAGTTCAGACTCAGACCTGAAAAGCAGTGCGATTTTTGGTCTCCCACTCGGCAGCGCTGAGATAGCCTGCGTCAATGATCAGGGAGGCACCCGTGATGCCCGAAGAGTCGTCACAGCTCAGGAAGAGGATGGTTTTGGCGACATCGTGGGGCGTTAACACAACGCCCATCGGGACGCGCCGCAGGCGTCCGGCGAGAGCGGCTTCGGGATCTGGTAGGACGTTCAGGTGTTCCCGGAGCATCGGCGTGTCGGTGATCCCAGGGCAGACGCAATTCGCGCGAATGCCGTCCGCCGCGTAGTCCAACGCGATGGATTTCGTCAGACCCACGATGGCGTGCTTGCTCGTGGTGTACACCGGTGTCAGGGCTTGGCCAACGAAGCTGCTGATGGAGCCGACGTTCACGATGCATCCACGCCCGGCACGTCGCAGATGTCGCATCGCATGTTTCACGGCAAAGAACATCGATTTGACGTTGACCGCCATCACGTGGTCCCACTCTTTCCCGGTGTATTGGTGGAGTTGCTTGACGTGAACCATGCCAGCGTTGTTCACCACCACATCCAAGCGTTTGAACTCTTTGACAGTGCGTTGAATCGACTCGCGCACTTGCCGCTCGCTGCTGACATCGCACGCGATCGGGAGGACCTCTGCTCCCTCGGCTTTCAGCTCAGCCGCGATGTGGCGGCTCAAGGAAAGCCGCCTGCCCACCAGGGCGACCTTGGCACCTTCGTGCGCAAACAGCCGGGCCGTCGCCTCGCCGATCCCAGACGTCGCTCCGCTGATCCACGCCACTTTGCCTTCAAGTCTGCCCATAGAATCTTTATCCAGAAGTTCGAAGTCTTTCCCATTTTGTTAAAAAATCGGGCCGATCAAACACTGTCGGATTGAGAACGCCTTGGGGTCGATTTCCCAGGGAAAGATCCACCATGACCTGACATGTGGCCCGTCCGATGTCGCGAAACAATTCGTGCGTCCACGCAATGCTGTGCGGCGCGAGGAGGACGTTCTCCAACTCGCTGAACCGGGACGGGGACGTGACCGGTTCCTGCGCGAAACAATCGAGCGCCGCGCCCGCAATCCGGCGGTTCTTCAGCGCGTCGTAGAGGGCGTCCTCATCCACGATCCCGCCGCGCGCCGTGTTCAGGAGAAATGCGTCTGGTTTCATCAGCCCCAGTTCATTTGACCCAATGAGGCCGAGGGTCTGCTCGGTGAGAGGGCAGTGGATGGACACGAAGTCCGATTCCCGCAGCAATTGTTCCAGGCTCGCGAGGCGCACACCCTGTTTCGCCGCTGTTTGTTCAGAAACGAAGGGATCGAATGCCAACGGCTGATTCATGCCGAATGCTTGAAGGAGCTCCACAGTCTTTCGCGCGATGCCCCCGAGGCCAATCACCCCCAGCGTGCGGTCGCGTAACTCGCGGCCCATGTGTCTGGAACGTTCGTCCCATTGGCCCGTGCGAACCAGGCCGTCCTTGATCCGCATGGCGTGACTGAGCGCAATCATCCACCCGATGGTCGCCTCTGCAACCGGACGATCCACCGCGCCGACGGTGATCGTGACCAGCACATCGGACGCTGTGCAAGCGTTGACATCCACCGCGTCGTAGCCAACGCCGAAGCGCGAGATGACAAGCAGGTCTTGAGCCTGGGACACACTCGCGGCGGTCACTGCGGGTGTGAGCACGACCACTCCCTGGGCATCGGCAATCTGGTCGGAGCCGATTTCCCGGCGATGTTCTTTGAACACGCGCTGTTCGATCCGCATTTGTTCCGCCAAGAGGGATAGACCAATGTCGCGATACTTCGGCGAGCCAGCATGGTCATAAAAATCGGCCGTCCAAGCCACGTTAAATTTGTTTCTGCTCATGGTTTGTCCTCTTGTTCTATCGAGCGATCGCCCTCGATCACGAGGCGAACCGGATCCGAAGTGCTCGATCCGTTGGCACACGATGATTCAGGGGTTTGCCGGAGCGGGAGAGCGGGGAGAAATCCTTCCTGGGGTTGAAATGTGGGCAGAATCCGACGGTCTTGTCCGACGATGCCGAGCGCGGAGTGGAGGCTGCGCAAGAGCAGCGCGCAATCGGTGCCGAGACCGAGCATGCGGAAACCCTGCTGCCGGCGTTCGATCAGATTCTCCTCGCTGGTAGCGATGATCCCGCAATGCCTGCCGCTTGCCACGATGGTGTCTTTGATCGCCAGCAACTGAGCCGCAACCCCCGGCCCCTCCCATTGACCCCGATAACCCGCTGTGGAGGAGTAATCGGCTGGGCCGATGAAAAAGAGCTCTGCGCCTTCGATCTCGCAGAGTTCCTTGATATTTCGGCCCGCAGTCACGGTTTCGACAATCGGGATGACCAAGACGTGCTCGTTGGCTTCCTGGGTGTGCGAAACGAAGCATTGGCCCCAGCCTGTCGCCCGCTCCCCGCCAATGCCGCGCAACCCCTCGGGAGGATAGTTCGCGAAGGCCAGCGCCTGCTTCAGTTGAGCCGCAGTCTCGACCCACGGGACCACCACGCCGTCGGCGCCGATGTCGAGGGCGCGCTTGATGAGGGCGATGTTCAGCTCGGCCACGCGGACCAACGCGACAGTCTCACTTCGAGCCGTGGCCCGCACATGCTCGAGGATGTCCTTCCAATCAAGGTGGCCGTGCTCGGCATCGATCACGACCCAGTCAAGACCCAGTGCGACAGCGATTTCCGTGACGCTCGCGGACTCGAGTGTGACCCAAAGGCCATAGATGGGCTTGTCAGCGGCGAGCTTTTCCCGAAGCCTCTTGATCGCGGGCGTTTTCATTTTGAGGGCCGATTCATAGTTTCAGATTGGGGGATGGCCGGGATGGTCGCCGACGCCTCACGACGTTCGCGACCTACTCATCACTGTTTCGGGACCCATTGGAATGAGTCCGAGAGTAGGATTGCGAAGCCCCATTGACAAGTATTTCCGGGCGCGTGAGGATTCAAAGTGTGTGAGACAAAATTCTTCTATTCTCTCAATTCCGGCCTTTTTTTGTGGAAAGGTATATGTAACAGCATATACTATTTCGTAATGAACGATAAACCGACCCCCCAATCACTGCTCCAGCGCGCTGGTCAAATTCCTCGCTTGGAACGTGGCAGGCTCTCCGTCATCCGTGAAGGCCCCGACGGGGCTTACTACAACCATCAATGCCGCCAAGGTGGCAAAAACGTTTCCCGCTACATCCCTCGTGAACAGGTTCCAGCTGTCCAAGAAGCCATTGAGGGCTACGACAAATTCGCAGGTCTGATCGAGCAATACGTGGATCGACTCGTGGATGAAACCCGCAAGGAGATCGCCGCCGACTCAAACAAAAAGTCCCAATCCCGCCCCACCTCATCCTTGCCCAAAGCGCCGAAATCCAGGAGGTAATCGCCCACTTCTGTGCTCAATCCCCGGACGGCTCAGCCGTGCAGCAATTGGAATCACTCATTCGCGTGGTTAATGAGTATTGCAACACCGCCTTTCACCCGGCCGACGTGAATGGCGACTGGGTGATCAGCGATTCCGAATTCACCGCTTAGGAGGCCGCGTGGACGAGCGACCAACCGTGGACAACTTCCCCGCTGCTCATCCCCGACAACTAAGTGACCCGCGCCGGATTTCTTAAGCAGAGCGGCGGAGCCTACCATAACGACGGCAGCGCCCTTCCGGTCTGCTGGAAACCAGGAGCGCCTTAAAACAACCGCAAAGTCCGACACAGAGATTTCGCGTGTTGAATTGGTTGCCAGGGCCGTTGAAGGGTGCGCTTGCCCCCGTTGCCCCCATCGCGCAGGTTTCCAAACCTGCTGTGATTGATTGCCGCTTGCATCTGGGCGTTAGTTTTTGAAGGCTTGAGGGATGCCTGACCGTCATTTCATTCTTGCCACCGCTGGGCACGTGGACCACGGCAAGAGTTCCCTGGTGAACGCCCTCACGGGAATCGATCCGGACCGTTTGCCTGAGGAGAAGGCAAGGGGGATCACGATCGACCTTGGCTTCGCGCCCCTGCGTTTGCAGGCCCCTGGGCACGATGCGATCGAGTTGGGGATTGTGGACGTGCCTGGTCACGAAGATTTCGTCAAAAACATGGTCGCCGGCGTGGGGTGCACCGATGCCGCGTTACTGGTGGTCGCTGCGGATGACGGGTGGATGCCCCAAACTGAGGAGCACCTCCAAATCCTGCTCTACCTCGGGGTGCGCCACGCGACCATTGCGTTGACCAAGTCCGATCTGGTGACGGATGTGGAGGAAAGAGTCGAGGGCGTGCGAGAGAGGTTGCGGGGAACGCCCTTTGAGGCGGCGCCAATTATTCCTACATCCGTGGCAACTGGGAGCGGATTGGCGGAGTTGAAAGGGGCCTTGGAACAGCTTTTTCGAACGATACCGTTGCCTGTGGACATTCAAAAAGCTCGGGTTTCCGTGGACCGCGTGTTTGTGTTGCGAGGCGTTGGCACGGTCGTGACCGGCACGCTGGCCGGGGGGCGGCTCCAGCGGGGTCAGATGGTGGAAGTGCAGCCCAAGGCACTTGCCGCAAAAGTGCGGGCTTTGCAAAATCACGGCGTTGATTTGGAGTCAGCGATTCCTGGGATGCGGGTGGCGTTGAACATTCCCGATGTCAGCGCGTCGGAGGCCACGTCCACCGGCGGAGTTGGGGTGAGCCGTGGGGATGTCATCACGCTGCCAGGGTTTGGGGGTCCGGGGATGTGTCTGGATGTCTTTTTGGAGCGTTCAGGGCGTGAGACCACCGGACGGGGGGGTGTCAAGGTTCTCAAGAACGGAACGCGCGCCCGGCTCCACGCGGGCACCTCAAATGGGGCGGTGCATGCCCATTTTCTGGAAGTTGACGGACTGAGTTTAGGGCAGAGCGGATTGGCTCAACTGCGCCTCGAAGAGCCGTTGTTCATTGTTGGAGGCGACCGGTTTATACTCCGCGATTGGTCCCAGCAGACAACCCTGGCTGGAGGGGTCGTGCTGGACGCGAACTCGCGGAGAGACGGCCTCAAGAACCCCATTCGAACTTCATTTTTGTGGAAGCGTTTCCGGGGTCTCGAGGAGGTTCAGGTCTGGGTCGAAGGCGAGGTGGCGCGAGGGGATGCTCCGAAGGCTTCAGGCCTGCTGAGACGCTCCAGATTTCAAGATAGCGCCGTGCAACAAGCGCTCGGAATGCTCTGCGCCAGCGGGGTATTGGTGCGTGCCGCAGATTCTGTGGTCACCGCGGAACAATGGAAAACGTGGCGCACCCGGGTTCTGGAGCTGATCGACGAAGAACACCGGACCCACCCTGAGCGGATTGGGTTACCCCTGGCCCAGCTCAGGGCTGGGATGGGCAAGTTGTTACCTACCCCGGAACTGATCGGACCGCTCGTCATTGAGTTATCGCGTGCCGAGTGCCGACAGGTTGGCATCCACGTGCAGCGCGTCTCCCATGTTCCCAAGCTCCCGCCGACCCTGGACGCGGCAGGACGCCGGATCCGAGCTGCCATGGCCGCCAAACCCCTCGAGCCTCCCTCAAGAAAGGAGCTGGCGCCCGACCCCGTTTCCGTTCAGGCATTGCGATTTCTTATTGAAACAGGGGAGGCTTTGGAGGTAGGCCCCGAGTTGGTCATGAGCTGGCGGGCGGCGGCCCGTGCCACGCAGATCATTCGTGAGTTCCTAAAGCGGCAGGGCTCCGCCACTACGAGCGAGCTCCGTGAGGCGCTTGGATCAAGCAGGAGAGTCGTGATTCCAATTCTCGAAAAGCTGGACCGGGACGGTGTGACTCGACGTGAGGGGGATCGCCGCGTTTTGAAATCTTGAGGCTATCCAGATTCGAGCTTTAAAGGCATTCTGGCGGTTTGATCAGATATGAAACCATTGCAAACCATTATGCGGAACCCGCGAACGGGGCTCAGGCTTGAGCCGGGCTCCGATCGTTTGCCTGACCGCAGCCCTGCCGGGTTTTTTTTTTGGTCCGTCGGCCTATGGGTCGGGATGAGTCTGTGGTACGCTTTTGCGGCTGGGGTGCAGGCTGATATGGGGGCCGCGAAGCCGAGATTGATTATCTCTGAATTCATGGCGAGGAACACTGCCACACTGGTCGATCAGGATGGGGATTTGACGGATTGGATCGAAATTTATAACCCCGGCGCGAGCTCCATCAATCTCACCGGCTGGTCCCTCACCGATGAGCTTGCAACCCCTCAGAAGTGGGTCTTTCCGACGATGGAACTTGTGGTGGGGGATCGGTTGGTGGTGTTCGCGTCGGGGAAAAACCGGCGGCGGGCGGGAGGCGAGTTGCACATCAATTTTCGTCTCAACGCCGGGGGAGGTTATTTGGGGCTGATACCGCCAGGGGGCACTGTGGCCGAGTTCGAGTATGCCCCTGCCTATCCCCCGCAGGTGGAGAATGTGTCCTATGGAATTGGCTCGAGCCGGGCGCAAAGAGTGCTCGCTGGGATCAATGCCTCCGCACGATTCGCAATACCGACGGTGGATAATCCCGTGTCCGAGTTCTGGAAGGAACGAGAATTCGATGATTCCGCGTGGACGCCAGCGGTGATGGGAATGGGTTACGAAGCGGCGAACGCGGAGTTTGCGCCATTCATCCGTACGAATGTTCGAACCCGGATGCAAAACCGATCCGCGACCGTGGTCATTCGCATACCCTTTGTGGTCGAAAACCCGGCGCTCCTGAGTGATCTGCGTCTTCGAATCCGTTATGACGACGGCTTTGTGGCATGGGTCAACGGCCAGGAGGCGGCTCGTTCGAATGTGCCCGAAACCATGGACGGTTCGAGCACGGCCGTCATGGACCGCCCCCGGGATCTCGCTTTGGTGCCTGAGGAGTTCAGCCTGCGCCGTCAGGAGGATTGGTTGGTACCGGGCACGAACATGCTGGTTATCCAGGCATTCACGCAGAGCAAGGCGGATGCTGATTTTCTCATCGCGCTGGATTTGGATGGCACCACGCCACGGGGTGATTCGGGATCACGCACCTATCTCACCAACCCCACGCCCGGGGCGCAGAACGCGACGGGCGTCATGGAGATGGGCCCGATTTTAGGAGCGATCGAGCATTTTCCAAAACAGCCACAAGCCGCTGAGGCCCTGCTTGTCCGAAGCCGGGTGTCTCCAGCATTCGGCCGGGTGGACTCGGTGAATCTTGTCTACCGGGTCCAGTTCCAGACTGAGGTCACAATTCCCATGGTGGACGATGGCGCTCACGCGGACGGTGCCGCAGGCGATGGGCTGTATTCGGCCTCCATCCCGGCGGGTGTGGCCAAGCCCGGGGAGATGATTCGTTACTTCATCACGGCAGCGGATGGCGAGGGGAGGAGGAGCCGGTTTCCGGTGTTCCCCGATCCGCAACGCTCACCCAAATACGCCGGCACGGTGGTGCTGAATTCTGAAATCCAAAGCCCGTTGCCAGTTCTGGAATGGTTCATCGAAAAACCGATATCCGCAAACAGTCAGAGTGGCACGCGCTGCTCCATTTTCTACGCGGGCACGCTCTATGACAACGTCGGGGTGAATTCCCACGGTCAATCGAGCCTCAGTTTTCCGAAGCTCAGCTACGACTTCGACCTCAACGCCGGCCACCATCTGCGCTGGGACCCGTCCGCCCCTGCGGTGGACGACTTCAATCTGCTCACGACATATCCCGACAAGAGCGACATTCGCAACATCCTGGCTTACGAAGTTTACCGGGATGCGGGTGCTCCCTACCACATTGTGATCCCTGTGCGAGTCCAGCAAAACGGGAAATTCTTCAGCGTGGCGCATTGGGTCGAGAATGGGGATGACAACTATGTGAAACGCCTGGGGCTTGACCCCAATGGAGCCCTTTACAAAGTCTATAACACCCTCGACACCGCGGAGCCCAGCGAGAAGAAGACGCGCAAGTTTGAGTCGAAGTCCGATCTGGCTCAATTGATCGCCGGAGTGCGTTTGAGCGGGGTGGCACGGACGCGGTTTTTGTATGATAACGTTGACATTCCTGAAGTGGTGAACTACCTCGCCGCCATGATCATCACGGGAGGCAACGATTGCTGCCACAAGAACTATTATGTTTACAGGGACACCATGGGCACGGGCCTTTGGAGCTTTTTGCCATGGGATCAGGATCTGACATTCGGGAGAAATTGGACGGGCGATTATTATGACGACCGCATGTATCCCCAGAACGGGTTGTTTATTGGCAACAACAACCTCGTGTTGCAGGCGCTTTTCAACAACCCGCAGATCCAGGCGATGTATCTCCGTCGTGTTCGCTCCTTGATGGAACAATTGCTTCAGGCCCCCGATACGGCACCCGCCGAGTTGCTCATGGAAAGGCGAGTGACCGATCTGGAAAAGCTACTCGTGACCGATGCGGCGCTGGATTTTGCGAAATGGACCACGTATGGGCAAAAGCAAACGGTCCCGCAGGCCATCGCGATTCTGCGCACCAACTATCTGCCAGCCCGGCGTCGTTTTTTGTTCAACTCCCTTGGAGGAGGAAACAATCCGGCCATCCCCGCGCGCCAGGCATCGGGGGTGGGCATTCAGATTCGGAGCCTGGATTTCTCCCCGGCGTCGGCGAACCAGGACCAGGAGTACATCGAATTGTTCAACACCAATCGGTTTGCGTTGGATGTGTCGGGCTGGATTATGAGGGGCGGCGTGACGCACACGTTTCAACCTGGGACAGTGATCCCGCAGAGCAACTCCTTGTTTTTGGTGGCCCGGCTCACCGCGTTTCGAACGCGCACAAACGGGCCCTCGGCGGGGCAGGGACGTTTCATTCAGGGCGATTACAAGGGACGGCTCTCGGCGCGGGGAGGCCAATTGGAAATCCTGAACTCATCCGAGATCGTTGTGGGACGGACAGAGTTTGTTGGAAACACCACTCCGAGCCAGCGGTTCCTTCGTATCACGCAGCTTCATTTCCATCCTGATACCGTCCCAGAACTGCCTGAATTTGAGGCTTCAGACTTCGAGTTTATTGAGATTAAAAACACGGGGGCAGAGGCGATCCTTCTGGCAGGATCCAGGCTGGACGGCGGGGTGCAATTTAGTTTTTCTTCCCTGAGATATCCCTGGATCCGGGCTGGCGAGAGGGTATACGTCGTGCGCAACCAAAAGGCCTTCCTGGCCCGATATGGATACGGTCATGAGGTGGCCGGTGAATTTGAAGGAAGCCTTGGCAACGGGGGCAACCGAGTTGAGCTGTACGAGTCGACGGGAGAGGGTGTCCTGGACTTTTCCTACAACGACAAATGGTATCCCGAGGCCGATGGGAGAGGACGCTCGCTTGTGGTTGCGGACGAGAAAGCGGAATGGACCGCATGGAGGCTGAAATCGGGCTGGAGGTCTAGCGTCGATCGTGGAGGCGAGCTCCACAGCGAATGGAGGGTCCTTCACTTTGGCCTGGGCTCTCGAGGGGAATTGGGGGGTGCTTCGGCTGATCCCGATGGAGACGGGATGAACAATGAAGCTGAATTCCTGGCCGGCACGAGTCCCTTGGACGGAGCAAGCCTGTTGAGGCTGCGCCATGCCCGGGATCCGGCGGGCGGATTGGCGTTGCTATTTGAGTCGGCCGCAAACCGAGCATACACTATTCAAGCGAGCGAGTCTCTCTCAGGGCCATGGAGGGGGTTTCGCGATGAGCCCGCGAGTTTGAGCGCGCGCACGGTGGAGGTGAAGGTGGGCTTCGGGAGCGAGACCGCAAGATACTTTCGCGTGGTGACCCCTCCTGGAAAATGATCGGAACAATCCTCAACGCGGTGAGCATCGGGGCGGGGTCGTTGTGGGCGATGAGAACACAGCGGGAGCCTTCCGACGCCTCCCAGCAGGCGGTCAAGCTCGGGCTCTGCATCGCGATTGTCTGGGTTGGGCTCGAGGTTTGCTGGGACGCTTTTGGGGGCGGTTTGAAACGAATCATGGGGCAATTAGGGCTGATGCTGGCCGCTATGACGCTCGGGAACGTCGTGGGCCGGTTGCTCCGTTTGCAAAAGGGGTTTAGCTGGCTTGGACAAAAGGCGCGGCATCATTTCCAATCCGTTTCGACTGATGGAGTCTCCACCCTCAGAGGAGGGGTCGTCGCCACCTGCGTCATCCTGTTTTGCGCCACCCCAATCTCGATCCTCGGAGCACTCATTGAGGGTTTGTCGGGAAACCCGAGGCCGTTGTTTGTGAAGGCGGTGATGGATGGGTTGGCAGCCGTCTCCTTCACAAAGTGTTTTGGGCGGAGTGTGTTCATCAGCGTCATCCCCCTCCTCGCATTTCAAGGGACCTTGACCTTGGCGGCGCGATGGATGGAGCCGATGCTGCACCAGCGTGATCTCCTGGATCCTGTATTGAGGGTCGCGGGGCTGCTGGTGTTTTCGGTGGCGTTGGTGCTGTTGGAAGTGAAGCGTCTCGAGCTTGCCAACTATCTTCCCAGCTTGATTTTCGCCCCGCTTTTGGTTTGGCTTTTCCGTTGATCCAAGGCTCAGCGAGTCGGGGCAATTTTCGATCCGTTTCACGAAAACACGAAAGCGTCTTATTTTTGAGAATTCTGATGTGGCATGCCACCTGCTTGTGCGCTCGGTAATCGTTGGTTTTGAAGTGTTGAAAGGGGACTGGACGGCCGGTTCTCAGCCGAGTTTTGAATGGGGAGTGTGCGTGAGCCAGAGCGGTTAATTCCCTCTCCGCTTTGGGAGCGTCGCTCCCCATTCTCTTACCGGGGCACCGGGTTTCCAAGCGCCGCTTGACCCTCGCATCGTCCCTGTCAGGACCTTCACCAGATGCACGTGAGCTTCCCGAAGCCTCTCGTTTTCTGAGCTCGGTTGTTGGACTTGCCAGCCTGTCTTTTCCGTGGATCATGGGTTCATGATTTCACGGCTGGCACACAAATGGGTTTTGATCACGGGAGCGTCCAGTGGTTTTGGCGCGGCGGCGGCGTTGGCGTTTGCGCGGGAGGGGTGTAAAGTCCTGCTCGGTGCCCGGCGAGCCGACCGTTTGGCGCAGGTGGCGTCCGATGCCACGAGAGCAGGGGCTGGCGTCGCGGTTTATCAAGTCTTAGACGTCAGTAAAACGAGCAGTGTCGTGGCCTTTGCCGATTGGGTTCGCACGCATACGTCCGCCTTGGATGTGTTGGTGAACAATGCCGGCGGAGCTCTCGGCATGGACACGGTGGCGGAAGGCAGGGATGAAGATTGGGAGGCCATGTTTCAAACAAATGTGCTAGGGGTTCTGCGAATGACCCGGCAGATGATTCCCTTCTTGGCGAAGGCGCCAGGAAGCACGCTTCTCAATATAGGATCGATCGCCGGTCGTGTGGCTTACGAGGGAGGATCCGCTTACTGTGGGGCCAAAGCCGCGGAGTTACAGATCACCCGCGCGCTACGTCTGGAGCTTTGCGGCACGGGGATCAGGGTAGGCACGTTGGATCCTGGCATGGCTGAGACAGAGTTCTCCATCGTGCGATTCAAAGGAGACGCAGAAAGAGCCAAAAAAGTGTATGCCGGCGTGAACCCCTTGGTTGCGGAGGATGTGGCGGAAGCGATGGTTTGGATGGCGAGCCGGCCTCCGCATGTGTGCATTGATGAGATGATCATCAAGGCCACCGACCAGGCGGCGATCCACAAAGTCTACCGGCGCCCCTAGCACTGAGATATAAGGTGCCGATAAGAATAGGATTGAAACCAGTCTTCACAAACGCTACTTATTGAGGCTTGCCACTGCCCGGTAAGCCCTATATAGACGAAAAACGAAGAACGAAGAAAAATGAAAACTAAGAAGACGAAAACGGACTCGCTCAAAAAGTTTGTCGAATTGCGCGATGCGCTCCTCAAAGAAAGAGCAGAGCATGAGACGCGGCTTGCTCAGATCAATAGCGCTTTGAACGACGGACCTTCTGCGCCAGCGCCAGCCCCTGCAACGGCAACGGCACCTGTCACGCGCCGCACGCGCCTGGGTCGGGTTGCCGCACCTGAAGTCGAACAAGTCGAAACCGGGGTTGGTGTCGGAGGTAGACGGGTGCGTCATCGTCTCTCGCTTCGCCGAGCGATCATCCTGGTCACTAAAGACAGTCCTCTCACCAAGCAAGAAATTCTTGGTGCCGTCAAAAAGTGCGGCTATCAGTTTGGGGTCTCAAACCCCATGCCTTCGTTGAATGCGGTGCTCTACGCAAAACCTAAATTCACCAACGTGGACGGCAAGTTCAGTCCTCCGGCTTGAGATGATTCTCCTGAGTGAAGCGTTTTATTGGAGGTCGGGCCTCCTTGGGCGGACATCCTCGAACCGCTGAACTGAACCTTGTCGTGCGGACTCCCCAGCTTGGCGTATTACAGGATTTCAACCCCAGAGGGTTTGGCTCCGGACATGTTCTCGTCGCTCCATCGGCCTTCGAACCGAACTCACAATCGGTGTGAATATGCTTGCAAAGCGCGTCATTCCATGCCTCGACGTTCACGCAGGACAAGTGACACGAGGCGTCCAGTTTGGGCGGGCTGAGGCGGGCGAACTGCGGAACGTGGGGGATCCTGTGGAGCTCGCCGTGCGTTACAACGAGCAAGGCGCTGATGAGATGGTGTTTTTTGACATCACAGCGAGCGCGTTTGGACGGCAAACCATGGTGGCGGTGATCGAGCGAACCGCGGAGAGGTGTTTTATGCCTTTGACTGTGGGGGGGGGGATACGATCGGTCGAAGACATCCATGCGATGCTCATGGCTGGGGCGGACAAAGTCAGCATCAACTCCGCAGCCTTGTCCAATCCTGAGCTCATCCGGGCCGGGGCCGAGAAATTCGGCAGCCAGTGCATCGTGGTTTCAATCGATGCGAGGCGGGTTGGGGAAGCTCGATGGGAAGTCTTCGCGCATGGCGGACGGAAAGCAACCGGTTTGGACGCGGTGGAGTGGGCGGTCGAAGCCGTGGGACTAGGTGCCGGGGAGATCGTGTTGAACAGCATCGATGCGGATGGCACGAAGTCAGGCTTCGATCTTGAGGTGACGCGGAGAGTGAGCGAAGCGGTTGAAGTGCCTGTTGTGGCGAGCGGGGGCGCGGGCACGCTAGAACACATGGCGGAGGTGCTCATTCAAGGTAGGGCGGACGCGGTTCTTGCGGCCAGCATTTTTCATTTCGGCGACTACACAGTGCATGATGTTAAAGTCTTTCTTGCCGCACGCGGCATAGAGGTTCGACTCTAGCCGCGCTGGGAGCTTTGCCGCTGTCGCTTTCACATTTATTCCGGGGCACAAATCATGAGCACTGATTTTATTGAAACGCTGAAATTTAACGCCGACGGGCTTATTCCCGCGATTGTGCAGGACGCTGACAGCGGCAGGGTTTTGATGATGGCGTGGATGAACCGGACATCGGTGGCCAAGACCGTTGAGACTGGAAAGACCGTGTTTTGGAGCCGCTCGAGGCAGGCGCTTTGGATGAAGGGCGAGACCAGTGGCAACGTGCAGTGGGTCAAGGATCTGGCTTTCGATTGTGACGGAGACACCCTCTTGATCCAAGTGGAGCAGGAGGGGGCGGCTTGTCATCAAGGGTTCCGCTCTTGTTTCTTCAGATCCGTCCGATCTGGCGGAAGCGCTGTGGAGGTTACCGAATCACGGCTGCAGGATCCGGAGGCCCTTTACAGAAAGAAATAAGATGACCGGCGTCTCTGTTCCGTTCGCAAGCGGCCCTTATTGGATGCTATTGGCACTTCTCGTGGTGGCCCGTTCTGCGGATTTTTTAAGCACCTGGATCGCCACCCCGAACCTTGTACTCGAGGCCAATCCGGTTGCCAGATTTCTCGGATGGAGAGGGGGCATCTTGGTGAACACTGTGGTTTGCGCCGTGAGTGCGATGTGGCCGATTCCCGCGATCATGCTTGTGACCACGAGTTGTCTGGTGGCGGCGCGGAACTTTCAATCCGCCTGGATCATGAAGACCTTGGGCGAAGCCCAATATCGTGCATGGTTCGCGATGCAGTTGATTCAGGCGCCAAAGGGTTTGTTCTTCGCCTGCACCGCCGCACAGGTCCTCCTGATGGCAGGGCTGGGAACGCTCCTGGTGTTCTTCAGCCACGAGCATGTGGTGCCGCTGGCCGTGGGGTTGGGCATGATTACTTTTGCCCTGGCGGTGCTCTTGTTCACGACTTTGGCGGTTTGGCCCCGGGTTCGTTCGCGCAACATTTGGGATTGAGCCTTTTCTTTCCCGCCAATCTAGGGAAACATCTCGTCTGTCGATCATGCATTCGCCGACTTTTGCCGAATTTGAAGTGCTGGCCCGCCAGGGAAACCTGATCCCTGTGACGCGCCGGTTGCTTGCCGATTTCGAAACGCCGCTGTCCGCCTATCGCAAAATCCGTGGGCGGGGTGAATCTTTTCTTTTCGAATCTGTCGAGGGCGGCGAGCACCTGGGCCGTTACTCGTTTGTAGGCGGCAACCCGCGCGCTATCATCCGGCAGACCGGGGGGTGTGTTGAGGTGTTGGAACATGGGAAGGCAATCGAGCGGTTCACGATCGATCCTGCCGCTCCTCCCGGAGACCCTGAGCGCGTCAGGGATGGGCTCGTTGTGGTGGAGCGGTTCATGAATCGGTTTACACCTGTGATCCTCCCGTCGTTGCCACGTTTCACGGGAGGTGCCCTCGGCTTTATTGGTTACGAGTTCATTCATGATATCGAACCCGTGGTGCCGCGCCCATTGCCGGATGATCTGAAGACCCCGGTTCTTTACTTCATGATCGCGGACGAGCTTCTCATCTTCGACAGAGTTGCCCAGACCATCACGGTGCTCGTCAATGCGATTCTGGACTCGGCGGCATCGGTATCGGAAGCGTACGAAAACGCGACTGGTGAAGTGGACCGGCTTGTAGCCTTGCTGGATCAGCCGACTCAACAGACTCCGGTGACATTGCTTTCGAACGCGCCGTCATTGCCGTTTGTGTCCAATGTGGCTCGCGACAAGTTCCTCGAGAACGTTGGGAAGGCCAAGAGCTATATCCGGTCTGGCGACATTTTTCAGGTGGTGGGTTCGCAACGGTTTTCGGCCAGCGTGAAGGCGTCCCCGCTCGACATCTACCGCGCGGCGCGGACGATTAATCCATCACCCTACATGTTCCTGCTGGAGCTCGAAGGCTTTTCGTTGGTGGGGGCTTCGCCGGAGATTCATGTACGGTGCGAGGATCGCAAGGTGGAGATACGTCCCATTGCGGGAACACGGCCCCGGGGCAAGACGGAGGAACAGGACCTGCGTCATGAGAGAGAGTTGCTCGCGGATCCCAAGGAATGCGCCGAGCACGTGATGCTTGTCGACCTGGCCCGTAACGATCTGGGCAGAGTGTGCGATTTTGGTTCGATCCACGTGCGCGAGATGATGGTCATCGAACGTTATAGCCATGTCATGCACATTGTCTCGGAAGTTGAGGGAAGGCTGGCGGAGGGGCGAACCCCCTACGACTTGATGCGGGCCACTTTCCCGGCTGGCACACTCTCCGGAGCTCCCAAAATTCGCGCCATGCAAATCATCTCGGAGCTCGAGCAAACCCAAAGGGGCCCCTACGGCGGTTGCGTCGGCTATTTTTCATTCAACGGCAATCTCGACTGTTGCATCACGATCCGGACCGCGCTTATCAAGGATGGCAAGGCTTACGTCCAGGTTGGGGGTGGGTGGGTCACTGATTCTTCGCCAGAGGATGAATACCAGGAAACGGTGAACAAATCCAAAGCGATGCTCAAAGCGGTGGCGTTGGCGGAAACATTTTCCCGCGAGGGACGGCCCACGGCGTAAGGTGAACCGAGGAAATATCACCAGGGACAGACAATCAATATCAATCGCCGCTGCACAGCTACAAGAAACGATCTTTGAGCTGCGCGGAGAGCCATCCAGAGGTGATCTAACCGGGTCCCTGGAGCAGCCATTCGTACGCCGGTTGCACGATGACGTTCCGGGGGACTTCGTCCGGCATCGCATCCCGAGTTAGGGTCAACAACCTGCGGACTGCATTGGGATGCGTCGTCGCAACGTCAACAATCGCTCTCAATTCCCGTTCGAGAACTTCAGGGCTCCCCAAGCCGGCGCAGACTTGGATCAGTTCGGGCCGCTCGCCGGGTCGCCGCGCCAGAAAATCGACTTCGTAACCTCCCGGTGTTCGCACGCAGGTCACTTCCATTCGCCGCCGCTCCAGCTCCACCAACACCACGGTTTCCAGCGCATGACCCATGTTCGCCCGCCCGGTGCGGTCGAAGACTGGAATCAGGCCTGAGTCCACCGGAAACGCTTTGCGGGGGTTCACCATGCGCTGCCGTTCCGAAGCCGTTTCCAGGCACACCGTCCGCACCAGGAAGCAGTCTTCCAGGTGAGACAGGAAATCGTGCAACGAATCCTTGGAGACGCGCAATCCCTGCGATCTCAGACGGGCCGGCGGACTTTCGGCACCTTGAGGCACTGGCCTTCGGACAAATGCGGGTTGGATCTGAACTCAACTGAGGAACTTTGGGAATTGCTCCCGAAGTTATTGGACGAAATCAAAAACGCTCGACCTGAAAAGTGCTACGCCGGCACGAAACCGCCCCAACGGAGCTATCAGGACGAACCAGCCATCAAGGACGAGGAATTGTGGGCCTTTTCGTGGCACAGTTCGCACTTTGCAAAGAGGATGTATCTTAAGTTTGTGTTGACGAAGAATCGTCGCGGCGAGTGGTGTTACTTTCATGTCGATTGCCACCCGGACGCGCCGAAATGAAGCGATGATTATGCTTTGCCTGAAATGCAAAAATGAACGATTCACCGAGAAGCTCGTGGACGTGTTGCAGACGTTCCGGGGGGAAGACTTCACGGTGAATGCACCCGCGATGGTTTGCACCGAATGCGGCTGGTTCACGATGGACGACGCGCAGGCAGATAAGCTGTGCCTGTACGCTGCCGACAAATACCGTCGCCGACATGGCTTGCTGACGTCGGCGGAGATAATTGCGTGCCGTGGGAAACGCGGCATGAGCCAGGCGAAATTCGCGACATTCCTCGGCGTCGGCGTCGCCAGCATAAAGCGCTGGGAAGGCGGCACGGTGCAAGAGCCCGTTTACGATGAACTAATCCGTCGCAAGTGTGGTGGCGCTTTGAGCCAAACCTACTGGACGCAGCGGATCGCCGGGATCGGCTACGGCGTCCGGCTCAAGACGCTCCAAATTACCACCGTCGAGGTCACCCCTCAACGAGTCCAGGCGATGACGCGCACCGCCGGAGCCTGCACTCCCTCGGGGCCGGTCACGTTTCACGCGCAACTTTCCGACGGCCACCCGTGGAGGGCGCAATACTTCACGGCCAATGATCCCATTTTCTCCACTACAGCTTAAGCAACACCTGTTCACGATTGTGAACGTGCGGACGAATCCTGAAGGCACGCCGGCCGGGACAGTCCGCCTCAATCAGCGCGTCGTCTATGTGCCTGCGAAGGGCAAAACCAACGAGTGGCATGTGGAGCTTTTCATCCAGCACGTCAGCGGTGATGCCAAACACCCCTTTTCCTACGACATTGAATTGCACCTGGTCGGGATCGTGGAGGTGCATGGGCAGATGGACAAGGAGAAGCGCGAGATGATCGCCGCCGTGAATGGGTTGAGTCTGCTTTACGGTGCTGCGAGAGAGATGGTGCTCAACATTACCGCCCGCGCCCCACATGGCCCGTTCTGCCTGCCTTCGCTGAACTTCGCCGAAGTCCTGCAGCAAGCCAAACCCGAGCCGACGCCGGTTGCCGCGCCCACCGTCCCCGCCGTGTGATCAAGCGCTTCTCCTCCCGCCGCCAAACGCTCGACAAGTCGTTCCTGGCGGCGCGCCTCATGGGAGCCGAAGCCAAATGACTTGTCTGTCCCTAAGGTTCCGTGTCTGTCCCTAAGGTTCCGATTTGTCTGTCCCCGGAAATTCTAGCGATGGGCCGCGTTGATCTTGTTAATTGCTGTTGGAAATGCCGGTGACAAGTTTTGAGAAACCGCTTAAGCTCCTAGTGCCTGCATGAAACCGCGCGCTCAATCCGACCTCACCGCCAGAGCCAGACGCTGGGCGCGACGCTTATCGGCGCGCGTCGAAAGAGTTCTCGCCGCCCATCCTCACGCTGATCCCGACAATGTGCGGCACACCTTGATTTTGCTAGAGCAACCGCCGTTGGAACGTTTGCAAAGGAGCTTAATCCGTGGCCGCGCCACTGCCATTTTCAGAAAGTGAACTGCGTCTGCTGCAGGTTTTGCTGAAACGCAAGGTGCGGTTCATGGTCGTCGGGCTTTCCGCCGCCACGCTGCAAGGCGCGCCAGTCGTCACGCAGGATGTTGACCTTTGGTTTGAGAATTTGGGCGAACCAAAAATTTCCCTCGCGTTGCAGGAAGTCGGTGCGGCATACGTGCCGCCCAGCAATTTCAATCCACCAATGCTCGCGGGTCCGGGCGCGGAACTTTTCGACATCGTCATACGCATGGACGGCTTGGGGACCTTCGCCGACGAAATCAAAAACTGCGTGGTAATCCCGCTGGGCCGGCAAAAGCTCAAGGTGCTTTCGCTCGAACGCATTCTCGCCAGCAAAATCGCCGCGAACCGCGCCAAGGACAAGCTGACGATTCCCGTGCTGCGCGACGCGCTGGCTGCAACGCAATCGGTGAAAGGTCGTAGTGAACGGTGTGGAAGAATTGCCTCCAAACACGCGGCAGTATGCCCTTAGCCGTCGCGCCAACGGCTCCTGGTGAAGCCCAATCGGATTGGAGATATCCGCCTCGCCCCCTCCGGCGATCCACGCCCCCTGAATCGTTTCGTTTCACTCCTCACGTTTGTGACCTGCCAAGCTCCAGATACCGGCCAGATCCGCGTCTTTCTGACCACCGAAACGACCCTGCCTCCAGGACTCATTGCCCATCTGTATCATCGGCGCTGGCAGATCGAGAAGGTCTTCGATTCTTTGAAGATCAAGCTCAACGAAAAGAAGTCCTGGGCCACTTCGGAGACCGCAAGATCGGCTCAGGCACAGTTTCTATGTCTGACGCACAATTTGACCCGCCGCATGGAGCACCAGTTGGCGACCCAGGAGGCAGTGGTCAACCAGCTCGACCTAGAGCGCCAGCATGAACGCTTGGCGGAACAGAAAACCACGACAGAGAAAGCAGTATCACAACAATTTGTCTGTCCCCGGAAATCCCGTCCCCGGAAATCCCGACATGTCCCTACAATTTGTCTGTCCCCGGATGTCTTGGATGTCTTTGCCCGGATGTCTTTTGTGGCGGGCTCAGACCCGTCCCGGCCCCTTTGTCGGAAACTTTGTCGGAAACTTTGTCGATCTGGAAATCGCCTGGGCCTTCAGAAACTGCTTACCAAGGCGATGATTCGGCTCAAAAGCTCTCTTCCCTGAGTGGCTTCCACGCGGGTGGGAAGCGCCTTCTGCTGGTAGATGTCTAAAGCTTGTGACGGGTGAGCATTGAGTCCCTGGATTGACCAACGACTCGACAAAGTTTCCGACAAAGTTTCCGACAAAGAAAGGCCAAAGGGGGCCGCAGTGGGGCCGAAAAAGGTCCAAACTCCAG